>CALCJP010000228.1 GCA_937967625.1 uncultured Saprospiraceae bacterium
CTCTTGAGACATACAATTGAGATTTAGGAAAAGTAGAAAAATGGATATTTGAAATAATTTCATGTTTGTAATTTATTGGTAGTCAGTTGTTTTGTTATCGGAGTCCGGTTTTTTTAACTGTTCTTTTTGTTGTTGACTTCGGCTCTGCTCAGTCAACGGTCGGAGTCTGAAACCGTTCCCTGAGCGAAGCGGAAGGGAAAACAAAGATGCAGAAATTCGGTTGTTGACTTCGGCTTCGCTCAGTCAACGGTCGGAGGCTGAAACGGTTCCCTGAGCGGAGCCGAAGGGAACAAACAAAACCTCGAACCTTCAATTTCTGCCTTCGACAGGCTCAGGCTACGATTGGTTTTTACTTTGCCGCGTCAACCGCTTTAATCAATTTCTCAATCTCCTCCTCAGTATTATAATAATGTACCGAAGCGCGACATGCCTCTTGCAATTTCCTTCGTTTCAAATCGAGCAAGGCGCTAAAACGAGCGGTGCCAGAGATATTAATGTTTTGCGAAAGCAATTGTTGACCCATGCTTTCGGAAGTGATTCCTTTTTTCACGAAAGTGACAATTCCTGAGAGGGGAGTGGGCGGATCGACGACGCGCACTTTTTTCAAACCATCCAGTTTTTTCCGTAAGGAAGAAGAAAGAGATTGGATGCGTTGCCAAGTGTTTTCGATGCCCAATTGATTTTGATAATCCATCGCCGTCGAAAGTCCGGCGAGGAGGGCATAAGGCTTTTCGAAGCCCTCAAACATTTTCGCTGATTTGTCGAAAGAGTATTTGGTTTTGCTCTCCCAATTGGCGAACCAAGCCTCAATTCGGTCGGGCGAAAGGAGGTCCCAAGTCGATTTATTGACATACAAAAAACCAGTGCCACGCGGCCCCCTTAAATACTTCCTCCCCGTCGCTGTCGCGAAATGACATCCTATTTTTTGGACATCGAGGGGCAGCTGTCCAACCGATTGGCAGGAGTCCAATAAAAATAAAATGCTGTACTTGTTTGCCAATTTGCCAATCTCCTCCACAGGCGAAATCTGCCCCGAACTCGTCGGAATATGCGCCACTGAAATCAATTTCACATTTTCATCCAAGTAAGATTCAAACTCCTCCATCGTATAAATTCCAGGCACCACGCGAATCTTTATACCTCGTGTTTTTTTCAAATGAAGCAAGCTCAGATAGCCATTCGAATACTCTTGCTCGGTGGTGACGACCACGTCCCCGCGTTTCCACGGAAGTGAATAAAGAATTTTGTTTTGTGCGGTGGTGGCGTCATGGACAAAAGCAATTTCCTCTGGTGAAGCATTGATGAGTTTCGCTGCGTTTTGATAGAACCCTTGGAGCAAAGCCTCGTTGCTGAATTGCATTCGATAGCCGCCCGTTCGTGCCTCTTTGTTGATGAAATTGGTAATGGCTTGCACCGTGTCGTGGGCAGGGAGCGCTGCGCCTGCATTGTTGAAATGGCAGACATATTTGGCGCCGGGCGTTTCGTTTCTTATTTTGTTGATGTCCATATTTGAAAATTTTTACATTACAATTTGGAAGTTTGCTTGGTGTGATCTGGAAGGTTTCAAAGAGTTACATTTCCCCCTTTGGAGGGGGATAAAGGGGGTGGAATTCACTTTCGTAAAATGTAATTCCACCCTCTGTCTTCCGACATCTCCCTCCAAAGGGAGACAGATAGTGTTGACTCCTTTCGGTTGCAATCGGATAATCCATATTTCAAGCAAAGATGAAAATTTAAAAACCTTTCGTTAATTTGTGGTTCGAGAAAACAACTTTATCATGATCAACAAGTCAAAATTGCCAAATGTAGGGACGACGATATTCACTGTGATGTCGGCTTTGGCGAAGGAAGAAAAGGCGATAAACCTCTCTCAGGGGTTTCCCAATTTTGACGCTCCCACGAAGTTAAAAGCATTGGTGGCTCACTACATGAAAGCCGGCAAAAATCAATATGCGCCCATGCAAGGGGCACCGGAATTGAATCAAATGCTTTCCAAAAAAATCAATCATTTTCATGGCGCTTCTATTGATCCCTTTCGGGAAATAACGGTAACCGCAGGCGCCACACAAGCGATTTCGAATGCCATCACGGCACTGATTCATCCGGGCGATGAGGTCATCGTGGTCGAACCTGCTTATGACTCTTATGTGCCGTCGATTCAGTTGTGCGGTGCTTATGCCGTTCCTTACACTTTGCAAGCGCCCGATTTCAAAATCAATTGGGCGGATTTGAATCGTTTGTTTTCGCGAGACACGAAAATGATTATCATCAATAATCCGCATAATCCGACGGGTAAGGTCTTTTCTGATGAAGATTTTCAAGAGCTAATTCGAATCACGAAGGGAACCAATATCATGATTCTTAGCGATGAGGTTTATGAGCATTTGGTCTTTGATGGGCAGCAACCACGCAGCGTTTTGAGTTATCCCGAATTGCGCGAAAGAAGCATTTGCACCTACTCATTCGGAAAGACTTTTCATGCCACCGGTTGGAAATTAGGATACGTCGTAGCTCCACCTGAAATCACACAAGAAATCCGAAAAGTCCACCAATTCAACGTCTTCTCGGTCAATGCCCCGATGCAATACGCCATCGCTGAGTTTTCAGAAAACCTATCTTATTTTGAAAAATTGCCCGATTTTTTCCAGACCAAAAGAGATTTCTTTTTGGACAAAATGAAGAAGTCTAAATTCCAACCTATCGCTTCTGAAGGCACCTATTTTCAATTATTTGACTATAGTCAAATATCTGATTTAGATGATGTGGCTTTCGCCAAATGGCTCACCAAAGAGCATAAGGTAGCGACGATTCCGATCTCTCCTTTTTGTACGAAACAGACCAACGCGAAAGTAGTGCGAATGTGTTTTGCAAAGACGGAGGAGGTGTTGGGGAAGGCAGCGAGGAAGTTAGCTAAAATTTGAACTTAATTTTTACCCACATTCACACAGATAATTTCCCTTTGAACAAAATTTTTCAATAGAAAAGTTACTCATCTTCTCATTTTTTTTTCAAACCAATACAACCATCTTCGCAAGATGAATACACTTTATTGCAAAACCACTAAGTCGAAATGCCTCGCACAACAATGATGACAGAAAAGGAAATTGTAGCAGGGTGCTTATCTAACGACAGATATGCGCAAAGGGCGCTCTATGACAAGTATAAAGACGCGATGTTCACCCTGTCTTACAGAGTGGCAGGCGACCACGGGTTGGCAGAGGAGATTTTGCAAGACGCATTTATGAAGGTTTATCGAGGCATGCATTCTTTCCGTGGTGAATCGACTTTGGGCGCATGGATTAAGGTCATTGTGGTGAGAACGGCATACACAAAAATCAAGAAAAAGGTAAAATACGATCCGATAGAACACATCAAAAAGGAAGACCACATTCAGTGGGGACATAGCTTAGATGTGGAGTATTTGGAGAAAGCAATCATGGCATTGCCAGAGGGATATCGGACGGTTTTTACACTCATCGAAGTAGAGGGCTACGCGCACAAAGACGTGGCAAAACTACTTGATATTTCAGAAGGTACTTCCAAATCACAACTATATTATGCGAAAAGAAAACTGCGCGAAACGCTTAAATTTTACGAGTAAATAAGTCTAATCATGGACAACGAAAAGAATTTGAAAAAAGCACTAAAAAACTTGCCGGCGCATCAAGCACCGGAAAGCATCTGGGAAAAAATCAACTTCGAACTCGAACAAGACGAGGCAGATAAGCCTTTGCAGGAAGCCCTCAAAAAGCTACCTGTACACAAAGCTCCCGAATCCGTTTGGAAGGGGCTTGAAAGTCAATTGCCTGAAAGTGAAAGTCAACAACCCATCATACGTAGGTTGCGACCTGTTTTAGCAATTGCAGCTTCGCTGCTTTTGGTAGTGGGTTTTTATTTCGGCTTTCGCCAAAATCCCGTTGAAGGCACCGAATTCGCTTACAGCGAAGAGGTATTGGATGACCGAATTCAAATAAACAACTTAGAGGCAGATGACGAAGCGTTCGCAATGATTGAAGAAATCTGTGCCGCACGTGACTACCTCTGCAACAATGATATATTCAAATCACTGAAATCTGAATTTGATGAACTCAACATGGCGCACGAGGAGTTGTCCTCTGCCATCAGTGAGTTCAATACCAATGCCCAATTGATTTCTGAATTGACTTCCATTGAGATGGAACGAACAGAAGTGTTTAAACAGATGATTGCGTTGTTGTGATTGTTGACTTCGACTTCGCTCAGCCAACGGTTGCGAGCTTTCGACCGTTCCCTGAGCGAAGCCGAAGGGAACAAACGAATGAGATAACAAAAAAAACATTAATCAAAGATGATTAAGCAATTCCTATTCATCGTATTTCTTTTCGGATTGGCTTCCGCCAATGCGCAAACCACCTTGCAGGTAGTTTCTAAATCTACCAATAAGGAATTCACTTTTCAAAAAGGGCAGACAGTAGTCGTCGAGGGCGAAAAAGCGGAAATCAAAGTCGAAACTTGGGATCAGCCACAAGTAGTAGTTTCGATAATCCTTTTCGCAAAAAATCCAGATCGGTCGGTCGCCGAAAATGAGTTGAAATCATTCAACTTTACTTTCGAAGAGGAGTCAGATCGAATTCTGATTAGAAACTATTATGCGGGTTCCGCGAAAGCGAAATCAGAATTGACGGCGCAATATTTCGTTAAAGTACCAACGGATTGCCCGGTGCAGATGTCCAATTACTTCGGCAAAACAGATGTCGAAAACCTTTCTGCAAATTTGGATGTCAATTCCCAATTTGGGCCCATCAATATGTATAATATCGAAGGTGATATCGGAATCGTCTCCCGCTTCGGGGATATTTTTGGCGAACTCCTTAACGGAAATGTCAAAATCGAATCGCACCGCTCCAATGTAACGCTCAAAGGACTTCAAGGAAAATACGACATCAAATCCAAATATGGACTCATCAAGGTCTTCGCTGACAATCGCCTGATTGACCTCAACATCGAAGCAGAAAAAGCAGATGTCTATCTCTTTAACCCAGAACCGACGGAGTCAGGTTATGAGTTGATATCCCATTTCGGAGAAATCACTTTGCCAGAAGAATTAAAAATCAATTTTGTTGAAAATAACGACACCAAACGCCATGCGGTCTATACGCCTGGGCAGCAGCAAATACCAGGAGTCTATGTCAAAATTACTTATGGTGACATTGTAGTAAGAAAAAATCCGAAGCCATAGGGGGTTTGGGATTCTAAAGTGTTTAGTGAATGAGACCCTTTCCCAAGCCAAAAAAATTACGTTTTAAGTTAGAGTTTAGTGAGAGTAGAGCCGGACAAAATCTTTTTTGTTCGGCTTTTTTATTTGAAGTACTTGAATAGGCGTATCTTCGTCCGCATTTTAAAATAAAGAGATTTCGAATGAAATTAACATACTTGGGACATGGAGGCTTTATCGTTGAAACCATGGGCAAAAAAGTAGTCATTGACCCTTTCCTTACCGGAAATCCTTTGGCGAATATCGACCCCAAAGACATCGAAGCCGACTACATTTTATTAACTCACGGACACGGAGACCATGTAGCTGATGCTATCCCAATCGCGAAGCGAACTGGAGCGATGATAATTTCTAACTACGAAATCGCAACTTGGGCTGGAAAACAAGATGTCAAAAACCATCCGCTCAATCATGGGGGAAAGTGGCAATTCCCTTTCGGCTGGTGCAAATATGTCAATGCCGTGCATACCTCCACTTTGCCTGACGGCAGCAACGGAGGAGACCCAGGCGGATTTGTGATTTGGAATAAAGAGGGCTGTTTTTACCACGCCGGAGATACTGCCTTGACGATGGACATGAAATTGATTCCGATGACTTGTCCGAAGTTAGATTTCGCAATTCTTCCGATTGGTGATAACTTTACGATGGGCTACGAAGATGCCTCCATCGCCGCTGATTTCATCGAATGCAATCAAATCATCGGTTGTCATTTTGATACTTTTGGCTACATTGAAATTGATTCGGCGAAAGCCAAAGCAAAATTCGAAGCAAGAAATAAAAATTTGATCCTGATGGGAATTGGGAAAAGTTTGGAATTTTAATCGACCCCCTCCGCCCCCTAAAGGGGGAACCTATCGTTTCGTTTGAAACAACTTACAGTTTGCAAATGCTACTGAAAGTTCCCCCTTTAGGGGGCGGAGGGGGTAAAAGAATAACTTCTATGGGTAAAATAATCGCAATCGCCAACCAAAAAGGAGGAGTCGGAAAGACCACAACCTCTATCAATTTGGCGGCATGTTTGGCAGTTTTGGAAAAGAAGGTTTTGTTGGTCGATGCCGACCCACAGGCGAATGCCAGTTCAGGCGTAGGCGTCAATTCAGATGATTTGGAGGAAAGCATTTACGATTGCTTGGTCAACGAAATGCACCCTAACGATGTCATCATCGAAACCTCTACTCCGAATCTACACCTGCTGCCATCCCATATCAACCTCGTCGGTGCCGAACTCGAATTAGTCACTATGGAAAATCGCGAGTTCATCATGAAAGGAATCATCGAAAAGGTGAAAGATGAGTACGATTACATTTTCATAGATTGCCTACCTTCTTTGGGAATCATAACCTTGAATTCCCTCACCGCAGCCGATTCGGTTTTAGTGCCGGTGCAATGCGAGATTTTCGCCTTGGAAGGATTGAGCAAATTGAAAAATACGATTTCATTAGTCAAAGAAAGATTGAATCCAAAACTCGAAGTGGAAGGCATTTTGTTGTCGATGTATGATGCGCGTTTGCGTTTGGGAGGAGTTGTGGTCGAAGCAGTCAAAAACTCTGTCAACGATTATGTTTTTGAAACCATAGTGCATCGAAATTCAAAAATTGGAGAAGCACCAAGTTTGCACATGCCCGTGATTTTATATGACGCCGGCAGCAAAGGAGCGGCTAACTTTTTGAATTTAGCACAAGAGTTTTTGATTAAAAATAAGGATGAAATTTTAGCATAACATGCCAACTGTTGGCTGAGCGGAGTCGAAGCCAAAATCAAAAGGAAGTGATTGTTCCCTTCGGCTCCGCTCAGGGAACAGTAGGTAGTCAATAAATACAACCAATGGCAAAAGTCAAAAAGAAAGAATTAGGGAAGGGAATACACGCCTTACTTTCTAACATCAACGAGAAAACACCAGTCAAAAAGAAAAAAGCAGCAGTCAAAGAATTGAGCGCTGCTGTGGCGATGATTCCTATCGAACAAGTAGAAGTCAACCCATACAATCCACGGACAGATTTCGACCCCGTCGCGTTGGAAGAATTAGCCAATTCACTCAAGGTGCATGGCTTAATTCAACCCATCACCGTTCGCCGAATGAGCGAAAAGGAATACCAATTGATTTCGGGAGAGCGACGTCTGCGTGCAGCAAAATTGGCTGACCTAAAAGAGGTGCCAGCATACATTCGCCTTGCCAACGATCAGGAGATGATCGAGATGGCTTTGGTGGAAAACATCCAGCGTGAAAACCTGAATTCAATAGAAGTTGCCATCACCTACCAACGCCTGATTGATGAGTGCAAACTCACCCATGAAGTCATGGCAGAAAGAGTAGGGAAGAAGCGTAGTAGTATCACCAATTACCTACGCCTTCTCAAGTTGCCACCAGAAATTCAGCAATCCATAAAGAAAGGAGACCTTAGCATGGGACATGCCCGCGCATTGGCTGGAATCGAAAATATTACTACGCAACTCATGCTCTACAAAAGAACCGTCAATGAAAAACTATCGGTTCGTGATCTTGAAAAATTGGTCAAATTATACACCCTTTCCAAATCAGGCAAAAAGCCACAGGACGAATTGCCAAGTGAATATCGAGACGTACAGCGTCAGTTTCAGGAATTCTTTGGAATGAAAAAATTGAAGTTAAAAGTCAACTCCAAAGGCAAGGGAGCGATAACGATTCCGTTTAGTTCCACGAAGGAATTGAACCGTTTGTTAGACTCTTTAGATAATGATTAGAATGGCGTTTCGTGATTGGTTATTCGTAGTTGGTTTTTCCATTTGCCTTTCGGCAAATGGATTTGCACAACAACCCGATTCGATCAGCCAACAAATCAAAGCTATTGAAAACGAAGTCATAGAATCCGACACAAACGATTCAAATAAACCTGCCAAAGAAAAATGGCTTCCTAACCCAAAGAAAGCAGTTTTATGGTCGCTCATCCCCGGTGGCGGTCAAGTTTACAATCGAAAATATGCCTGGTTGAAATTGCCAATCACCTACGGTGGGCTGTTTGCTTTAGGCTATTTTACCAGAGACAATCATCGAACTTATGTTCGCTATCGAGATGCCTTTAAAGCCCAGCGAAATGGAGAGATTCATGAGTTCACCCGCTTTACAGCCGATGGAGATCCGGTTAATCCGAGTGATACTGCTCTAAGAAATTTTCGAGACCGATTTGATAAATTTCGCCAGCAAACTGCCATTGGGATAGGTGCAGTTTATTTAGCCCAAATGCTCGAATCCTACGTCGCTGCCCACCTCATGGACTTCGACATCGACGATGACCTCACCATGAAAATCCGCCCTCAATATGAATTTATTCCCTTTACGGGAAATGCGGTTGGGGTTGGTGCTACATTGGAGTTTTAGCCAAAATTGTTGCCTTACCAAAGTACGGGTCACCCACTTTTTGGCAAAAAAAATTCAAAGATGAACTTCCTTCTATAATGATTGAGCCTCAGAGAGGCGTTTATATAATCGCTCCCCTGGAGCTTGGATGAAAAAATATATAAAGTTTTCTACAAATATTTCCGCTACTCTGGAGCTTCCTCTAAGTGGGATAATAACGTGTGGCTTTAGGTATTGCCTTAGTCCAATAATTCATCCTTCAAATATTGATAAACCTGTTCAGTAGCACCTTTATTCTTTTTCACATAATCCATTGCAGCAGTCGATGCATTTTCTCTATTACTTAATAATCGCTCAAAAACCTCCTCAAACTCACCCTGGTTCGAAATCGAAAAGCCACCTCCTGATTTCACCAATTCCTTTGCTTCCCTAAATTTCTGAAACTTTGACCCAAAAATCACTGGCAGCCCAAATGCAATCGGCTCCAATGTATTGTGAATACCTGAACCAAAACCTCCACCAATGTAAGCGATGGTTCCATATTGATACAAACTCGATAGCATTCCAATATTGTCAATAATTAAAACCTTTGCCTCGCTGACTTTCGTCAAATGGGAGTATCTGATATGTGGCAACTCACAGATTGATTCAATCTCCTTCAATCGGCTTTCGCCAATGTCGTGAGGAGCGATGATGACTTTCCAATCATCAGGAAGTTTTTGATTGAGGAAGGGGAAAAGCACCTTTTCATCCTCAATCCACGAACTGCCAATAATTAATGTTTTTTGGAAAGACCCACCATTTTGAGCATCGTCTCTCGAAAAGGTCGATGCGGTCATTTGTGGCGCATCGTCTTCATTCGAGAGACGATGCTTAAACTTTTCATTTAAGAAAACTTCAATTTTAGGAAACGACTTTTTCGCGGAAGCGATATCTAAAACCCGATCGATACGTGTATCTCCTGCGATGGCAACTTTTGCAAAACCATTGTCATTTAGAAGCTCGGCGGAAGGGGAGTCCTGAACAAATATTTGCCGAAAGGCAGAAAGCATCTCTTTAAAAAATCCGCCATACCATTTAAAAAAGACCTGCTCCTTTCGGAAAATGGCTGATACCAAAACAGTAGGAATTTGCACCTGCTTTAGCTCTTTAAGGTAGAAATGCCAAAACTCATATTTGACAAAAATCGCCAATCGAGGTTGAACCAATTTTAAAAATTGCTTCGCATTAGAATGACTATCAAAAGGCAAATAGCAAACGAAATCCGCGTGCTCATAATCTTTCCGAATTTCATAGCCGGAAGGGGAGAAGAAGGTCAAAAGGATTTTTTGAGAGGGATGATTGACTTTGATTTTTTCGATGATGGGGCGTCCTTGCTCGAACTCACCGAGAGAGGCGCAGTGTAGCCAAATCCATTGATTGGGTTGGAAATTTTGTGCAGCTAATTTTTTGAAGATTCCTTTTCTGCCTTCAACCGCCAACTTTGCTTTGGGATTGAAAAGCGCTGCAATTTTAATTGCGAAGTAATATACTTGTGTGATGAGGAAATAAAGGATTTGCAAAAGGGAAGTTGGTAGTTTATGAATGTTCCCTTCGACTCCGCTCAGGGTACGGTTTTTAAATCGGAGTCCGAGCAGAGTTGAGAACGGAAATAGCAACGTAGGATTTTCAAATTTTTGTTCTCAGCATTTCGACTTTGC
>CALCJP010000229.1 GCA_937967625.1 uncultured Saprospiraceae bacterium
TGACGGTTTTGCCGTCTTTGTTATTGGGTAGGAATTTCCAATCGGTTTGCTCCGTTACGGCTTCATCCGATCCAGAATCGTATCCTTCTGAGAAATCCTTTATCGTATGCCAAAGCACGACGCCAATTACAGCGACGATAATAATTACAGTATAAAGACGGCTACTGCCCGATTGTTGTTGATGTCCTCTTCTAAATCTTTTTGCCATGTTGGGTTCCATTTTTTCGCAAAGAAACGATTTTGGATGCCTTTCGGCAAATCACAGCTCGCGCCAACCTCTTGGTTGGTGTGAGGCATCAGTTGGCTTCCAAGCCAACGTTGGCGAAGACGCCAACAGATCAGGCACACCAACCAAGAGGTTGGCGCGAGTGGAGCGAGCGTGGTGTGAGTGAAGAAGGTTAATACTCTTTCGCCCCTTCAGGGCTAAATGTTGGGATATTATTTAGACCGAGGGCGATGCCCTCGCTATTGCTTTTGCACTTTCAGTGCTTCATAATTTTGATAAGCAAGGTCTATTTTCAATACCTAAAGGGGCGAGAGGATAACTTTCCAATATGAATATAAGCTCAGAAATTATTTCCCGAAAGGGAGAAAAAAAATTAAAAAGAAAATTATAAATGAGTAAAATAATTACCAGCCATTCAATTTGGTGATAACTTGTCCCGAACTCGTTTTGGGAGGCATAAAAAAAGGCGACTCGAAACGAGCCGCCTAATTTTAATTTTGGATAAAATTCAAATACGATAATATTTTGTTAGTAGCGATTTAGCTTATGGTCTGATGACAACATAGCCTGTCATTTTTTCGCCGTTGTAATTGATTACGTAGTAGTAAACGCCCGATGGCAATCCGGCTCCGTTGTAGGTGCCTTGCCAATCGTTTTCGTAGTTTTCCTTTTCGAAAACGACGTTGCCCCAGCGGTTGAAAACAGTTACTTTGTTTTCGTATTGCTGAATTCCGCTGACTGTAAAGTAGTCATTGATACCATCGTTGTTTGGAGAGAAACCTGATACAACCACCATGTCGCTACAATCCACTTTAATGCTCACTGTGGTGACATCACAACCCATATCATTGCAAATTTGGTAGTGGAAATAGTCTTCGCCGCAGAAGGTGCGTTTTGGCACATAGGTAAACGTCAAATCACGATTGACCTGTATGCGACCTTGCTCTGGCTTGGTGATTACATCGAGGCTACTCAAGTCTCCGTTAAAAGTGTCGTTGCTGCCCACATCGAACGTAACACGTTCATTTTGAGCAGTTTGTATATAGTCTCTTTCTGCAATTGGCGATGCTGAAGCAAAGGTATTTTGAATTTGAACATTCAAAATAACCGTCTCGCAAGTGCCAAATTCATCACATGCTTCGTAAGAAAGCATTTGTGTTCCGATAGCATTGTTAGCAGTCAAAAGGACGCATTCGCTGACTCCTAATGAGGCGTTATCTGCAAGAGGGCAGCCTGACAGGCAAGTAATTTGATTGCTCACAATGTTGCCTGATAATGATTCAGCAGGATGGCAAAATTCAATTGATTCGCCTCTTTTCAACTCAACCACTATTGTGGTTGGGAAGAATGAACAGTCTTCTTCGATGGTCACATAAATCTTATCATTACAATCACTCAATGATGGATGTTGCATGATCACCAAATAGGTGCCTATGGGAAGATCAACTCTGCTATTTGCTGTGGCACCAACTGAACCTCTATTCGGAATCCAAAGGAAATCGTAATCGTCAATTGGACCGTTGACATTGATGGTTGCCGTTCCGCCAACTGCGCCGCAAGAAGGTGTAATATCAGCGTCAATAATGTCTGAATTAGGACAAACGCAACCCTCATCTACCGTAATGACTTGGCTCTCAACAGTTGAGTTTCCGCAATCATCTGTTGCAGTCCAGGTACGGGTGATTACGAAACCACAAGCTGCCATTTGATTGTCTTCGTTGAAAGCAATCGTAACATCTGTATCGCAATTATCGGTTGCTGCAATGCCAGTTGAAACTGGTGGAACTGTTTGACCCAACGTGAAGTCAACTGTAACATCACCAGGCACGCCAGTAAGCACTGGTGCCTCTATATCTTTCGCTCCTGCGAAAATATTATTGATTAACTCATCTGCACTTATCGTAAAATCATCAGTGGAACCATCAGGTTCAACATCACTATCTGCATTGTCATCTCCTCCTTGATCTTTGGCTACGAATAGTAATCCAGCATTTGCCGGAAGGCTAAATTGTAGATTATAAGTGCCGGGCGCGACGCCTGGGAAAAGATATACTCCTGCGGCATCGGTCATCACTTGCTGGCTTCCACCAACCAGTTGAACCGCTACGTTTGGAATAGTGCTTTCGTTTGCATCATAGATGCCATTGTCGTTGCAATCTTTAAAGACAATACCTTGAATCGTACCTCCTTTTACTATCAAACCAGCATCAATCATCAAGTTATCGCCATTGGATGGGTCGAAGTTGAAGTTATTGGTTTTGCCCGTCATTGGGTTGATGTCTGAATCATTTGAGCCATTGCCTGAGTTTTGGGTCGTTCCTTCGTAGCCAGCTGGAATTACGAACTCCACGCAGTAGGTGCCTGGTTGTACATTCGGGAAGAAGTAAGATCCATCTGGGTTGGTCATGGTAGTCGCGACGATCATACCACTGTCATCAATTAAATTGACTACTACACCACCGATACCTTGCTCACCTGGAGTTTGGATTCCATCTCCATTCGAATCAATCCATACATAATCTCCAATTCCCGCTACTGGGAACAAATCTTCTGGTGTAAAACCAGCATCGTAAGTATGGTTGACTTCGCCGTTGTCGCCAGTCATGACCATGATAAATGGCAAACCAGTTACAGCACCGCCGCCCATTGCAGCAGTTCCGATAGTAATGTCGCTATCCTCTGAGTCCGTAGAACCGGTATTTGGATTGGTGTAGTAATATGCGCCATTCAGCTGACGAGTGGAAGAATTATATTGACCACCTGTACCGAAAGCGATAAAGTATTTTGTGTTTGGATCGATTTGATTCGAATCGAAATAGTATTCACCATTTGCGTCGGTTGTAGTCGTAGTAATGATATTTCCATTTTCATCAAAAATAGAAACGTCAATGCCCGGAAGCACCATTTCGCATCCATCTTGAACACCATCTGAGTTTTGATCAACCCAAGCCATACCACCGATTTGAATTGGAGGAATAGCTGAAGTGATTATTAAATCTCCTAATCCATTCGCTTTCGCGAAAGATGTGATATTGGAAGTACTCGTTCTGTATAATTGGTATCCAAGGTCATCTCTGATGCCACTATTTGTACTATTGAACCAGTTGACACCTCCTGTATTGTATGCAGTGCTATATGGGTCAAGTGCAGTGGTAGCAATCAAACCAGAACCTCTGTAAAAAGCGATTCCTCCCTGAGAAGTCTCTGCGTGAGGAGCTGGAACGACGTTGTTCAAGCCACCTTCGAATACGTCTCTATAATAGAACTCTCCGCCACCCGGACCTTCTCCATTTCCGGCGCCGCCGGTGGAATAAGGACCAGCGGTTCCATTGCTTTCTAAAGTGTAGGTGCCATCATCATTCAGATTGGCGCGAAGCAAATCTCCGCCGGAAACAGTGCTGATTAATGGGGCATTTCCCGTAAGGGGATAATTTCGATTGCCTAACTGGTGTCCGAATCTATCCATGAATCCAAGAATCAATGAACCATCCACATCAAATTCTAAATCAGAAAGAATTGGTTGTGGATAGACGATAGTCGCACCATTATCACATGCGGCAGGCAACGTGCTTACCCAAGGATACCATCCAGGGAAGTTTTCACAATCGGCGTGTCGTGTGGTATATCCTTTATCATAGTCTAAATCAAATGAAGCAATCTGCGTAAAAGAAGTGCCATCCAATCTATGAACATAGGCTTTCAAATCGCTGGCTTGCTGTGATACTGAAGCATCACAAACACCTCCCACATAGACACTTCCTCTATGTACCTTGACGGCAAATGGGCGATATTCACCACCCGTGCAGCTAATCGTAGAAAGGTCATAAGTTGTTACATCGCCAGCAGTTGGCGCAGCAGCAGGTACGCTTGAAACATTGATTCTATGTAGTTTTTTATCGAATAGGTTGGTTACATAAATGTGTTGACCTGAGCGGTCCATGTCCATTGCCCCAAAACCAACTTTACCTACTTTATCAAAAGCATCGGCATCATTGGATGGTCCGTTGACATTGGCAGTAAGTCCTCTTGCGGAGTTGGAGGGGATGGTGCCGACATTGGCACCAAGGTTAGTCATATCAAAGCTCAAAATCTTTGATGCTGGATTTGCGCTCAAATCAGTTACATAAATCCCTCCCAGTCCTTCGGGACCGACACCTACGTGTCTTTTCAAGAAAGATGAGGTGAAAAGCAAATCGTTGTTTCTATTGTAAGCCAAACCGTAAATAGAGCCGTAATCTTTTCCTTCCCCTAATTTTTCTGGAGGAGAGGTTTGACCAGAACTGCTAAATGGAAATCCTACAATCACCTCTAAATCACCACTTTCTGAACCTGCTGCCAATGGGTCTCCATTGATAAAACAGGTGGTAATCATATAAGGATCTGGTTCGTGAAATTCATCTGGAATCGCAAATGAAGTATTGATATTGCAATCAGGCGCAGTGGCAAATTGCAAACCTGAAGCGAAATCGCCTCCTCCAAATCCAGGAACCATTCCGTCAGGTGTTTCAAATTCCACTCGATATTCTTCAGTATCGTTTAGTCCGGTAAAGAAATAATCCCCCTGAAAGTCAGTGGTAGTGGTTTGAAGCAAAACGCTTTCACCATTTGCACCGCAATCATAGAGATTGACGGTAACATTACGAACCCCTCCGACTTGGTCATCTACTCCATTGTAATTGTAGTCACCGGTGACGGTACCTCCAACTACGCCTGAACCACCAGGGCATTGGGCGTTTAGCATTGACATTTCCGGAAGGAAGAATAGATTGATAGATAGGAAGAAGCACAGGCAAATAAATATTTTGCGTTGATTAACGTTTTCCAAAAAAATGCTTCTATCTCCGAGGGCAGGAAATAAATCTCTCATAATGAAATTGTTTTTTGTAACGTAAAACAATCTTGAGAGGGGGGCTCAAACTCAAAATGTTGATATTAAAAATTATCAGGAGGTGTTTAGTTGGGGAGAAGTGCAACACAAAATTATACTATTTTGGACTCTAAAACATCCGTTTTTTATTTACAAAATGGGTAATCTTCACTGAAATTGAAATCAAATCAGGTCAAACTCCATGAATGTCATCCCAATCAGTATTTTTTTTCCTTTCGGAAAATTAAAATTTGTGACAGCGAAAAAGCTGCGTTATTTTAATTTTTTCGGATATGATATAGCTAAAAGACCAATCAAAGTCAGTAGGCCATTTAAAGCGACAATTAGAAATCCAAAGGTGAACTCGATTGGTGGTTGAGATGCGTATTCGTTAATATACCAAGCTAAAATAGGAGCAACTAAACATACCACAGGAACCCATTGGTCTCTTACTGCACGTGTGTTTGTCCCTATTGCAAAGATGAATAAACCAAGAAGCGGTCCGTAAGTATAACCTGCAATTTTAAAGAGGTTGTTGATGACCGCATCATCGTTTATTGCGTTGAACAATAGGACAGTTCCAAAAACAATACCAGTAACCCCTAAATGGACCATTTTTCGAGTTCGATTGGTGGTTTCTTCATTTTCCTCTTTTTTCTCGAAATCAAGGAAGTCGATGCAGAAGGAAGTGGTGAGCGCCGTAAGTGCCGAATCTGCACTTGAATACGCTGCTGCAATCAGACCAATAAAAAAGACAACCCCAGCGGCAGTTGGCAAGTGCTGGAGCGCAATCGTTGGGTATAATAAGTCTGAACGAGTTGAGTAATCTAAGCCTATTTCATTTCCATAAATGTAGAGCAAAGCCCCCATCGCCAAAAAGAGCAGATTGGCAAATACCAAAATGACTGAAAAGGTAAACATGTTCTTCTGCGCCTCGCCGATGTTTTTGCAGCTGAGGTTTTTCTGCATCATGTCTTGATCCAAACCAGTCATCACAATGGCAATCAGTGCGCCGCTGATAAATTGTTTGAAGAAATTATTAGGGTCACTCCAACCTCCCTCAAAAAAGAACATCTGCGAATATTCGCTTCGGGTGATGGTTCCGACTAAATCGCCAACGGATTTGCCCATAGCATCTCCAATAAAATAGACTGTTAATATCACAGCCACCAGCATGGCTACGGTTTGAACCGTATCGGTTACGACGATGGTCTTTATGCCTCCTTTATGTGAGTTTAAAAATACCAAAGCCATCGTAATCGCAACAGTCAGCCAAAAGGGAACCCCAAATGGCTCTAAAATAATTCTTTGCAAAACCAGAACCACTAAAAAGATTCGAAAGGAGCATCCGATGATTCGCGAAAGCATAAAATAAGCGGCTCCTGTCTTGTAGGAGAAAAAGCCCATTTTTTGCTCCAAGTAGGTATAAATCGAGGTGAGATTGTGTTTGTAATAAATCGGCATTAGCACGGTCGCGATCACAAAGTAACCCAGCAAATAGCCAAAAACCATTTGCATATAGGAAAAGTAAATATTGCTTTTGACTGTGGCTTCTCCAGTGATTTCTTTCATCAATTCTGGGGTCATTCCTACCACTCCTGGTATCGAAATGAACGTCACCCCCGAAAGCGAAGTACCAATCATCCCAATCGCAACTAATAGCCAATTGGACTGACGACCGCCAATAAAGAAATCTGAATTATCTGCATTCCGGCTTGTGTACCAAGAAATTACATATAGAATTCCAAAGTATATTATAGCTACAGTGAGTAGAAGTCCGGGTGTCATCTGGGTGCTCATTTTCTCAATTTGTAAGACAAAGCTACTAATTGGCGAGGGGTTGCAGTATTAATTGGGTTTGAAGTTTTCAACATTGCCATGGTTGCCATGGTTGTCATGGTTTGGATTTAGTTCCATTATGTTAGGCAACAATGGCAACCCGGCAACAATGGCAACCCGGCAATTCCTCAAGGCGCTGCTCTAATCGTAGTTGATCTCTGAATCCAACAAGGCACAAAATAAGTCCCTCCTTCTTTCAAAGTTCTTTGGAAGATGTCGCCTTTGTCTGGCATGTATTGAGAATACTTTCGTATAAATTTATTGGCTTCATCAGCCACGGAAGGGTCTTCTCTTTTTGCTTTATTCCACATATCGATGGCGACCCAAGTAACGACTTGGCTATTCCAACCTCTTCCCGAACCACATTTTGGTCCACTGGATGCATATAGTCGTCCAATCATCATGTAGGGGTCGCCCCACCCTGGTCTTAACTCGGCAGCTTTTTCTGCATACTGGCGCGCTTTGCTAAAATTCTTTAAGTGCGAATAGTAGATTTTTGCAATCAAATAGGAATATTTCGATTTCTCCATGTTGTCGCCAGAGGAATTCATTTTCTCTTCGAAGCAGGTGACTGCTTCTCTGTACTGCGCATTTTGCAGCATGCCGTAGCATGGATTTTTAGTAACCTTAGTTCTGCAAGCAGCAGTGTAGGCGTTTAGTAATTGGTCATATTGAGGGGAGTTTTCGGGCGTACATCCTCCGTATTTCATTCTACTCAAAGTGGTCAACATGACATCGCAATCGCTTGAATTCGCTTCGTATTCTGGGTAATATTTATCTGTAAAGTAGTTGCAATCATAAAAGCCTTTGACGATTTCAAACTCATTTAATCTTTCAGGTGCCCAACTGTCCACAATTTCCCATGATTCTTTGTCGGCAGGTTTTGCGTTTTCTAAATTATGGGTGATGATTTCTCTGATCAAGGCATCATATTTTTGTGCCTCTTCCATTGGAATTTTGCCTTCATCATACAAATCTCTCAAAACCGATACGAAAGGATTTATCACAAATGCTTGCGATTTTTTACCTGCAAAATCAATGTATTCTTTCAATTGATTGTAAATCGACATTTTGTCTTTTGCGCCGAAAGTGAAGTATTCTTCCCATGCTTTTCGAGCGCCAATCACCTCCTTCTCGCCATAGCAATCTGCTAACTCATCATAAAAAATTAGAATAGTGTTCTCTAACTCTTTTTTTCTTAAGGTGTCTTCTTCTCCAGAATAGATTCGTTTGTAAAACCAAATTCCATCTTCAAAAACAGTGGCACGCTGACCATCGGCAGCGGGAGCAACTTCATATACTTTTTGCCAAAGTTCGAAGGCTTTATCATACATTTCACTTTTTAGGAAATCTCGATAGATGACGTAATTGTCCTCCGCCTCACCTGGATTGGGCGCATCTGAAAACTTAGGGCATTTACTCAAATTGGAAGGTGGAGGAGTGGTCTGAACAGCGGCAGGTTTCTCAGTTACCACTTCGGTGGTTTTTGGTGTGCATGCAGCGAAAAAGCAGCAAAATGAGAGTAAAACGTATCTTATTAATTGCATAATTCTATTTTTTAGAAGGCAAAGATATAAATGCAAGGTTTATTCTTTCAAACCTTTTTTTTGTCCAAGCACTTAGGGTAAATTAATTTGTTCCTATTCTATTGGCAGGCTAAATTAAATTTGATTTGGCGAAAGCCGAAAATGAGTGATTTTGAAATATAAAAAAGTGACGAAATAGGACTTTCCGACATTTGACGAAAGTCATCTTTGTTTAGTTCGCTTTCGCGAAAATATGGTCATTTCGCGAAAGCGAAATTAGATGAATTTCCCTTTCGGAAAAATCGAACATGACGTTACTTTTTCAGTAAAGAACATTAACTGTTTATCTAAAGGCAAATCAACAGACCAACTGGTTGTATTTCCCTGAAAATGCTCAAATTAATTGAAGAAGCGATGCTTTATCAAATTAACAAAGGAAGAAAGCGATTTTAATCCCCGAAATTTAGCATTAATTGAACTCGTATCAAGAAATTGTAAACTCCAAAACATAATTAGTTTTTATCGACGCCCCCAAAATCGCCAATCTCCGTACATTGGTATTTTATCGACGATATTCCTAACTTTAAGAACCTGATTAATCTCAGTTTCAAAAACGTTCTAAATAACTATTTTTTGACTAGAATAATTTTAATAAACTTATTCCCAATGAAGAACTTTACCTTTAGCCTCTTACCGGCGCTGTTTTCAATCCTTTTTTTCACCTCTAATCCAAGTCAGGAAAACCACCAAAACGAAGAAATCAAAACTTATGATCTCTTTGAATTGAATGAAGATCTTGCTCGAAAGAGCGATCAATTAACAGGTGGCGTTTATTTAGACATCAGCAAAAAAACATTGATCACGCTCAATGAAGATCGCCCTCAAGCACTTCAATTGACCATCCCCGGTGATGAAGAAATGATCACTCTTGACTTGACCGAGACTCAGGTTTTTGAAGATGACTTCATTGCAAAGACTCATGGTCATGATGGCATAAAGACCTTCGACTACAAAAGAGGTCTTCATTACAGAGGAAATTTACGGGGCTATCCAAACTCATTAGTCTCCATTAGTGTTTTTGATGATTGGATGATGGGAATTCTTTCATACGGCAATCAAAACTACAACTTGGGGCGCTTTGAGCCTGAACATGGAAAGTTTAGTGATAATTATGTCCTATTTAAAGAAAGGGATTTGATCAATCCACCCGACATGAGTTGCCACACTGTCGATGATGGTGCGCCCATCGACATTCCTCATAATATGGGAGACCCTAATTTGCAAAGAAAAATGTCTGCTGCAGTAAGATCCTATATCGAGGCAGATTTCAAAATGTACACAGATAATAATAGAAACGAGCAAGATGTTATCGACTACGTGGCTGCCCTTTACAATGAGGTAGCAATTCTATACGCCAATGAGCAAATCCTGACCAGAATATCGGAAGTAAAAGTTTGGACTATGCAGGATCCATATCCAGCAGCGGGTTCAAGTACCATCCTCAATAAATTTACAGATGATGTCACCTCTTTCAATGGAGACTTGGCGCACCTATTCAGTACCCGTCCTCTAAACAATGGAGGTGTCGCTTGGTTAGATGTTTTGTGTAGTAGAACCCGTCCTCACGCTTACAGTAATATTAGCAACAATTTCTCACCAGTTCCTACCTACACATTCACCGTTGAAGTAGTAACTCACGAGATGGGTCACAACTTGGGAAGTCCACACACTCAAGGTTGCAGATGGGGTCCAAGTAGAAATCAAGCACTTGATGATTGTGTTGCAACAGAAGGTGGTTGTGCGCCTGGCCCAACCCCTACCAATGGTGGAACCATCATGAGTTACTGTCACCTTGCCCGAAATGTCGGAATCAACTTCAACAATGGTTTTGGTCAAGAGCCTGGTGACTTGATTCGATCAAAGGTCAATAATGCGCCTTGCTTGGAAGACATCTTCGATTGTTTCTCAAAAATCAACTTAGAGCCTGGTGTCACTTATGAAGGCTCAACGGCTGATGGTGGTTCCACAGCTTTTGTGGATTACAGTTGTACTGGAATTCCACATCGTGGTGCAGAAGTTGCCCACAAATTCGAATCCACAGTAGCAGGTAGAGCCTATATTACTTTTTCAGAAACAGCACCTGAGCAGTTGAATCTATTCATGATGACAGAGTGTGATCCTGCAAAATGCGATAAATTTTGGCAAGGAAGCCCAGTGCCATTAAATGATTCCTTTGACGTAGCCCCAGGTGTAGAATACGTATTTATTGTAGATACAGAAGAAGACGCTGCCGGAGGAGATTATGAATTAAGAATTAGCTTCCCAAATGCGGCCTGTGCAACAGGAGCAATACTTGAAGCAGGCGTCATGTATGCAGGAACCACCAGAGATGGTACTTCAAACGTGATCGATTATGGCTGTAGTAGCGACCGCTATAGAGGAGCAGAATTTGGACACGCATTTACCGCAACAGAAGATGGTTGGGCATACATCTATTTCAATGAAGAAATCCAAGAAGACATGGATTTATTCATTTTGCCGCAATGCGACCCTGCCTCTTGTATCAAATTCATCAATGGCGGAAAAGATATCCGAGATTCTATTCCAGTTGCCAATGGTCAGACCTACTTCTTCTTTGTAGATGTAAAAGAAGATAGCCGAGGTGGAGATTACAACCTACTGATAAGTTTCCCTGGCAATGGCTGCTTCACCACCAAAACCCTAACTAACGGAGTCACCCTTTCGGGAAATGTCACGGATGGCGCATCTAACTTTATCAATTACAGTTGTACAGGAGCCGCTCATGGAGGAAACGAAGTAGGACATTTCTTCATATCACCAATTGCAGGCGAGGCAAAAGTTGAATTTCGAGATGTCCAAAACAGAAGCTTAAACCTCTTCTTAGGAAAATCATGTAACCCTGATAGCTGTACCCAATTTTGGTCAGGAGGAACAGTCGATGACGAAATTCAAATTGAAGCACTTACCCCCTATTATTTTATCGTTGATAAAGAAGCGACTGGTGGAAGTGGAACTTATGAATTAACTGTAACCATGCTTCCGAGTTTAGACAACTGCTTCTGCGAAGACCCAAACACAGACGAAATTTGCGAAAACTTTGAAAAATACGATCCAGGACCAGTTTCAAGTGCCTCAACCTGTTTCTTAGGAGATGGACAAGTTAGTGACGCCAATTCTTTCAACGGAGATAATTCCCTACAAATTGATAACGGCTCAACCGTTCTGCAATTAGGAAACAGACTCCAAGGAAAATATACCATTAAGTTCAAGCAAAATGTAAAACTTACAAAAGACGCATTTTGGAGAGTCTATCACATCTATGATCCAGTCAACCCAGCAAACAACATAGTTGCTTTTGATGTCGATATGCGATTTGAATTTAGCCAAAACTCACCCTTCTGGAGACTCTTTGCCGGAGAGCCATTCCCAGCATCGTCAACAGGGTCAATAGCCTACAATCAAGAATTATACAGGGATTTCGTAGTCAATATCGATATAGATAACGACTATGCAGAGATGTTCTATAACGGTATTGCTGTTCATCAATGGCCATTCTCCAATACCCCTCACGGTACCGGCGCACCTCCATCACTCTCAGCAATTGAATTTTTTGCTGATGGTGGCAATACAGAGTATTACATCGACAATTTCCAAATGATTGAAGATGACGGAGGGTTTTGCCTAAACTCAGGAGCATTATTTTGCGATGATTTCGACAGCTATCCACAAGGAGCCTCTGTACCAGGAGCCCTGACCGGCAACCTATGGGGACTAATGGACGTTCCGAACACAGACCCAGACCCAATCACTTTCTCCTCTTCAACCAATACTCGTTTTAATAATTCAATTTCTGGATTAGCAGCAGTTGAAATCCAAGCAGGAATTCCAGGAAGAGCATGGGCGGATGTCGTCGCCAACTTTGGTATCCATAGCTCAGGAAAAATCAAAAAGCAGTTTAAGATTTTCGTTCCCTCTGGAGGTAATGCCCACATGAACGTTTTGCATACCTACAATCCAAATGGAGATGCCACTGACGACCTCATTGGTAGTTACATCAAGTTTGATAGAACGGGAAGCGGAGTGGTAATCGCCGGAGGGTTAGCCTATGGATTTAATTTCTCAACTGGCGAATGGATTGATTTTCTCCAATTAGTTGATTTTGATAAAGATGAAACCACAGTTTTCATCCAAGGAATCCCAGTAGCAACTTATACCTTTTCAGACTTATTAACTGGACCAAGTCCGGATCCTGATTTAACCAACGTTTGGGCAGGCTTCAATTTCAGTACCTATGATAGAGCAGCTCCCGGTGGTCAAGATAATCTAACCCGATTTTCGATAGATAATGTTGAATTATTTGACCTAAGTCGATATCTAAATGTGGACCCAATTAATGTTTATCTTCCTTCCTCTTCCGGAACAGAAACAGTAAATGTGAATTCTAACCTTCCTATGTGGGAAGCAATAGAAGATTCCCAATGGTTTTCCACCACAGCAACCGGAGGTCCTAACAGTGGTTCTGTTTCAATCTCCTACGATGCCAATACAGGCATCGAAACCAGAACACAGGAAATCCTTGTTAAAGGAAATGGCGCACCTCCAAAAACGATCAATGTAATACAAGATGGCGCAACCCCCTACATGGATGTTACGCCAGATAATTCACCCATCACTTGCAATGCCATCGGCGAAACACTCACCTTTAACGTCTCCGCAAATGTCTTTTGGAGCATCACCAGTTCAGATGATTCCTGGCTTACGCCAAATGCGCTTGGTGGAAAAGACGATGGCACCTTTACCGTAGAATGCAAACAAAATGTAGGTGGCTTTAGAGAAGACACTATTGTAATCTTTGGACAACCCGCCGCAGACGTGGTGATTATCGTCAGACAAGACGCAAGTGGACCTGCTATCACCACAAGTACAGATACCCTTTGTGTCCCCGGAATGGCAGGAGATACGACCTTTGATATTATAGCCAATGTCGATTGGAACATTTCTGCTGACAGTTGGCTTACCACCAACCTTTCTTCTGGCACTGACAATGAAACTGTTGCAATAACCTATACCGACAACCCAACCGCAGATACTCGCTATGGCGAAATAACCATGTCAGGAGGAGGCGCAGACGCAAAAACCCTCATTGTCAAACAAACCGCAGTCGCTCCATTCCTTGAGTCAGATAAATTGAATATCAATTTAGACATACCTGCTGGCACCGAAAGTTTCACTGTCAATTCCAATGTTGACTGGACTTTAAAGAAAACAGCAACTTGGTTTGATTTAGATGTAAGTGCAGGAAGTGGCGTTGGTGATATCAATATCACCTATGAAGAAAATACAGGAACAGTCGAAAGAATAGACACCATCCGCGTTTGCGGAAGCAATGGCGTTGCCGATATTCAAATCATTGTAAGGCAAGAAGGAGCTGGAAATATTCTCTCTGCTTCTCCATTGCAAATTACAGTTCCCGCAGCAGCAGGTAATACCACTTTTGATATAACAAGTAACATTACTTGGAGGGCAGCCACTGCTTCAGTTTGGTTTGATATCGATGGAGGAATCGAGGTGAATGACACTGGTTCAAAAACCATTACGATTAATTACCAAGAAAACACATCGACTCAAACACGAACCGACGTCATCACAATCACAGGTTCAGGAGCAGCACCTATAACAATTGAAGTTACTCAAGAAGCAGCAGGAGCACTCCTCTGCCTTGACCCAATAGAACTCACAGTAGATAGCGATGCGGATTTCGTAGATTTTGAAGTGCAATCAACACTCAATAACTGGACCATCTCAGACGATGTCAGTTGGTTAGACTTGAATAGAAGTTCTGGTAGTGGAACCATCACTGTTAGAGCAACTTATGGACAAAATGTTGCTCCAAGTTCGAGAGTAGCTGTAATTACACTTTCTGGATCAGGTATGCCGGATAAGACTTTGATCATCACTCAAACAGGTGCAGGGTTCTCATTCAGCACCGACAAACAGGTGATCTGTTTCCCTAAAAACCAAACCAGTGAAGGATTCTCCCTCACCGCTCCTGGACTCGGTTGGACGATTTCTGATGATGCTGCATGGCTTCAGGTGCAACCTAACTCCGGTTTTGGAAACAATGGGAATATCACAGTAATTGCCTTAGACAACTCAGGCAACCCAAGTCGTACTGCTACAATTACCATTACTGAAATCGCTGGTAACAACACGCTTACCATTGAGATCAAGCAAGAAGGAGACGCACCAGCACCGTCATTGGACGCAAGTCCGAATCCGATTATGGTAACTGCGCCAGCAGGAACCAATTCATTTGATGTAATAGCCAATATTGACTGGACGGCAACAAGTAATGACTCTTGGATTATTAATCTTGACCCAGTGTCAGGCAATACAGACGGAACGGTCGTATTCGATTATGAAACCAACCCAATGCCTACCCCACGTACTGGAACGATCACCCTTTCGGGAAATGGCGTAGCACCAGACGTAACCATTGAAGTCATTCAGGAAGGACTGGCACTCGACCTCTCTGTCACGCCAGACCAACTGACAGTCCCAGCACCAATGGGCCAGACTTCATTTAGACTTACGTCAAATGGAGATTGGACAACCACGATTAATGATTCTTGGATTACCTCACTGACACCTTCAAGCGGAAGTGCCACTGACGAGGACATCTTAGTTGAATATGAAGAAAATACAGGCACCACTTCTCGAACAGGTACCATTGATGTCATGCTTACAGGCACCAACATCACTCGAACCGTTACGATTACTCAAGAAGCTACTGGTCTATTCTTAACCACTGATCCGCAGACCATAAACGTAACTGCCCCTGCTGGAACCGAATCATTTAGCGTAAGCTCAAATACCAATTGGACCTATTCTACCAATGATTCTTGGATTAGATTAGGAACGAGTCCTGCAGGTAGCGATTCTGAAACAAAGAATTTTGATTACGAAGAAAATACTGATTTCAATCCTCGAACTGGTACTATCACCGTTTCGGCTCAGGGGCTTCCTGACCAAAACATTGTAGTGATTCAAGAAGGTGCCGGCCCGATTTTGATGGCTGACCAAACTGTATTTAATGTTTCTGCACCAGCGGGATCAGAATCAGTCATGGTAACTGCCAATGTTGACTGGGGTGCTGCTTCGCCGGATAGTTGGATTAGTGTTTCACCTAATTCGGGT
>CALCJP010000230.1 GCA_937967625.1 uncultured Saprospiraceae bacterium
ACCCCCTGACCTGGGGTGTTCAAAAGAATAAAAAAAGACTTTCTATTTTTGAAGATTACAACACCATCAAAAAAGAAAGTCGATGCATTCACAAAAGGAATACGCGAGTAAAATACGACAAATCGAAAGAGATTTAAAAAAAAGGATGCAAGAATTTCAATATTAAAGTTGAAGCTATCCGAAGTACGAAGTGAGTGCAAAAAATCACGTCGACGAATTAAGGAATTGAAGGGGAGCAGAGACAATTGGAAGGGAAAAAGTAATCGTAAACGATTTAAAATCAAGAGCTTAGAAAAGAAGATAAAGCGCGGCACAAAAGCCAAGCGGCATCAGTATGAAAATTTTGTGGTGCAGTTGAGTGTTCTATTACGAGTATTTTGCCGGAGTTCTTATCGTAGTGTGAGCAAGATATTGTCTGTGTTGTGTCTGTGTGGATTATTGAAATTGAATCGTTGCCCAAGCCCAAATACTATTCGAAATTGGGTTGCAAAAATGGGGTTATTTCGGCGGCAAAGCCTTGAGAATGAGTTGCGGGGCATTGATCGAATACTGATTATTGATGAGAGTATTCGGATAGGTCAGGAAAAGCAATTGTTGATATTGAGTACGCCATTTGAAAAGTCAACTACTGAGCCTCTGGGATTTTCTGATGTAGATGTGCATTATTTCGGAGGAAGTGTGAGTTGGAACGGTGAGCAAGTAAGTGAATTAGTGAAGGAGATACGACAACGTACGGGGATGAACTGCCGTGCGATATTGAGTGATGAGGACTCGAAGTTGAAGAAAGCAAGTCGTTTACAGCAAGTACCACATCTGGCAGATATTTGCCATGCCGTGGGGACTTGTTTGAAAAAAACATTTAACGAAAGTGTTGATTATCAGCGGTTTGTGGGTGATTTATCGGGTTATCGCAGTAAGGGAGTGAATCAGGATTTGAGTTACTTATTGCCTCCGAAACAGGGAGGTAAGGCAAGGTTTTTAAACCTTGAAAGATTGGTTGAGTGGTCTGTCAGGATGTTAAATCGATTTAAAAACTTATCAACCAAGGAACAAGAATTTTTTAAGAGTTTGCTCAGTCACCGAGAGATAATTGATTGTTTAAATGACTGTTTTGAATTGGCAAAAGCACTCAATTCACAGTTGAAAGCAGAGGGTCTGTCGAAGAAGACTTTGCTGGAAGCAAAAGAGCTATTAGAGCAGGTGCAGCAGGAAAATCGCTCGGCAATGGTTCAGTTGTTTGTGAAACACATGATGAGATATATTGCTGATTATCAGGAGTTTATGAAGAGTACTGATGGTGAAAATATACCAGTTAGTTCTGAAATCATAGAGAGTCTATTCGGGACTTACAAAAATCTGGCGAGTGCAGATAGGTTAGTGGGTACAACGTATTTGAACTTCGAGATTGATGTGCGTTGCATGGATATTCAGAGTATTTGGAATCAATCAAAGATAGCTTTAGAATCAATTTTCACAACCGATTTAAATCAATACGTCAGCTTGCATTCGGCTGATAATCAATTAGTTAGAAGAAAAAATTTCTTTAAAAATAGAACTTGATTTTTGGGGTTTGAACACCCCAGGTCAGGGGGCAAACCCACATACACAAACCCAACCCACCCACTCATGAAATTCACCTGCTCCGTAACCGTCAACCTCCCCCGCCCTCGCGTCATCGAACTCTTCGACAATCCAGACAATATGAAGCATTGGCAGGATGGCTTCATTAGCTTCACGCACAAGGAAGGCGAACCTGGACAACCGGGAGCGATGTCGATTGTCAAATATAGCATCAATGGCAGAGAGATGGAATTGACCGAACGCGTGGAGGTTCGAAACTTACCCGAAGAGTTTAGTGGTAGCTATGAAAGTAAATACACTTTCAATTACATGAAAAATACATTCCACGAAATCGACTTGCGAACTACTCGTTGGGATGCCGAAATCGAATATACGCGCATGAGTGGCATCATGATGAAAGTGATGAGTTGGGTGGCTCCGGGCATGTTTAAGAAACAGACGCAGAAGTGGATGGATCAGTTTAAGGCATTTGCCGAAAGGCAGTGATTCAGTTGGCAGTTTTGCAGTGGGCAGTTCATGAATTTCATTCATGGTGGCAGTGGGCAGTCAAGCATGAAAATTTAAAGGTTGAACTCATTGAATATTGAACGTTCAACATTGAACCTTGAACGTCAAACCATTTGCCGAAAGGCATAAAAAAATCAAAGGGACCGAAGCAAGCTTCGAATCCCCTTTGACAAAACCAAACAGTTTGTTCCCACAATTGACTATAAAGTCAACCTGTTAGAATTACAAACAGAAAACCTTTTTATTTAAGTTTGTTTGCTTCCCTTTTTTTACAGCATTGCAGTTGGCTGTGTATCAGTCGAGCAGCTAAGACTGCGTACTGTTATCGTTGTATCTGAATGTATTTTACAGTTGTTTCTTCTCCTTCTCCCAAATCAATCATTATATAATAAGTACCGTCTGGCAATAATATGTCGTTGAAGGTTCCATCCCAAGGGTTGGCGTTAGAGTACGATTCTTTTTCGTAAACCAAGTTGCCCCATCTGTTGTAAACTCTCAAGGTATTGTTCGGGTATGCTTCGATGTTATCGATTCGTAGGAAGTCGTTGATGTTATCGCCGTTTGGACTGAAACCGGTGTAGATAACCAATTCGTCGTTAGTTGGTGTGATGTCAACGATTACTAATGTTTGAGTACAATTATTTCCGTTTTGGTTGCAAACTTCGACACAGAACTCATCCATGCCTAAGAAACCAGCGCCAGGAGAGTATTCCACACATCCGATGCTCGTAACGAATGCGTCTCCGTTTTGAGGCAGACGACAGATTCTTACCATGTCAGTCGGAAGTACTCTTACGCCACTGATATCACAAATACCGGTCAGGGTAGAATCCATTGTGGTCGTCAAGTACATGGTGTCCGTAGGATTGACATTTGGGTCTGACATTATAGCATCAATCAATAAAGTGTCAGGACATCTTCCTTGGTCATTGACGACAACGACTTCATAGATTCCTGAGCCAGGCAATTCGATGCTGCTGCTATTGACTGAACCGCTATTTGGCATAGCAGTAATAATGTCTGCTGATCCAGAATGAGAAATCGCTAAGTCACCAAACTGTTCGACTACTTCGCCAACCAACAGTTCGTTGATTGCATCATAGTAAAAGTTTGCTTCAGGAACTGCTTTGCTAAATTCAGCAGCCAATGCTTCCATCGTTGTGAAAGCAACACCACTGATGGTTTGCGCTCCGTAAACCCAACTTTCAATAACGAATGGGGCAGTACCATTAGCATTCAAGTCCATCATGTCATAGAAGACAATCAACTTCGAGCAGTTATTAACTGAGCCTGTGTAAGTAGTTCCATCTATGGTGAATGAGCTATTTGAAATGTCACTGTCATTGATAGGCAAGCATACCGTTGGAAATACATCATCAACAGTTGTTTGATACTGTTCAAGTGTGAATACTGGGTCGCAAGTCACACAATCGTAATCAATGCTCAATCCAGTCAATTCTTGCTGACATCCTTCGCTGTCTTGGATAGTGACAGAGTAGGTTCCAACTGAATTTAGGTTGGAAGCCATGCCATCCAAGAAGTCAACGCCCGACTGCCAGTCGTAGCTATAGCCACCGTTGGCACCTGTTACGTTTAGGGTGATGGTTCCATCGTTGCCATCGCAAGTTTCGTCAGTGGACACTACATCTACGCTCCATGCTGCCGGTGCGCTAAGGCTTACCATTCTTTGTGCATTACAGCCGTTATCATTAAAAGTGATGATATAGTTGCCTGCTGAAAGATTGGCGATTGGTGTTTGACCAATCAATTGATAATCTGTATCCAATACGTTGAAAGCATTTGCTGTATTAGAAGCAATACCACCATTTCCAGAGTCATCTGGGCAAGACAAACCTGTCAATACGAAATCCGTATCAGCAATTCTTGGCTGGTCAGGTGAGAATACTTCAAAGACCTCAGTGGTTTTACAGCCATTCGCGTCGAAGATTTCAACAGTGTATATTTTTGAAGCTAAATTATCAATACAAATATCTGCTCCCTCCTGCACATCAGTCAGGGTAGCGAAGTCTCCTTGAATCACATACGGAGCCGTTCCGTTTGAAAGATTCAAACAAATCTGTCCATCAGGAGTGCTACATGAAGTAGGCATGGTTAGGCTTGGAGTTAGTTGCAACTGATTTTCCACGACAGTGAAATCAACTGTTGACTCACAAGTGCCGCCATCTTCCAAAACTGAAAGCTGATATTGCCCCCCTTCCAAATCAGTGATAGAAAGTTGCTCATTTCCAGCAACGGTTCTCGTGATTGCAGTTCCAACCAATGAAACCGTATAGTTGCCGGTGCCAGCTACTGTCAAAGTAACTGCTCCGTTATTGTCACCAGGACAGAAGGTAGGCAACACTTCATCAATCGTCACGGTAGGTGCGCCAACTGCAGCCAATGCAATAGCCATTGTTTGAGCACAACCGTTGTCGTCATCAGTTACGGTTACGTAGTAGTCGCCTGCCGCCAAATTGGTGGTGTTTGCAACCACAGAAACTTGGTTTCCAGCAGCGTCTTCCCAATTATAGGAAGCATTTGTAGGCGCACCAGTCAATTCAATCGCTCCATCTGCACTATCACAATTAGGAGCCGTTTCGTTGGTAGTGATGCCGAAGTCAACTGGCTTCGTCTCAATTAGTACTTGCACATCAGAGCTACACTGACTGTCGTCAAATACTGTAATATCATAAGTTCCAGCAGCCAAGTCTGCGAAAGGGGTGCTATTGCTCGAAAGAGCGACTCCTATCTCAATTGGGTTGCTGTCTAAATCTAAATCATAAGTGTAAGTGGTTGCGTCTCCTTGAGCTGTCAGAAGGAAGAAACCCGTTTCAGCACCACAATCTGTACCTTGAATTTCGCCAGCCATAACTACTGGTCCGTCGCCTTTCACCAAGTTGAAATCTTCAGTTACAGAACAGCCACCTGCCGCCTCAAGCAACACCGTGTAAGGCTCCGTATCCATATTTGAACTTACGTCAAATGTCAAGACTTGACCATTTACTGCTTCATTAGAGAAATTACCATTTGAAGTAATGGTATAGCTCATGATGTCTCTGTCCATTTCGATTGAAACCGTTTTGGTAGCACCGTTACAAGCAGCTACTTCATCAACAGGAGTCAAAATCGCAGGTACTCCTCCTCCCATAATCGCAACCGGGTTGCCACTATACGGATTAGAGCAAGACATGTCATCGTTTCTAATTTCAACAGTATAGCTTCCTTCAGAGAGGTTGTCAAACTGAGGCGATGCTTGCCAAGTCAAACCGCCATCAATACTAAACTCAACGCTGGTATCAAGGGTCTGAACAGTCAAAGATGCGTCCGCTGCACCACAAGCAGAAGGTGGCGATGCCAAAACATTAGAAACCGTTGGAGCCAACTGACCTGAAAGAACGACGTCTGTCCATTTAGCAGTACAGCCCGTCACTTCGTCTCTAACCATTGGTCCATAGGTGCCTTTCGGCAAATTATCAAAATCGCTATCTGCTTGCCAAGTCACACCGCAATCAATACTATATGAAAGCAGATTTCCACTTGCAGAAGCGAAGATTTTAATGGTTCCATCCGATGCGTCGCAATCCGTCAAGTCTTCAGAAAGAACATCAACGATTACTGGTGCTTGAGTTACTTCCACATGGAAAGTATCAACAGCTCCACATCCAGTTCCTCCACCCATTACTGAAACGATATAGGTCGTAGAAGTCAAAGGACTTGCATTTGGAGTTGGACTATTTGGGTCATCTAACCCAGAAGAAGGCATCCATACATAGCCAGTACCTACAGAAGAACCAGCCAATTGAACTGACTCGCCTCCACAGATAGTTGCTTCTGCATAGCTTCCGCCTGCGCCACCCATATTAATACTAACAGTTTGGCTGGTTTGAGCAGCACACCCATTTCCGTCAAGGATAGAAAGGTTCACCGTGTAGTCGCCCTGTGCAGCATATTGATGAGTTGGATTTTCGTCGGCAGACATATTGCCATCGCCGAAATCCCAAGTATAAGTCATACCAGAACCGCTTGAGTTCGTGAACACTGTTTGCTCCCCAAGGCAAGTTCCTGCCAAAGAGAAAGAAGCCGTTGGAATATCAAACACAGTTACATTCACATCAGCAGAGGTTCTGCAACCTAAGCCGTCATCAGCAGTAACGCTTACCGTAGTGGTAGCTGTTAGACTAATCGTTGGCATTTGACCAGATGCAGTAGGCGTCCAATCAAAATTACCTGCACCTCCAATGGTCTCAAATTGGAAATCAGAACCCGCACATGCTGGCGCAACTGGTCTCACCTGAACCTGAGGGCAAATAATGATAATCGTCGTATCGCACATCATCGATCTACTTGCGTCGCAATACACCACGCAAACCTCATCTTGTTGATTGAAATCGCTTTGAGGAATCAAATCCAAACACTCAGAACCATTTGTGACTGAGGCATTTACGAATGCGCCATCAGCACATACGAACGCATCTCCGATTCCGTTTTGAAGGTCGATTGCTGCACCCAAACATTCGTTATGGGTAGCGTCAGTAACCATCGTTACGTAAACGGTATCTCTATTAGGAGAGAACGCCGCACAGTCAGGAAATGAGTTATCGATCAAGCAAGTATTCACTCGGTCGGTACCCATTCCAGCGATTTTTAAGAATAGTCCAACTTCTGCGCTTGCAGAGTTAGGCATCATGAAAGGATCCGTTGCCGGGTCCATGATTTTTACGTTTGCGCTTGCGCAATCACCCGTGTTTTCGAAAGTAAATAAAGTTACTTTTTGACCGGCAGCATAACCAAATTGGTCAGTACCGATATTATCCAAAGTAACATTTACGTAGTCGAAGTTAGGTGATTCAGAAGGAGCAACTGCAACGGTGGTCGCCGTAAAGGTAACACCAGTTGCAGGGCTAATAATATTGCCTACTTGGAATGTTCCAGTAGGTACTCTTAGGGTGACTGTTAGTTCAGTTGTTCTTCCTGCGTTTCCAGATTGGTCAGTATCAGGAGTCATTGATACTTGATAAGCACCTGTTTGCGTTTGCTCTAAAATAAATTCAGAAATACACTGAACAGGAGTTGGCTCACATGGCGCACTTGCCGTTCCTAAACAAATCGGAACGTCTGCTCCATATCCCAATGTAAATAATTGCTGACCTACATTGGCAGATTGACTGTTTGGTGGAAAGAAAGCGTCTGCTCCATTGTCCATCAAAATCAAATCTCCCCCCATGCAAGTACCCGTATTGGCAAAAGTGAATAATGGGATTTTAGTGCCTTTGATGTAATTGATGTCACTTTGAGGAGGATTAGTCAATCCAACCGTAAAGTAATCAGAACCCGGCTCCTCAGTTGGAGCGGTATAGCTTCCGGTTGCACCGAAAAGCGAAGAAGGTAACTCAGAACGAATATCATCCATCACAAATCCACCTGTTGGCGCTTTGATAGTTACCTGCAAATTAGAAGTAATATTTTGTGGAGTAGCCCAAGTCGTATCAGGAATCATTGAGATTTGATATCTTCCATCAACCAATCTTTCGATTTCGTATTCTATCACACAAAGCGTTGGCGCACAGCCAGTTAGTTCAATTGGCCCCACTTGAGTGGTACAGTTATTTCCAGTGTTTCTCAACACAAAGTAATAAGTGCCTTCCGGCAAACCACTAAACGTAGCGCTTGATTGATAAGTCGCTCCATTGTCGATACTATACTCAATAGGAGAACCATCATCTGTGGTTGCATCAATAGAAATGCTTCCATCACTTTCGCCACAAGAAGGTTGTGTGGTAGCGTTGTCTAAAACAATAGGACCCAATGGACCAGGCAAAGTGATAATCCCTACATCCTCCAAACAGATAGAAGCAACATCTCTCACCCAAACGTGATAATCACCTGAATTCAACCCCGTGAAAACAGGGTCATCTTGCCAAGTTGCACCATCATCAATACTATACTGAAGAGGCAGACCCAAATCAGTTGTCGCGAAGATTTCCATGTTGCCGTCCGAAGCGCCACAAGTAGAAGGCGAAACGAAGTCAAGTCCATTGTAAGCAATACCACAAGCAATCGCAGTCATACAATTATAACCACCAGTGTAGTAAGGACCATTATAGGTATTCACCCCAAAACCGGCACCTGCCACAGAAATTTGATTTCCGACATTGACGTTGCGCGAGTTGGGAGGCAAAAAAGGATCGTCTGTGTTGCTGATAAATTCCATATCACCAGTACAAACACCAATATTCTCAAATGAAAAAATCTCCACCTCTTCCCCTGCCACGAAAGGAACGTCGGCAGTCGGGACGATTGGAGAAAATGAAATATAATCAAACCCCGGATTTTCATCAGGTGCCATTACATGGACTGATTTACTCCAGGTTCCGTTCGTGTTGGCAATTGGACCTACGTCAAATCCGCCCGTTGGCACTCTCAAAGAAAGCTGGCAAGACACTATGTTGTTTAATGGCGTAGTGTAACTCACCCCAGGTTTTAGATAAACCGAATAAGTCTTTTGGTCAGGATGCAATCCAATTCTAAACTGAATTTGGGCACCAACAATTTGGAATGCAAATAGGGAAATTGCAAAAAGCAAAAGTTTTCTCATAACAAGAACTGTTTGGTAGTTATCTCTAGTTAGGTATAAAAATAAGTAGGGAGTACGAAAATCAGGGAGGAACAGGATTTTCACATCGGTAGGGAGAACCAATCATGGTATTGCAATAGTCTTACCAAACCTCTGACATTAGGGGTGTTTTTAATTTTTTTTTGGTTTTCTTCCTTACGGAAAATGTATTTAAACTACTATCTATCAATTAGTTAGCAAATTCTAACTTGACGCCTTTCTGTTGAATGGTTGAATGGTTGAATGGTTGAATGGTTGAATGGTTGAATGGTTGAATGGTTGAATGGTTGAATGGTTTTGGATTTAGCTCCATCATGGCAGTCACAATCGCAACAATGGAAACAAAAAACCCCATGATTCCTACGAATCATGAGGTTTGAATAGTTAAAGATTAAAATTAAAAATTATGAAGAAAATTTTACATTCTGATTTTCTGAAATTTATCTAAAGTAACAGCCCAAGTCTCGCCAGTCAATTTGATGACGTAAGAACCCGCAGCTAATCGCTCCGTGTGAAAGGCATGCAAATTATGCCCCGTCACGAGGTCAATAGATTTGCGGCTCATCACTCTTCCAGTGATGTCATAGATTTCAGCTCTAACAGATTCAGAAGGATAGCCCCATTCAAATTCGAGGAAAATTTCTGTTTCTGCCGGAATTGGATACAAATCAAAATCAGCAATTAAGTCATCCGAATCGTTGGTGTGCGTGTATTGCTCCTGGCAATCCGTTTTTGCATTACGGTTGTCAATTCCACCATAAGCATTCGCTCCGATTCCAAAAACAGCAATACTGTTACCCACATTAGCCATCTCAGAGTTTGGTGGCATAAATGGGTCTTTGTCATTGTCAATCAATTCAATATCTGTAGCACATCCCAATTCGTTGCGAAACGCAAGAACAGGAAGTGGACGCTCCGCTTGATAAGGCAAGTGCAAAAGACCTGCATTTCTCAATGCGAATGAGATATAATCATTTTCAGGTGCCTCAGTGGGCGCGTTACTTCTAGCATTGAAATCCCAATCTAATCCTGGATACAAGCCCACAATGTCGGTTGGAAAAAATTTGCCCGAAAGGGCTTTTACAGTAACCTGAGCAGTACCCGTAAGGTTACCAGGCATAGTAAGTGTCTTCAGGGGCACGATAGAAACCACATATCTTTTTGTAGTTTTCTCATAGTCCAATTTGAATTTGACCTGAGCCGTGAGCGCGGTAAATCCGATGGCAATAAAGCCGAGTGTAAGAAGGAAGTGTTTACTCATATCAAAAAAATTTGTTTGTTAAATAGTTTTTAATTCAAGAAAAAGAGGTAGGAGCAAATCAGAATGTTTGTTCAAAGGTCTGTTTCAAAATACTAAAGATTTGCTCCTCCTCAAAAAGCCTTTGTTTTTAAAAAAAATATTAAAAAAAAAGTTAGGAAATTACTAAGTGTATTTTTAAGGCCGCTCCCGAAGCGAGTTCGGGACAAGTCTTCGCGGAATGCCATTTTTTTCCGATGCCGCTTTCGCGGAATTGGGTCGGCATTTAGCGAAAGCGAAAATCAATTTTAATCAATCACTTCTGGAAGCTGCTCCACGATGAAGAAGCTTGAGAAGAAGTTCGTATTGTCAGGGTGGCTAAAGACATTGAAGAAAATCAATTGGTCAATGTCATTTTCCAAACCTGCATATTTCGATTCTCCATCCAAGTTAGTATCACTTGTGTGATAGCCCGCATAGATGTAGTTGTACTGATTGCTCGTGTTTTCAGGCGCAAAGAATACATCAAAGAAAATCTTATCAACATCCGGCAATGCGATACCAGAACCTTGATAGACGATGTATCTATTCCCATCTGCATTACCGCCCCATAGCACCTGAAATCCACCTGATACTTTGGTTGCATTGCTACCATAAGTTGCAGTGCTTGGGTCAGTGAAGTCCACAATCGGCGCGCCGTCTGGCACACCTGCCAAAGCGATATTTTGAGCGGTCATCACCCCTAAGTGGTTACGATGTCTGACTGAGACTTTGTACTGATTGTTTTCAGAAGCCGCAAAGGTCACCGGAGAAACTCCATCGACATCTACCACATCTCCATCGCGCTGAATCAATGCTGCACGAGTTGTAATAATCACTTTCGGATCCACTGCGTCTCTCAACTCAAGGAACACCCAGTCAACGATCGCGTCATTGCCAGTAACGGCTAAAACACTCGCGTCGGTGATGGTCTCTCCTCCTCCAGCGCCCAGATGGACAAATGGAGTCGTTACGAAGTCAGGTTTCAATTCAGTGTATGGCTCTTCCATTGGAATCAAGCCTTTCGCTCTCAAGTCGTCATCCATCAAGCCAGTCGCTTGGTCAAATGCTCCTTGAAGGAATACTTTTATGGATACAAAGGCGGAATCCGTTGGGCTTCCTCCATTGTCACAATCAGGTCCGACTGCATTTGGATCGCATTTGTCTAATGGATTCGTGCCGTTGCCTGTCTCTGTAATATCTGCAATACCATCGCCGTCAGAGTCACTCATCGGGTCGTATGGGTCAACATCATTGACATCCGCTACGCCATCACCATCGTCATCTGCGTCCGTTCCATTGATAGTACCATCGTTGTCGAAATCACAAGCATTGTGAGTGTGATCAGGAATACATGGGTTATTATCATCTGGGTCATAGCTGGAAGTAGTTGGGTCAACATCACTGAAGAAACCGTCGCCATCGAGGTCAGTCGTTCCACAGTTAGGACCAACCGCCATCGGGTCGCAAGCATTTAAAGGATCCGTTCCGTTGGTCGTCTCGTCGATATCAGAGATACCATCGTTGTCAGAATCACTTCCCGGGTTATATGGATTTTCATCACTTGGGTCGATGACGCCGTCATTGTCATCATCTTGGTCATTACCATTGGTGATTCCATCATTGTCAAAGTCACAGTTGTTGTGCGTGAAATCAGGAATACATGGATTAGAATCATCTGGGTCGAAATTAGGATCAGTTGGATCCAAGTTGCCTGCGAAACCATCTCTATCCGCATCCAATCCAACACAAACTGGATTGTTTGGTAATGGATCACATGGGTCAAGCGGGTCAGAGTCAGTCGTTGGGTCATAGTTGCCATCGAAACCAGTCTCTGCATTGTCCACTAAACCATCATTATC
>CALCJP010000231.1 GCA_937967625.1 uncultured Saprospiraceae bacterium
GCAACTCTGTGTCTCCTCTGTGAATTTCTGTGTAATAGCCCATCATATTTAGCTGTTACACAGAGTCGCACAGAGAACCACAGAGAACAATTAATCCTTCCTTAACCTTTCCGCACCTAACATTTTTGGCGATAAATGCATCATATATCATGAGTGAATGATATTTTGAGCCATTCATTCGTTATAACAATGAAACGCTTCCGCATATCTTAAGAAGTTCAGATCAATTAAAATAAAAATCAAAATGAAAATCAAAAAGGCTCCGGTTTGGAATTCTTTTCATTTTAATTCTCATTTTAATTTTCATTAATCAAGCGGAGCGGATAAAAACCAATACAATGAAAAACTTACTGTTTTTTGCGATAGTGATTCTGGCTATCACCATGACTACACAATCATTTCAGAAACCAACTTCTAAAACAATGCTCGAATTCCCAATCGGTGATTTTGAAAAAGAGTGGAAAAAAATTGATTCGTTGGAGCGGCAGCGGTTGCCCAAGTCCGCTTTAGAGGAGGTCAATAAACTCTACACTCGAGCCAAAAACGAAAACAATCCCTCTCAAATCATCAAGACCTTAATTTACAAAGGGAAGTACGAGAGCCAATTTGAAGAAGATGGATTTGTTGAAGCTATCAATAATTTGGAAGCAGAGGCAGCCAAAGAAACCTTTCCGGTGAAGTCAATTTTACATTCCATGTTGGGGGAGATGTATCAAAGCTATCTCGATCAAAATCAATGGAAATTCAGAAATCGAACAGAGACCATTGAGTTCAAAACCGACGACATTCGGACTTGGACGATGGGGCAGTTGATTGATAAAAGCAGCACGCATTATTATGCCTCTCTCGAAGATGAAAAAACGCAGGAGGTAAAAATCGAAACCCTAAATGCCTTGATGGCAGGAAACCTTTACAATGACCAAGATGTGCGCCCGACGCTCTTTGATTTCTTGGCATTTCGAGCCATCAATTATTTTAAGAATGACCAAGTCTATCTAACTGAGCCTGCTTATAAATTCCATCTCGATGATGAGCAGATTTATTCGCCTTTCGGCAAATTTATTCATGCAAAGTTTACCACCAAGGATTCCACTGCTCGGAAGTATCGCACGCTGCTGTTGTTCCAGAAAGTATTGGCATCCCGAACTGGCTTCGGGAGTGATAAAAATACCACGGCGCTCATTGACGCAGATTTGAAGCGATTGCAATTTGTGCATTCGGGTGCTGTGTTGGATATCAAAAATGAGTTGTATGAAAAAGCACTCAATGACTTGCTCACTAAGCATGAAAACAACCCCGCTTACGCGGAAATCGCGCCTCAATTAGCCAGCCATATTTTCTCAAGAAACACTCGCTATCAGCCAGTGCCATTTCAAGAGCAAAAGTCTGATAATCAAGAAGTTGCGGGTAAATGGGACTATAAGACTGCCCACGAAATTTGCGCGAAAGCGCTCAAAAAATACCCAAATAGTCTTGGTGCAACTAACTGCCGAGCATTGATAAAGGACATTGAAAGAAAGACCCTTAATGTCAAATTAGAAAAGGTTTATTTGCCCAATCAATCATTGTTGGGATTACTACAATATCGCAACTTCAAAACCGCTCATTTTAAAATCGTCAAGCTCACGGAAAAGCAATGGGAGGAAATCAAAGCAAAGGATTGGGATCAGAAATTGGCTTTCTATAATTCGCTGACAGCGCATAAGAAATGGGAGGAGCAATTGCCTGATGATGGTGACTTTAGAAGTCATGGAGTGGAGTTCAAAATACCAGCTTTGAAACATGGGCAGTACTTGCTCATGGTGGCTGACAATGCAGAGTTTTCTCAAATGGACAAAATGGTTCATTGTACTCAATTTCAGGTTTCGAATTTGGCGTATGCGAAGTCTGATTATCATTCTGATCGAAAAGGATTTCTCATTGTAGATAGAGATTCGGGTGAGCCGCAGAAAGGAGTGAAAGTCGAATTTTTTGAGAATGATTACTCTCGCTTGCGTCGTCGAAGTGAAATGAAAAAATTGGGAACTGTCATCAGCAACAAAGATGGATTTGCCCCATTTGAAAAAGGAAATCGAAATAACTTTTACGCCAAATTCAGAAAAGGAGAGGAACTACTCCTTTCGGAAAATTGGTACTACACTCACGACAGCAACAACAAAAGGAAGCCAACCACTCAAATCCATTTCTTTTTGGATAGAGCCATCTATCGTCCGGGTCAAACCATTTACTTTAAAGCCTTAGCAATCGAATACGATTCAGATCTCATGCCCAAAATTTTGAAGGATAAGCCGCTCAAAATCGAATTGCTTGACGCCAATAGGCAACCCGTCAAATCAGTCGATTTGATAACCAATGAGTTCGGAACCGTTACGGGAACATTCAATGCGCCAGCTGGAGGATTATTGGGTCGAATGACTTTGAGAGCAAACGGACGTAGCATTAAATCCTTTAGAGTGGAAGAGTACAAACGTCCCAAATTTGAAGTCACCTTCAAACCCATCGAAGACGAATATCGCTTGGGCGAAAAAGTAACCATCAAAGGTCATGCGAAAGCATACGCTGGCAATAATATCGACGGTGCCGAAATCACTTACCGTGTGACGCGAACGGCTCGTTTCCCATACTGGTCATGGCGCTGGGGTTGGTACAATCCATGGCAAAGCAGTAGCATGGAAATCACCAACGGAAAAGCCAAAACCGATGAAAACGGTGAGTTCGAAATTGAGTTTGAAGCACTGCCCGACAGGGCGATTCCGAGAGATAGGAAACCAGTTTTCTCCTACTCAGTCTCGGCTGATGTGACGGATATCACAGGCGAGACGCGGAGTGGAAATACGAATGTGTCTGCAGGTTATGTGGCGTTGGATTTGAGTGTGGCGGATATGGGTGAAGTGGGGCTGCCGATACCTGCCGCGCTACCCCCTGACCCCCTAAAGAGGGAACCGCAACCTGCGAGTGCAATGGCAATTACTGCAAAGAATTTAAACGGCGCTGACGCAAAAACAAATGTGTCTGTCAAGTTTGAAAAACTGGCGGTGCCTACTCAACCTTTCAATCGCAGATATTGGAATAAACCAGATCGGCAGTTGATGTCAGCGAGTGAGTTTAAAAAGGCATTTCCGCAATTTGCTTATGCCTCTGAAGATGACCAAAAAGAGTGGAAAACGGAAAAAGTACATTGGTCGAAAGACCTCGAAGTGGAGGGGAAGTATGAGTTGGATTTGACGAAAGTCAAATTGAATTCAGGTGTCTATAAAATCATTGCTAAGGCAAAAGACGCCTATGGCGCCGAGGTAGAGGTAGTGAAATTTTTAACAGCCTATGAGCGCAATGGGAAAATGAAACCAGTGCCTCAAGTGGTTACTGCCAATTTAGAGCAACAAAGCTACGAGCCTTCTCAAATCGTTGATATTCAATTGTTTACGAGCACGAATCCGCTTTACTTTTATAAAGAAGTGAAAAATCGAGGAGGTCAATTGAGCAGCGGATGGCTCAAAATCAAAACGAAAGAAACCGTCCAACATAAGGTCACAGAAGCGGATCGAGGCAACATGGCGATGAATGGTTTTGCGGTGAAAAACAATCGATTTTACGCCATCAATCAAACCATCTTGGTGCCGTGGAGCAATAAAGATTTGAAGGTCGAATACGGAACGTTTAGAGACAAACTCAAACCCGGGCAGGAGGAAGAATGGGTCATCAAAGTGACGGGTGCAAAGAAGGAAAAAGTCGCAGCCGAATTCGTCGCAGCCATGTATGATGCTTCTTTAGA
>CALCJP010000232.1 GCA_937967625.1 uncultured Saprospiraceae bacterium
GGTGTTCCTTTATATCAAATGAAGGATTACATTTGCACCATCTGATTTGAAAAAGATCAAATTAGCAAGAACATGGGGACGTATTGGAATCGACAGGATTGATGTTCAATTGATAAGCATGCCGGAGCACGATTGTTTACCTCCGTCAAAAACTAATGATCAACAATTTTTTGCATGGCAATAGAAGCTTTGCTATGGCTGCCTAATTTTAGAAATTAGAATGCCTTTGGGTCCCGTGGTTGATGCTCGATACATTATCGCGCCACCCATCATAACCTTTCGAGCTGGATCGACAACCTTTTCCTACTGTCGGTTGAGAAACTTGGAAATACGGAAAGAGATTGGTTCGTAGCTACGCCTCCCTCTTTCTCGACAATTTAAGTAGCGACTAAGCATGTAGAAAGTTTTTTGATGCTGTCTCTGGACGGGAGTTCGACTCTCCCCGTCTCCACTAAATGATTGATTATTAAGTATTTATAATTGATTATTAATTTAATGTAAAAAGGCTTGGTCAAATCATTTGACCAAGCCTTTTCTATTTTTTTCTCCCTTTCGGGAAATTCCGTCTCTCATCTCTCATCTCTCGTCCAGCCCGCAGGGCGACCGTCCCCCCGCCAGAGAAGCGTCCGTTACTCCTCCGCTTCCTCTTCGATTTCTAAAACCTCATCCTTGGTTTCATCATATTCTTGATATTGGTCATTCTTTTTCACTAAGGAATCTTTTGAATCAGAATAGAAAGCAGTCCGTTGGCGACTGATGTCCATGGCTGCATAAACAGCACTCCGGAAAGAACCCGGATCAGCTTCATTTTTTCCTGCAATATTGAATGCTGTGCCATGATCAGGAGAAGTGCGAATACCGGAAAGCCCAGCAGTAAAATTCACACCAGCACCAAAAGACAATAACTTAAACGGTACCAATCCTTGGTCATGATACATGGCAAGTATGCCATCGTATTTGCGATATTGACCTGACCCAAAAAAACCATCAGCGGGATGTGGTCCCGTGATTAACATGTTATTAGATTTTTTCAGTTCGACGATGGCAGGGCGAATCACCGAATTATCCTCTTTACCAATCAATCCATCATCTCCGGCGTGTGGGTTCAATCCCAAAACGGCAATGGTGGGGCGTTCGATACCAAAATCCACTTTGAGCGATTGCTCCATGGACTTGATTTTATCTATGATTAGGTTTTTATTGAGCTTACTTGCAACTTCTTTCAACGGGATGTGATCGGTTACTAAACCAACGCGCAAATCATCAGTAACCATCATCATGAGGTCGCGTCCGTGCAGATTTTCAGCCAAATATTGAGTGTGACCCACGTGCTGGAAACCTGCCAATTCCATAGATTTTTTATGGATTGGGGCAGTTACGAGTGCATCAATTTTTTTGTCTTTCAGGTCTTGGACAGCTGCTTCGAGCGATTTGATAGCCATGTTGCCAGCTTCGGCTGTTATTGCACCAAGATTGATTTCGGATTTTTCTAAAAGCACATTGATGACATTGACGCGGTCATGTTTGATTAGATTGACATTGTCAGCAGAGTAAAATTGAAAGTCAGGATTCACAATGTTTTTGTGATACGCGATGACTTTCGAAGCAGCGTAAATGACTGGCGTACAGTAATTTAAAAGTCGCTTGTCTGAAAAAGTTTTAATTACAACCTCCGGTCCGATACCGTTGATGTCGCCTATGCTGACACCTATTTTTAATTTTTTCATATAGTAGCGACCCAATTTCTTGAGTCGGTAATTTTTTTGTTTGGTCTGTTTTTTTTCTCCCTTTCGGGCAATGATTTTACGAAAGTAAAATAGAAACAAACCTTAATGGGTTAACTAAATCAGTTCTTCTTCAAAATTCACCCAAATATTCCGATAATTATCGGGAGGGTGCTACTTATAACGCAAAGCGCAAATATAGGTTTTAGTAACGAACCTATCACGTCCAAAATAAACTAATTACGGCGCCAATGACTATAACGACCAAAAGCCAATAAGCCACTTGATCTGCCTGTTTATATCTACTGGCATAGCGAGCAGTTGCCCAGCCACCAAGTGCTTGCCCAATTGCCATGATGCCTCCAATTCGCCAATCTATCAACCCTTGCGAGTGAAAAATAAATAGTGCAAAAACGGTCAATAACATCGTCACGAGTGTCTTAACGGCATTGCTTTCCGTAATGTTGACTTTCGCCAAAAGCACCATGATTGCCAAAAAAATCACCCCCATCCCCATCTGAATGAAGCCAGCATAAAAACCAATCGCCAAAAAAATAGGAATGGTCGCCCAAAGCGGCAAAAGGCTTTTGACATCGGTCTCTCGAAACCATCTCTTGGGTTTAAATAGGATCACAAAAAGCATCACTACCATCAAAAATCGAAATACTGCTCGGAATTGTTCGTTGCTCACTTTGACTGCCACGATGGCTCCGGCAATCGCTCCGATTAAAATCGGAATGATATATCTCAGGTTTCTTTTGAGGTGCAGCTTGCCTCCTTTGTGAAATTCATAAGTGCCAAATACCGTCTGTGCCATGATGCCGACTCGGTTGGTTCCATTCGCTATTTTGGGTGGTAGTCCCAATAGTTCTATTAGGATGCTTAGGGTAATGGCTGAACCATTTCCCGCAAGGGTGTTGATGCAGCCTGCGAGGGCAGCTCCGGCGATGGCGATGATGTAATGGTATAGTTCGAGTTGCATAGAGTGTTTTTTGAATGAGTTGGTGACCCCTAAATTTAATACTGCTCTCTTTTGTCCAAGCACTTACTTATTGATTTTAATCATGCAAAACATTTGGGTCAAGTTGGTTCGTAATCCTTCTTTTCGATGATGATCGCGTAGGTTGTAAAACTTAATGGTTCTTAGACAAAAACTGTGGAACTTATGAAAAATGAATTCGAGAAATCGGGAGACCGAGATTTCGGAAACAAAACAGGTCTCAAAATCACGATTTCTCGAACTCGAAAATCTTTGATGAAAAAATTTTCGATTTTGTGCTACACGAATTTTGTCCAAGAACCAACTTTTTTTTGGCGCTAATGTAACTCTTTAACAAAACTAACCACCTTACCACTCTGGGTGTCAGAGCGTCTCCTTATTTATTAAACCTCCATTCTGTTCAACTTTTTTTATAAATGTTTAAACAAAGTCATTCTAACGCTGTTTTAGCGCCATCAAAAAACATTTTAAATTGGCAAAAAGAATTATCGTAATCGGAGCAGGTTTTTCGGGTTTATCCGCGGCAGCAAGCCTTGCGAAAGAGGGACATGATGTCCTCATTTTGGAAAAGAATGAAGTTGCAGGCGGTCGCGCTCGAAAATTTGAAGTAGATGGATTTACTTTTGATATGGGTCCAAGTTGGTATTGGATGCCTGATGTGTTTGAAAATTACTTCAATCATTTTGGTAAAAAAACCAGCGATTATTACGAGTTGAAGCGATTAGACCCTTCTTACCAAATATTCTTCGGAGGAGATGAGATCATGGAGTTGCCGGCCAAGATGAGCGAATTGGAGCAACTCTTCGAAAAATACGAACCGGGGAGCAGCCAACAATTAAGAAAGTTTTTAGCGGAAGCGAAATATAAATACGAAGTTGGCATGAACGAGTTCGTATTTAAGCCCAGTCATTCCATTATGGAATTTGCGGATACGCGAGTTTTGAAGAGCATGTTTAGGTTGCAGATGATGACTTCAATGTCAAAGCATGTGCGCCAACTTTTCAAAAACGAAAAACTCATCAAACTCCTCGAATTTCCAGTGCTCTTTTTGGGTGCCACACCTGGCAATACGCCAGCCATGTACTCGCTGATGAACTATGCGGATTTGGCTTTAGGCACATGGTATCCGATGGGTGGCATGCACAAAATTGTGGAGGGGATGGTTCAATTGGCAAAAGATCAAGGTGCTAAATTGCAATTGGGTGAAACGGTTCAGCAGGTGGTCATTCCAAACGGTCACGCCAAAAAAGTCATCACTGACAAAGGGGAGTATGAATGCGACGCAGTAGTCGGTGCAGCGGATTATCACCATTTGGAGCAACACATTTTGAAACCAGAGCATCGACGCTACAACGAGTCCTATTGGCAAAAGCGCACGATGGCACCTTCGAGTTTGCTGTTCTACTTGGGAGTTGATAAAAAGCTAAATAATATTCATCACCATAACCTCTTTTTCGATGAAGATTTTGACCTACATGCCCAAGAGATTTACGAAGATCCAAAGTGGCCAACCAAACCGCTTTTTTATGTTTGCGCTCCTTCTGTTACTGATAGTTCGGTGGCGCCGGAGGGTAAGGAAAATATATTTGTTTTGATTCCGCTCGCTCCCGGATTGGAAGACACAGAGGAGTTGCGCGAGAAATATTTTCACATCGTCATGGAGCGATTGGAGAACCAAACAGGGCAGGACATTCGTAATAATATTATATATAAGCGCTCGTTTGCGCATAAAGACTTTGAAAAAGACTATAATGCATTCCGAGGCAACGCTTACGGCTTAGCAAACACCTTGTTGCAAACCGCTTTTCTGAAACCAAAGATGAAAAGCAAAAAGGTGAAAAACTTGTTTTATGCAGGGCAGTTGACCACCCCCGGACCGGGAGTGCCGCCTTCCTTGATTTCGGGACAAGTGGTTGCCAATGAAGTAGATAAATATCTCAAAAATTAGATAATAAAGAAAACACTTAGCATTATGATGCAATTATTTGATGACGTATGTGTGGAGTGCAGTGAACATATCACGAAGCGATACAGCACTTCATTTTCGATGGGCATTCGGGTTTTTGAACCTCGATTTAGAAATCCAATTTATGCGATTTATGGCTTTGTGCGATTTGCAGATGAGATCGTGGATACCTTCCATGAGTATGACAAAAGGGCGCTTTTGGAAGAGTTTAAGAATGATACTTACAAAGCCATCGTGCAGGGTGTCAGTCTCAATCCGGTATTGCATAGCTTCCAAGCTACGGTCAATGCCTATGGTATTGAAAAAGAACTCATCGAAGCGTTTTTGAAAAGCATGGAGATGGATTTGGAGCATCATGATTATGAGCAGTCGCTCTATGAAGAATACATTTATGGCTCAGCAGAAGTGGTCGGTTTGATGTGTCTTCGAGTGTTTTGCGAAGGCAATAATGAACTCTATGATTCGCTCAAATCACCTGCAAGAAGTTTGGGTGCCGCTTTTCAAAAAATCAACTTTTTGAGAGACATGAGAAGCGATTTTGATGATCGAGGTCGCGTGTATTTTCCGGGTATTGATTTCTCCAAATTTACAGAAGCAGACAAGGTGGAGATTGAAAAAGATATTAAAAAAGACTTTGATGATGCACTGGTTGGAATCGTAGGTTTGCCGAAAGGCGCTCGTTTTGGGGTGTATTTGGCCTATAAATATTACTTGAATCTCTATAAAAAAATAAAAAGCTCAAGTGCAGCAAGAGTTCAATCTGAGCGCATTCGGGTGCGCGATGGCAAAAAAATGTATTTGCTATTTAGCTCTGCTTTTCGCAACCAGTTGAATATGCTTTAACCCTATTTTCTAAATTTTTACCTCCCAAAATGAATCATAATTTTGGTAAAATTATGATTGATTTTTAGCCGCTGTATTTTTATGGCGGCTTTTTTATTTGCCATATCCAATGGCAAAAAAGTAAATGCATGGCGCATAGCGACATCAATGGTGGTAGTTAATTAATTGCGGTAGCGTATGAAGTGGCGCGTAGCGACTCTAATGTTAAAATATTCAACATTTTCGTCGCTACGCGTCGAGTGTCAAGGATTGTAAATTTTTATCCTATCAACGTTTGAATTGCTATGCGCTTCATAGTTTAAATTAGGATTTGATTTTTATACTTTCGTATAATGAACACACAAACTCCCGCTCAAATCTTTCAAGACCTTTTCATCGCCATGCACGAGAGTGGCTTATGGGAAGATGGAAAATCCATCTCAGATGTTTTGCCGAAAGGCGATCCTGAGGAAATTTTGGCTGCCTACCATTCCGCGAAAGCCGAAAAAGGATTTGATTTAGCGACTTTCGTCGAATCCCATTTTGACTTTCCCGAATCGCCAAGTTCTGGTTTTGAAACGGATACTTCGCAGTCGGTGGAGGCGCATATCGAACGACTTTGGGAAGTGCTGACGCGCCAAGATCAGATGGAGGAAAAGACTTTTTCGCGCATCAATTTGCCCAATCGATATGTGGTGCCTGGGGGTCGATTCAATGAGGTCTATTATTGGGATAGCTACTTTACGATGTTGGGATTGCGCGAAAGCGGGAAGGATAATTTAATCAGTGGAATGATTGAAAACTTCGCTTTTCTGATTGAAAATTATGGATTGATTCCAAATGGCAATCGGACCTATTTTTTAGGACGTTCGCAGCCGCCGTTTTTTTCTTCGATGATTCAGTTGGCTTGCGAGTGTGATTTTCAAAACCGGTTAGATTTTTATCTTTCAAAATTCGATCTGCTACAAAAGGAATATGAATTTTGGATGAATTCAGAAAGAGCCGTTGAATTAGATGGCGACATCTTGAATCGCTATTGGGATGCCTTCGATGAGCCACGAGCAGAGATGTATCAAGATGACATCGAACTTCAGCAGCAATCGGGCAGGGAGGCGTCCCAACTTTTTAGAGATTTGCGTTGCGCTTGTGAATCTGGATGGGACTTTAGCAGTCGATGGTTGCGTAACCCAAATGACTTGGGGACGATTCACGCTTCAGAGATTTTACCCGTTGATTTGAATTGCTTGGTTTGGCATCAGGAAATGACCTTGGCTAATATGGACGCATTCAGTTCGACTCCCTCAACTCATGATTATTCCGCGAAAGCGGAAAAGCGTAAAGCCTTGATAATCAAGTACTTCTGGAGTGATACCCATCAATTCTTCATGGACTACGATTTCGCGAAAGCGAAACATAAAGAGGTCATTTCAGCGGCGGGGATGTACCCATTATTTTTTGGGTTAGCGTCCGATAAGCAAGCAGTGGCTTGCGCCAAAATACTCAAACAACACCTCCTCAAACCCGGCGGCATTGTCTGCACTCCTCACTACTCCGATCAACAATGGGACGCCCCAAATGGCTGGGCACCTCTCCAATGGATAGCCATCAAAGGACTCAAAAATTACGGATTCGACGACCTCGCTCATGACATTGCCAACCGATGGCTTTCGCTCAACGAAAAGGTCTTTAAATCTACCGGCAAAATGCTCGAAAAATACAACGTCATCGACACCGATTTGGAAACGGGTGGGGGAGAGTATCTCGTTCAAGACGGGTTTGGGTGGACAAATGGAGTGTATCTTGCTTTGAAAAAATTAGTAAATAAGTAGATGAACAAATGGGTAAATTTTAATCGTGCAATAATCTTACAAATTGTAGGTCGTTAAATTAGTCTCAAATTTGCTGTATTTACTCCTTGAATCATTTATTCATCTATTCATTTTGACTACTTTTGCAACAAAATTTTTATAATATGAACTTCAGATTGACAATTATATTGTTATTGATTTTTGGCGCTTTTAGCCTTTCGGCAAATGGAATTGAATTCGAAAAGAGCTTCGAAAAAGCGATGGCGCGAGCAGCCAAAGAAAATAAAATCATCTTCATGGACGCCTATACCACTTGGTGCGGTCCCTGCAAAATGATGGATAAAAAAGTTTTCAACCAAAAGGAAGTAGGGGAGTATTTTAACGAAAATTTCATTCCGCTAAAAATGGATATGGAAAAGGGCGAAGGACCTGCCTTGGCGAAAAAATATTATGTATTTGCCTATCCGACTTTGCTATTCATCGACCGATTTGGAAAGGTGATACATCGGGTTGCTGGGTTTAGAAATCAGGAGCAGATGTTGGCTTTGGGCAAAGAAGCTTTAGACCCAAGTAAGCAGTCGGGTTCGCTGGCAGATCGATATGAAGCAGGAGATCGCGACCCTAAATTTTTGTTGGACTACGCGGTATCTATGTATGATTCGCGAACGGCGGGTTACCAAGACGTCACGCACGAATTTTTGAAAACCCAAGACGATTGGAACAATGAAATCAATCTCAAATTGATTTTCAAAATGACTGAAAATGTCGATTCGCCCATGTTTGATTACATGATCAACAATCAAGATCAGTTTCTGGAATACGTGGATCAAAACCGCTTGAAAGGTCGAATTGATAATTTGATTTACAGCTCAATTTATTCGCTGGGCGAGGAGCCTGACTTCAAGAGAGTGGATGAGATTTTCGCGAAAGCGTATCCTGAAAGAGCGGAAGAAATGGCGACGAAATATAAAATTCGCCACTATGCCGAAAAAGGCGATGTGAACGCTTTTTCGAATACTGCCGCGACTTACATCAAAAAATTTAAAGTAAAAGATTGGGAGGAATTGAACGAAATTTCTTGGAATTTTTACGAAAGTGTCGATGACCGAAAGATGTTGAAAAAAGCGGTAAAATGGACGAAATGCTCTATCAAGCACGACGCCAATTATTACAATCACGATACCTTGGCGTCGCTTTACTATAAGTTGAACAACAAGAAAAAAGCACTCAAAGCTGCTAACAAAGCCCTCGCTTTCGCGAAAAAGGAAGGAGAAGATCCAAGCACAACGGAGAACTTGTTGAAGGAGATACAGAAGTTGTGATTGATTGCTTCCTTCTGCTTCGCTCAGGGAACGGGGCTGCAAACCGTTGGCTGAGCGGAGTCGAAGCCAACAAAGAAGAGCTTGGATTTTTTTAATTGTTCCCTTTGGATCCGCTCAGGGAACGGAACTGCGAAAAGAATTGATGAATCAAATTAAGTTTCTAATTATTGGAATAATTGCTTTGCTCGCCCTCAGCTGCAAAAGCAAAAAAATAGCTACTGGAACCAAAACAGAAGTTGTAGAAAACACCGCTAAATCGCTTCAAAATCTGATGATCAGAAACCAGGTGAGTGCCGATTGGCTCAGTGCGAAATTGCGGCTGAATCTCAAATCGGAGCAATTGACCATTGGTTTGAGCGGCAATCTGCGGTTGGAAAAAGACAAAGCGATTTGGATTAATGTCAAAAAGTTTGGAATCGAAGCTGCGCGCGTTTTGATAGAGCCTGATTCCATTTTTGTGATTGACCGCTTTGGTGGCAATAACATAGCAGAAGACCTCAGCTACGTGCAGCGAAAGATGAATTTTCCCGCCAATTTTCAAATGTTGCAAGCGTTGGTTTTGGGCAATCCGGTTTTCTTTACCAATGATTTGGAAATGAAATCTGACTCCACTGGGCTGGTTTTATTTTCAGAAAGCAGTACTCCAAAAAGCCATTATGTACTTGATGAAAGCAATTATGCCTTACGGCAAATGTCATTTCGCGAAAGCGCTCCCCCTCGATTGATGGCTGTTGAACTTTCTGATTATCAATTGATTGGAGATAGGAATTTTTCACATACCAGAGTCATTGATGCGGATAGTAAAGATTCAGGCAAGGTGAATTTAAAGATACAGATGTCGTCAGTTGAATTTGATTTGCCTAAAAAAATGCCTTTCAAAAAATGATGGCGTTCCTCAATCGGTTCAGGCAATGTAATCGACTACCCATGAATTTCATTCATGGGTATGGACATGGGCTGCCCACCGCCCCACGAATGAAATTCATGGGCTGCCTACTACTGCTTATCACCTTCTGCCTACCACCCTCCGCCACCGCACAATCACGCAAGCAATTAGAAACCAAACGCCACCTGCTCATGGAGGAAATCAAGGCAACCAACAACCTCCTGAAAAACACGCGTGCCAACCAAAAAACAACTATCAATCAATATTACACGCTCCAAAAGCAAATCGAAAAACGGCAACAACTCATCAACACCTTGCAGGAAGAAGTGCAACTTTCCAACCAATCAATCGAACGAGCCAAGGAGGTCGTCTTTGCCCTTTCGGAAGATGTGGAGCAACTCAAATCCGAATATGCCACCATGCTCCAACATGCCTATCGCATGAAATTGACCAATAATAAATTCCTTTTTCTAATTTCCTCAGAGTCGGTCAATGAGGCGTTTCGCCGTTGGAATTATCTGAAGCAATATGACTCCTATCGCCAAAATCAGGCAAAACTGATTCAATTAACTCAATCGACGCTATCTCAAAAAGCAACGCAACTCATCGATAGAAAATCGAAGAAAGAAAAACTCCTCGTCAGCGAAACCAGTCAGCGAAATATTTTGATGAATGAACTCACGGCGAGTGATAAATTATTGGCGCAACTGCGAAATGATGAAGTACGACTGGAAGGCGAACTAAGTCAAAAAGAAAAAGCACATCAGCAGCTCAATAAGACCATCCAAAAACTGATCATGAATGAAATCAAGCGCCGTGAATCAGCGCTTGCCGCCAAAAAGAAAAAAGAAACTGTGGCACCCAAAAGCGAACCTGTTCCCTCCAAACCAGCACCGACGCCTCCGCCTGTCGATGCCCGAATTTCGTCAAATTTTGGTTCCAATCGAGGTCGCCTTCCTTGGCCAGTTGACAACGGCGTCATCGTAGGGAAATATGGTAATCAAGCGCACCCGTCTTTGCGAAACGTCCGCATCCAAAACAATGGAATCGACATTCAAACAGAAAAAAACTCCAATGTTAAAGCCGTTTTTGAAGGAGAGGTTTTAGCGGTTCAATTCATCCCTGGCAATAACTACATGGTGATGGTTTTGCATGGAGAATACTATACGGTCTATTCCAATTTAGATCAAGTCGATGTCCGCCGAAAGGATAAGGTTACAAGCGGTCAGCAATTAGGAACCGTTGCGCTGGACGCCAGTTCAGGGGAGTATGAGGTGCATTTTGAAGTTTGGAAAAACTCCACCAATCAAAACCCATCTCAATGGATTGGGAAATTATAAGCGTGTGTATAACAAAATGCACAGTTGTTGCAAAAGCCACTCATGGGACGACTTTGAGTCGTGCCACGAGAACTCGGAGTGGTGGCATGACTCTATGTCGTCCCACCACTTTTGATGATTTTGTGCATTTTGTTATACACACATTATAAACCACCCCATTTTGCGAAAGCGAAAAAAGTCTTATTTTTAGATTATCAACATTACTTATGAAAATCCGACATTATAAATTCTACGAAGGAGTGCTCCAACTGGGAGACCTAAGTTTCATTTTCTATGTCATTCCTATGGTTTTGACAGATTGGTATATGGATAAAGCTCCAACTACCTCGGTCATTGGTTTCTGGATTCCACTGTTTGTGATTGGACTTTTTCTGATTTCCTCCATAATTAACAATCGAAAATTTAAAAGAGAAAATGCCAAGAAGCTCTTTTATTACAATGCTCAAGAAGGAACGAGTATGATGTACATAGTGAAGTGGGATTTTATGTTTATGCTGGGCAGTCTTTTGGTTTTTGTGGCACTTGTTGTTGGTCTCAACCAACATTGGTTGATTGAATTTCAATTTATATACTACCTGATTTTTGCCTTTGTGTTTTATGCTTACAGGGACAAAGTGGTTACATTCAGAGAAGAAGTCCCAATTAACGCTATTCAAATATTTCCAGATAAGCTTTCAATATTTCAACACATTATTCAGGTTGATTTTCTCCTTTCGGAAATTGCGTCTGTTGAGGTGAAAGGTGACAAGATGTTGATTACCACCTACCAATTCAAAACTCATTCTTTCAATCTTTCTGCCTATGGAGAAAGAACAGTTGAACGATTTGAGAAAAGAATTGAGGAAGTTTTAGATGGGAAAATTGATATGCAAACCGGCGATTTAATCATCAGTTATTCCTAATCGCAATTCGCCCATCTATCTTAGGGTGGATCGCCTTTTCGGCAAATGTGTGTTCGAGGATGTATTCAAAGAATGCTTTCCTGACCAATTTATCGGTCATTTTTCTAGGTGCCAATTTTAGGAAATCACAATTATCGCCGCCGTTGGCGATGTAGTCAGGCATGGCGACTTTGTAAGTTTTTTCTAAGTCAAGTTTCTCTCCATTTATTTCGATGGCAATCGGTTTCTTATTGAAAATCTCATAGCGAAGTGAAGCGCTAATTGGCCAGCCACCTCTCATGGTCATGTGTTCGATGAGTTGGAGGGTCTCTTTTCCATTGAGGGTTAAGACGGCTACTCGGTTTTCGAAAGGCATGAGTTCATAGACTTTTCCTCTGGTCAGTGGCCCGGCTGCGATGGATGGGAGGCGCATGCCGCCATAGTTTTGCAGCGCAAAATCAATGGGTTCGCCATAGTAATCCGTTGCCATTTTATAGATAGCGTCGGCGCAAAAGTTTCCCATTGTAGATTCGGGTTGCGCTTTGATGAGTTCTTCTGCCACTTCGCCGATGATTCGATTCATCTCCTTATCCAAGTCCTTTTTATAAATCTGAATCAATGAATCTGCCTGCGCATCGCCCTGAAGCGGTCCGTCATAAGTAATGGTTTCTGACTGAGGTTCGACTTTCGCCAAATGTTGTTTGGATTTGCAGCTAATTGCCAAAAAGGAGAGGAGGAAAAGCCAGATTGCTAAGTTTCGCATGTGGTATTTTTAATTAAAATCAAAATTAAAATCAAAATCAAAATTAAAATCAAAATCAAAATGAAAATCAAAATCAAAATGAAAATCAAAATCAAAATGAAAATGAAAATCAAAATCAAAATCAAAATGAAAATGAAAATCAAAATCAAAATCAAAATCAAAATGAAAATCAAAATGAAAATCAAAAACGCAACAACGCCAATTTGCCGAAAGGCGATCTATCTATTTTTGAAGTTTCGCTTTCGCGAAATGTGTGCATTTGCCGAAAGGCAAACAATCTAATTTGGGCAGTTTTTAATTTTGATTCTCATTTTAATTTTCATTAAAATCAAAGAATCAAGCCCGCCTCTGCTTTAATTGCCGATTGCGCCTTATCCAAAGCTGATTCCGTTTGCGACACCACAGAAAGCAACGCCCGCGCATAATCTTTTGCGTCTGCTTCGATAGGCATTTTGGCTGCCACTTCATTGACGATAGTCGTCACTTGGTCTCTGGAAAGTTTTACGATTTCCCAAAGATTTTCGCCGACATAGACCTGTTGGGTGATGTTGTATTCGATTTCTTTTTGGACAGAGAGTAGCATTGCCATGCGCAGGTCTTGAACACTCATTTCCTCCTCTCTCAGTCGCAACACCATGTTTGGGATAGAAATCCGTTCGCAGAGCAGCGACAATCGCTCATAGGCTTGCAAACGCATCGGCACAGTTGTGCTTTTTGCCTGATTTTGCAATTCCAATACCTTCATGGCTCGTTGATTGGCAAAAAAGGTTTTCATCAGATAATAGACCGTCAAAAAAACGATAAGAGCAGGGACGGTGATTTTTATAATTTCTAATATTGCGGTTAACCACATGGTGTAGTATGTTTTTTTTAAGAGACAAGAGTCAAGACTCAGTTAGAACGAGCGTTTTGATAATTAATTCAGCAAAAGTAAAAAACCGAACTAAACAAAAAGGTATTTGTTCCCTTAATACTAAATGAATAACTTTGTATTTCAAAAAAGAAACGAATAAGATGAGTACGAAAATAGTTCCGATTCAACTAACGGAAGGCGCAGTGAAGGAGTTAACCCGCATTCGCGATGAGCAAAATTTGACAGCTGAACATGGGCTTCGAGTTGGCGTCAAAGGGGGCGGTTGCTCCGGTTTTAGCTATATTTTGGGATTCGACGTCGCAAAAGAAGGTGACGAAGTCCACGAGGTGGGCGGCATGAAAGTGTATATGCAAAAAGCACATGCCCTTTATCTTATAGGAATGGAAATCGACTGGCACGATGGCATGAACAATCGCGGGTTCACCTTTAATAATCCCAATGCAGACGAGACTTGCGGGTGCGGAACTTCGTTTTCAGCCTAAGCTTGCCAATAATGCGGCATTGACATTCGTTACTACTTCCATTATTTTTAGTCTTTGATATTGTGCTAAAAGTTGTATTTTAGCCTCAGAAATAAAACAGCCTCTATTGTTTCACATTTAAAAATCAAATTTGATTATGAAAAAATTATTTCTACTCTCCGCATTGTGCCTGTTTTCTTTGGCAATTTTTGCTCAGACAGCTCAATCCGATGCGACACAGATGGTGGCTGATGTAGCAGCTAAAGTAAATTTGGACGATGACCAAAAAACAAAATTATTTGACCTTCAAGTAAAACTGTCAAATGATTTGGCACAAGTTCAACCTTTACGAGACTCAGATCCTGAGATTTACTATAACAAAGTAAGCACTCTTAAAGAGATGAATTTCACTGCTATCATGAAGATGATGAGTGAAGACCAATTGGAAGATTACAGAAAATCTGTTTTGAAAGCCAACTCAGATAAAAGATCTTCTCTCTACAAAAAATGGAAAGCAGATGGGCTTTCCGATCAGGAAATAAAAATTCGCTTAGTAGAAGCGATGTAAATAAAGAAAGGGATTGCAAACATTGCAATCCCTTTTTTGTTTTCCCTTTCGGGAAATGATCGAAACGCTACTAACTTAGAATATGCAAACTGTTAGTAAGATATTTTTTCACGTTTCTTGCAAAAAAGATTAATCTAAATCTCGCGCAGTTTCAACCTAAATTCCTTTCTTTGTTTTTTAGAGAAAACGCATACCGCATTTTACAATAAATCACAACAACTTAATAAGAAGAATGGCAGATAGAAAAGACCCACTCAAGGAAAAATTCCATAAAAAATCAAGTGAACTAAGAACTGAAATCCGAAGCCTCATCAAAGCAAACGGCGACCTCGTCGTTGGTGATGTCAAATTAGCTCAAGTCTTCGGAGGCGCACGTGGCATCAAAACCATGATGTGGGAAACCTCAGAATTGGACGCCTACGATGGCATTCGTTTCAGAGGCTACACCATTCCTCAATTGAGAGAAAAATTACCAACCGCTCCGGGTGGTGAAGAACCATTGCCAGAAGGATTGTTTTGGCTAATGTTGACAGGAGACCTTCCAACTAAAACTCAAGTCAAATGGGTTTCTAAAGAATGGCGCAGAAGAGGAAAAATTCCAAATTACGTGTACGCCACCCTCAAAAAATTACCAGCCGACACGCACCCAATGACTCAATTCAGTATTGGAATCACGGCAATGGGTAGTGATAGCATTTTCGACAAGAAGTATGCAGAGGGCATGCACAAATCTGAATATTGGGACGCTACCTATGAGGACGCAATGAATTTGATTGCACGCCTACCGCATTTGGCTGCATTCATTTTCTCAAGATCTTTTGGCGACGGCAAAAAACCAAAACAAGATCGTACGCTTGATTGGGCTGCCAATTATGCCAAAATGTTAGGCTTCGACAATGGCGAGTTTTTGGAACTCATGCGTCTATATCTAACAATTCACGCTGATCACGAGGGCGGAAACGCTTCTGCTCACACGGCATTCTTAGTGAACTCAACTTTGGCGAATGTTTATACTTCTTTCGCTTCAGCGATAAACTCTTTGTCAGGTCCACTTCACGGGTTGGCCAATCAAGAAGTTATAAAGTGGGTCTTCAATATGCTCGAAGAGTTGGGCACTCAAAAGCCTACCAAAGAGCAGATTGCCGATTATGTCCAAAAGACTTTGGATTCAGGTCGAGTCATTCCGGGTTATGGTCACGCTGTTTTGAGACAACCTGATCCTCGATTCACCGCGCAAAGAGGATTTGCCGAAAGGAATATCCCAAATGATGAATTGGTTCAAGTTATTTGGAAAATATTTGATGTCGTGCCTCCGATGTTAGAGTCATTAGGAAAGGTTAAAAATCCTTGGCCAAACGTCGATGCCCACTCAGGTGCCCTATTGGTACACTACGGCATGAAGCAATATGTTTATTATACCGTGTTATTTGGAGTTTCAAGAGCATTGGGAGTTTTAGCGGCACTTTGCTGGTCAAGAGCATTAGGACAGCCATTAGAGCGACCGAAGTCAGTTACTTCCGAATGGGTGAAAGAGCAGATTAAGAAAAATTCATAAAGAGTAAATTCGTAACTCTTAGCATACTAATCACAAATCACTAATTACGAATCACATTAATAATGAGTAATACACCAAAAGAATTAAAATACACGAAAGATCACGAATGGGTTCGTGTAGAAGATGGCAATATCGCTTATGTAGGCATCACTGATCATGCTCAAGGCGAATTAGGAGAAATCGTTTACGTTGAAGTCGATACAGTAGGGGAGGACGTTGATGCAGAAGACGTTTTCGGAACGGTAGAGGCAGTAAAAACCACTTCAGATTTATTCATGCCCCTTTCGGGGAAAGTATTGGAATTCAATCCTGAATTGAATGAAGATGAAGGAGACAACCCAGCGGTCATCAATGAAGACCCTTACGGGAAAGGTTGGATCGTAAAAGTAGAAATGTCTGATCCGGAAGAATTGAAAGCGCTAATGAGTGCAGAAGATTATGCGGGTTTGGTGAGTTGATATTTGCCGAAAGGCAGGAAGAAAAAAAAATCCCGAATCGCATACTTGCAGTTCGGGATTTTTTATTTCAAATAATTGAAAATCAATCACTTACAACTCATAATTTACAGAGAAGTCACGATCTGCTTTCTCCTCTGAGTAGAAATCATTGATGATTTTAACTACTTCATCGAGGTCGTCAGTCAAAGGAATTAAATCTAAATCCTTAGGGCTGATTGTTGCGAATTCTTTTGACATGGTTTTCTTAATCCATTTTTTCAATCCGCCCCAGAACTCTGTGCCCACCAAAACGATAGGAACTTTCGTCACCATGTGTGTTTGAATTAAAGTCAGTACTTCAAAAAGTTCATCCATCGTGCCGAAGCCACCAGGCATGACCACAAACGCCTGCGCATATTTCACAAACATCACCTTACGGATAAAGAAATAGCGAAACATTAAGTTTTTGTCTTGGTCAATCCAAGGGTTATAGTGTTGCTCAAATGGAATTTCAATATTGAGACCAACTGAGGCACCACCGCCTTTTTTTGCTCCTTTATTTCCTGCTTCCATGATACCAGGACCACCACCGGTGATAATTCCAAAGCCTTCTTTGGTAAGCATTTTGGCGAGCTTGACGGTTTTTTTATAGTATTTTTCTTCGGGTTTGGTTCGCGCCGAACCGAATATAGAAACGCAAGGTCCGATTTGATTCATCGTTTCGAATCCATCTACCATCTCTGATAAGACCTTAAACATCGTCCAAGAATTTTCTCCTTTTACGATTGGAGTAAATTTTTTAGTTCCAGATTTTTTCTTCCCTTCTTTTTTTGATTTAGACATTTCGATATTTTATTGTGAGATTAACCTTAATTTGAATTAGGTGACTTGAGTTGAGAGGCGCAAAGAACTCAAAACTTCTATGGTTTGCAAAAAAAATGCCCGACCATTTAGGGTCGAGCATGGTTTAGTAGTTTTAGAGTTATCTGTTTGGCATTTCAGCCTATATATTTTTAGTTCCTTTTATAGTTTGGAAACTCCTCATCGATGTATTTATGTAGGTCGTTGACGTTATCAAATTTTTCGAAGATTTCTTGAAATTTCGACAAGTCCTCAGGTGTGCTCGGTGTCACAAATCTGAGCACATCATCATCTGTAATCTTATTTCCGCTAAGGATAATCAAACGCTCCACGACATTGCGCAACTCGCGAATGTTACCTGGCCAACTTAGGTTTTTCAAAGCAACCTCAGCTTCTTTGGTGACCTCTTTGGGAGCAATTCCATACTCCGTGCAGATCTGATTGACAAAGTGATCGACCAAAATCGGAATGTCTTCCCTTCTCTCTTTGAGCGCAGGGACTTCAATCAAAATCACCGCCAAGCGGAAATACAAATCCTCTCTGAAATTTCCTTTTTTGATTTCTTCTTGGAGGTTTTTATTCGTTGCCGCAATCACGCGGACATCCACGTTGATGTCCTTTTCCCCACCTACACGGGTGACTTTACTCTCTTGCAATGCTCTCAATACTTTGGCTTGCGCCGAAAGACTCATATCGCCAATCTCATCCAAGAACAAAGTGCCGCCATGCGCCAATTCGAACTTACCGATACGTTGTTTGTGAGCGGAGGTAAAAGAACCTTTCTCATGTCCAAACAACTCACTATCGATCAATTCAGAAGGAATTGCAGCACAATTGACCTCCACAATGGGGCTATCCGAACGAGCTGATTTTTCATGCAGCCATCGAGCGACCAATTCCTTTCCAGTCCCGTTTTCGCCTGTCACCAAAACTCGCGAATCGGTAGGTCCAACGGTATCAATCATCGAAAGTATTTTTGAAATCGCCGGGGATTGACCTATTATCGGCTGCACCTTAGTATTGGTGACCTTCTTTTGTAAAACTTTCTTCTCTGTAATCAAACTGGATTTGTCCATCGCATTTCGCAAGGTGATGAGCAGTCTGTTTAAATCCGGCGGCTTTGAGATATAATCAAACGCACCTTTCTTCACTGCCTCTACGGCGGTTTCGATAGTTCCGTGTCCGGAAATCATTACCACCGGAGTTTCGCTCGAAAGCAATTGTACTCGCTCCAATGCATCTAATCCATTCATTTGTGGCATTTTGATGTCCATGAGGATGACATCAAATTTATCCTTCTTCAATTTGACCATGCACTCTAACCCATTGGTCGCCTCATCTACAGTAAATTTTTCAAATTCAAGGATTTCCTTAAGGGTTCTTCGGATTGCCGGTTCATCGTCAACTATGAGAATTTTAGCCATAAAGTATGTTTAAATAGTTTTAAATGAGAGAGTTATGAATAAATATTTTATTCAATTCAAAAGCAAATATAACGCCAATCTATAATGGGAGTTTCACAAAGTTAAACTTAAATTTAATTTTTTTTAAATATGTTTAAGTATTTAAAAAACACTGCGTGGAAATGAAGGAAGCCTTTAGAAAACGGAGGAGGGGCACTATTTATTTTCCTTCTCCTCGGATGAGTACTAAGATGGTATAAAAGAAGATTTTGATGTCTAAAGCTAAAGACATATTTTCAATGTAAAGAATATCAAATTTCAAGCGCTGTACCATTTGAGGTACGTTGGAAGCATAGCCATATTTGACCTGCCCCCAACTGGTAATGCCGGGTCTCACTTTCAGAAGGTGTCGATAATGAGGCGCTTTTTGCATGATTAGGTCAAT
>CALCJP010000233.1 GCA_937967625.1 uncultured Saprospiraceae bacterium
ACCAATATCTTTTCGATAGTGGATTCGCTTTCAATTTGCACCTCCCCGTTGGTTGGATTGGGATGGATTTTTAAGCCACTTTCGTGGAATGTCGTAGCAGTAGAACTCGTTCGCAAATCGCAGGTCACTTCGCCAATTGCATAAGGGCAAGAAGCACTTCCGAAAGGGATTAATCTAAACTGAATGAGTGAGTCATTTGGCGAAAGCCGATAAATATAAGCAGTCTGATTGACCAATGTGTCGATTACAACTCCTTGAATTTCAATGAGATAGCCATCGTTGATGGAGTTTTGTCTCCAATTGAAATTGATAATGTCTGAGCCGATATTGCAATTTACAATTGGAGGAGGTATGGTATCTATGGTAGAGGAAAGCGTATCGAAAGCTAAAAGAATGATACTGTCGCATTTAGGTGCTTCTCTTTTGATTTCGTATCGACCTGAAGCCGTTACGCAGGTGTCTCCTATCATAAAACATTGCCCTGGGCAGGCGATGACTCTTACCGAGTTTGGAAGTTGAATTTTTGGCAAACAGATATAGGTCACTAAACTATCACAACCAAGCGAAGTTTGGAAAATTATAGTTGTATCACATTCCGGCGGCGGAGGTTCATTAACACAAAAGAAAATTGGTGGTTGTGGCGGCACTATCACAGGCGCTACTACCACTGGTGAGATAGCTGGAAAAAGGGGGAAACAACTGGTTGAAGGTGTAACCTTAACTGTACCTCCTCCTGGAGTGTTGTATTCTACTTTTACAAAGGTGTCCTGCAAACCACCACCTTCAATAACCGTTGCGTTACTCGGCACAACCCATTCATAAAACTCAATGCCACCACTGACTGGTTCAATAGAATAATGCGCCTCTGCTCCTGGGCAAAATTGAGGCACATCGGGAATAACAGTTATGGGACCAGTACCGTCTGGTGGACCAATGGGGTGGGTACCCGAAACATTCACTAAAATATCACAACTATCTCCCTCATATCCATCAATCATCAATATATAATCATTTCCAGGAGTCAACCTAGTGGCAATTATGGTTCCCTGTAGATTAGTTCCCTCAGATGAAAAACAGTTAGAAACCGGATTGAGGTCTAAATCATATAAAATCATCTCAATTCCATTGCTATCTCTGCAATTTGTTGCCTCAATCGTCACTTCAATAGTCCCAATACTGTTGACATTTACCTTTATGAATTGATTGTTTTCTATAGCGCCACATGGAAATACCAATTGAAAATTATCAGCCGAATAACCACCAGTGCTTCCCACGTAAATTGGTCCACATATTTTGCACCCCGGCGGCACATCTCCCGCCAGCTCACCACCCGCCGACGGCAAGCAGGGAGGCGTTTGTCCCCATGAGATTGAAACTAAAAAGAGTAGTAAAATCGTAAATCGCTTTTTCATAAATCAGAGGTTGAAAAATTAGTAATCACTCCATTTCCCGAAAGGGGGAAAAGGAATCTGAAAAAGCTGTTTTCTATGTACCTCAGGCTTCCAGCCTGAGACCAAAGCCGCAAGCTGGAAGTGAGGATTTATGAAGCCGCAGGCTGGAAGCCTACGGTACATTAATGCTTAACTATCCTTCTAACGGCAACGCCGTCGCCTGTTTTCACACGAATCAAATAAGTCCCTACCGGAGCTTCTGACAAATCCATTTGATCGGTTGCAAAAGTTCTGGAAATCAATCTCCCAGTCAAGTCGAAAGCAGTCGCTTCGATGATTTCTGAAATGGAATTGATAGTAATCAAACCCGTCGTTGGGTTAGGAGTGAGCGAGATGATATTACTCACATCTTCACTGACTTTCGTCAAATCCGCTTGCAATTGCTCTCTATCGAAGTCAGTCCATTCTTGCTCCGTGTTCGGGAGATTGATGGTGCTTTTGGTCATTGGGCAAATCACCGGAGGAATCACAATCACTTCCACATCAGTGGAGGCAGTTTGACCACTTGGCAGTGTTGCTGTTACAGTGTAAATCGTTGACTGTGAAGGATTTGCGAAAGGCGCTGGGCAGATGGTGCAACTCAAACCCGTACCTGGAGACCAACTAAAACTCGCACCTGAAATCGGATCAACAGAAATCGTTTTGCCATCTCCAGCACAAATCAAATGAATCGGAGCCACGAAATAGGTTCCCAAATTGATGGCATAACAATCAGATACTTGGCAGCCAGCTCCGTCCTCCACCGTGATGCAATAATCGCCTGAGGGAACACCTGTAAGGTCTTCTGTGGTGGCACCATTAGACCAAGTGAAATTAACAGGAGCAGTACCTCCGTTGATGGTAATGTCGATGTCACCAGTAGTAGCAGGTTGCCAAACAGGTTGGGTAACGACTGCCGAAACTGAAGGACTTGATACTATCTCATAGGTTACAGTCGTGGTGAAATCACAACTGTTTTCGACGTAAGTCACTTCCAAAGTATAGGTGCCGGGCGCTTGTCCCACGTTTTCTAAAAGACCATCGGGAGTGACTCCCGTGCCTGTCCAACTGAAGGTGCCATTGCCTGTGCCGCCTGTTGCAGTCACAGTCAGCATTTCAGAAAATGAATCTGAATCGCAGTAAATTTTGCCGTTTTGATCAGGCGTGAGGGTGACGTTAGGGCAGTTTTGGGTAATGCAACTTGCAGTTGAAACGGTTTCGCCGCAAAGGCTCGAACCCATTGCTGCGACTTCAATCACCACCGTGTCGCCAATCATTAGACCATCTACGGTATATGAATTTTGGTTGCGCATGCCCATACCTCCCGAAACAGGTCTTACCTCAAAATTCGGAATCGCCGGGTCAGCCGCCCACTCAAATCGAACTGAGTTTTGATCTGGAATACAGGTCACTTGCGGAGCAGGGTAGGTCGGATCAGCAGTTACAGTTTTGGTACTCGAAGATGCCGCACAACCATTTCCATCAATGGTCAACGTGACATCATAGTCCTGACCGCCACTTGGGAAGCCTATCTCATAAGGTCCTGAACCTGAGCCACTTATGACGTTGAGGTCGCCAAAGTTCCAATTGAAGTTGAAGCCGTTGGCGAGGGTAGCAGTATAATTTGCCATCGCGGTACTCGTCCCACAGGCATTCGCGTCAAGCGCAAAATCTGAGTTGGGGACAGCGATGATATTGACTGGTGCGCAAATCAAATTGGAAGTGTCGCAAGCGTTAACTGCCTGCACGCAGATGTCGCCCGAAAAGAGCGAATCGAATTGCACCTCTATGCGATTTAAGCTGCGACTTCCTGTCGGATTGGCGCCTTGCGGCAAATCCCACATATAAAAATCCGCTCTCGGCAAATCGTCTGTTTCTAAAACATAATTGCTGCCGAGACACATCACGCCATTTGCCGTCAAGGTCATCAAAGAATCTAAGCCGAGGGTGTCGCCTGCCACGTAGGTGGAGGTTTGGCAGCTTTTCATTGTCGTGGAGTCGAATAAGGTTAGGATGTAATCGCCGCGTGAGCAAACATTTGCCGAAAGGCCATTATCCATGTTGAGGTTGCCGTTGGGGCTGCTCCATTCGGTAGAAACGGAGACGCCCAAATTGGCTTGCACTGTGATGTCAATACAACTATCAATGCAAGAAATGGTATCCAATGCACTTAGGATTTCAATGCTATCCAAGACCTCCAAAGTCAACTCTACGATACTATCGCAACCATTGGCTTGAGGCGTTGGGAGCATGACGGTCGTCGTCGTGGTGGAAGTATAAGTGCTATCGCCAAGCGTAAATCCTTGCCCTCTACAGATGGTTCTGGAAAGCGGCACAGGTGTCTGCACTTGCGGCATGATCATATATTGCACCACACTATCGCAGCCTGTGGAGGTCGAGAAAGTAATGTCATAATTGCCAGGCGCGGTAAATACATTGCCATCAATTGTCACTGGAAAAGCGCCGCTACAAACAACATCAGGTGGGCGCGAATTGACGCTGCCACCCAAAACGACTGCTGGTTTTAGAGAAGCGACCCCGGTGTAGCAGGAGTTAGAAGGCACCACTTGCACCACTGCTCCGCCGATTCGCTCCCATTCGATACAAATCTGAGTAGAGCCTTGCCCGCTGATGATTCTTCCCTCTCGTCCGACTGTCCAATTATAGGTCGAAGCTCCGCTAACGGGCGCAATCGAATAGCAAGAAGTCGCGCCTACGCAGGAGGTTTGGACACCTTGCGTTTGGGTGATGGGACCCGGAGGCAAAGGCAATCCATAAGTTCTGCTGCCAGTGATGGTGATGCTGAAATCGCAAGCGTCGCCATTGAAGCCATCGACCATGATGTAGTATCGCCTGCCGGGGGTCAGCCCCGTGGCGGTTACTGAGCCTGCCATGAAGGAACCACCCGAAGAGAAGCAACTGGAAACCAATTGCAGAGAGGTGCTATAAACTGCCATTTCGACGCCGAGTCCGTTTTGGCAATTTGCGGAAGCGATATCGACTTGTGCTGATGTGCCGGTAGCTTCAAAAGAAAGCCATTGGCTATTATTGACGGTTCCGCAGGGGAAGTTGTATGTAAAGTTGTCGGGCGAATAGCCACCCGTATTTCCAAAAGCACCCGCACTACAAACAAAACATCCAGGAGGCGAGTCGCTTCCATTTCCACATGGCGGTTGCGCTAAAAGATTTTGAACTGAAAAAAGAATGAAACAAAGGGTAAGTGTAAAAAATCGGGTCATCTCTTTGATTTTTTTCGAATTAAGAAAGCTTTTTTGAAAAAAAATGAGTCTGTGGTAATTCTTTAAGAAAGCAAAATATTTCTTTTTAAGGGACTTTTGCAAGCTTCCTTTTGATTTAACAGATTTTGGTAAGTGAAATGCCTATTATTTAGTAGCTCGACGGGTATTAGAATAGAATCACCCTTTTGGCTATGAAGCCGTTTTGGGTTTTTATTTTGAAGAAATAGATGCCTGGAGCCTGTTTACTCAAATCAATTTCCACTTTCGTGGAATGTTGGATCTCCCTTCCGGAAATGTCGAAGACGCTAACCCATTCGACGAAAGTCGGGGAGGTGATTTGGACTTTGCCTGAAGTGGGGTTGGGGAGTAGGGTGACATTTTCCGAAAGGGAAAAATTATGAGTGGAAGAAGTAGGCAATGAACTACAATCAATAGAGTCAGGAAAAAATAGACATTCAGCATCGCCATTTACAATTGGCAGCACCTTAATATTTACAGTAGAGTCAGCACCTAAATTGTATTGATTAAAAAATAAATTTGTGGTATTGACAACCAACCGATTGTTGACATAAACGCGATAATGTGTAGCGAATTCGTTTTTTTTCCACGTAACCTGTACTCGATTTTCGAATGATTGGCAAGTCAAATTTTCAAGGATAGGCGAGCCGATTTCTAAAGTAAGGTTCATAATGCTATCGCAGCCATATTGCCCTATGTTGGGAAGGATGAGGTCATAGATTCCGCTGGAATCAAATTCCAAATTAGCCTCAGGAATGTTGAATGTTTTTCCAAAACAAAGGCGCTCTACAATGGTAGCTGGAGATGGAGTGAATTGTTCAAACGCTCTGATTTGGAAAAAGGGACATCCTAACCCATTGGCTAATTGAATAGTGTCTTTGGGAGGAAGCATCTCTCCTGCACAAACGAATTCTGTTTTGTTGAAAAATGGAATGGTATCTATGATTTCGATAGAATCTTTGATGACTATTGGGCTGATGACACACGAAGCAAAGATTCGCGCCTCAATATATTTTTTCCCTGGTGTTAGCCATTTTATTTTCGTATTTCTTGTTCCTTGTCCGCTCACTATTTCGGCGGTTGAATCTACCTTCCACTCATAACTGTAGGTACTGGTGACCAATCCAGATGAGAAATCAATTTCACTATTGACGCAATAAAAGGCAGACCTCTTTTTCCAAATATAGGGATTCCAACCTCCTGGATGTGAACCTGCTGTGCGAGTAACCAAAATATTACAACTATCGCCATCGACTCCATCAATCATCAATTGGTACAAGTCTCCAGGGATTAGACCACTGGCGACGATATTTCCAGGGAGGGAGGTGTCAGGAGGACTAAAACAATTCGAAACTAAATTAAAGTCTGAATCATAAATTGCCATTTCAACTCCTCGGTTTTTCTTACATCCTGTCGATAAAATTGTAACCTCCATCGTACCAGAGGCACCTGTTTCTAACGTAATCCACTGACTATTCTCAATAGTCCCACATGGAAAATCGAAAGTTATTGAATCAGGAGTAAACCCATGCGTAGTTCCCGCATAGATTGGACCGCAAAGATAGCACCCCGGTGGTTCATCAGTGGCAGGGGTGCCTCCTACAGATGGGACGCATGGCGGAATAACCACTTGGGAAAACAGGCACCCATTGATGGAAAGTATTAGAGTAAATATAATTTTCAATTTCATGATTTTTGATTCATACAAGTTAAAGTTTGAGCAAAACTCGCAAACAAACAAAAAAGAAAAGGGCAGGCGAAAACAGTCAGTTTTTTCATCAGAGGTATTTTTAAATTTTGAAACGGATCCTAATATAGTGCTATTTTCAAACATTTAGTAGGCACAAAAAAACAGGATTCTCGGATGGAATTTCGAGAACCCTGTTTATTAATAGATTGATAACCAGTCTATTATACTTTATTTTCCTTTCGGAAAATCAGGTTAAAATAACACCACTCGTTTGGTGACAACTCCTTTCTGAGTTTTTACTTTAAACAAATAGACACCTGCCGCCTCCCCACTCAAATCAATTTCCACTTTCGTGG
>CALCJP010000234.1 GCA_937967625.1 uncultured Saprospiraceae bacterium
CCCCACTTCACAAAACGCAGGAGGAACTGCCGCTACTGATAGCAACATCTTAGCCAATGGAAAAACACCCGTTTTCAATTTCGACCCATCGAAAGGAAATGATAAAACTTATGACGCAGGTTTCCATCTAAATTGTGAGCCAAATGAAGCCTCCATTGGTGGCAATTAATTAGGATTTATTAAATCAACCTAAGTACAGGACAAAAGTGAAAAGAGAGGTTTACTAAACTTAATTTTAAAAAAACTCGCGAATAGAATTATTGAAATCAGTGCATTTAGCGAAAGCGAAGGGAACCGAGAACGGATTGTAAATTTCGAAACAACAACTTCCGTCTTCGGCTCCGCTTAAACTCCTTTTCTGAATTTGCAGAAATTTAAAGTTAATTTATTGTGCAAACACCAAACCCTCCCACGGCGCCATCGACGCCTTAAAATCAGCAGGTAGGGTAGTGGAGCCTTGATTCAAAACATGGCTATATGCTCCAGCCATTTCCCCCAAATCTAACTCAACCTCCTTTGACTCTTTGCTAAGATTTAGAATAGTAATCACACGGCTGCCATCTTTCTCTCTTTTATAAGCCAATACATCTTCATCGTTGGTTTCTAAAAATTCGACTGGACCGCCATCTTCTCCATTCAAAAGTGCTTTGTTTGAATGTTTCAAACTGGTCAGTTTTTGATAGAACTCCGTTTTTGGATAGCCATTCCAATCAATTGGGTCAGCTACAAAAAACTCTAATCGTTTCTTCAGTGGTGCTTCCTGACCATTGTAAATCAAAGGCATACCTTCAAAAGTGAAAGTGAAAATCGACATCGCATCAGCAGCATCTCCCATTCTTTCCTCAACAGTTCCATTCCAGCTGTTTTCGTCGTGGTTAGTGGTGAAATTCATGTGATAACCACGCGTATGCTTTTTCACATCTTCCTCATGCCATTTGATGATGTCGCTTGCTTTTTTCTTGCCTTGCGCCACCTCATTTAGCAAATGATGTAATGACCAACCATAATCAGCAGCGAAATACCCTTCATTCCTTTGAGCAGGCACTTCTCCCTCCGCCAACATGAAAATATCTCCCGTTGCAAATAACGCGTCGGAGCTTTGCTTCCAAAAGTCATTAGGCACACCATGCGCCACGTCCATTCTGAAACCATCAATATTCATATCAGTAATCCAATATTTCATATCTGCAATCATTGCTTTTCGCATTTCCTGATTGTCATAATTCAAATCTGCCACATCATCCCAGCCCCAAGGTTCTTTGGTTTCAGGGTTGATTGGGTCGGTGATCTTACCATCGACTTTTGTGTAGTACTCAGGATTTTCTGTAATCCATTTATGATCCCAACCAGTGTGATTGGGCACCCAGTCTAAGATAACCCTCATGCCCAGCCCGTGAATTTTTTCAACCAAGGCTTTGAAGTCTTCATTAGTTCCATAGTCAGGATTCACTTTCGTGAAATCTTGAACCGCATACGGGCTGCCTTTATACTTTTTGCGCTCAGCAGGATCTTTTATTTCAGAGACCAATACCTTATCCTTTGCCTTGCGCCTTTCCATACTTATCGGAAAAATTGGCATGAGCCATAAAATATCAACCCCTAATTTTTTGAGCCGAGGAAGTTGCTCCTCCAGTCCCTTCAAATTACCTTCCGGCGAAAATTGGCGGATGTTCACCTCATAGATGACTGCATTTTTCGCCCATTCAGGTTGAATGGTTTTAGAGGATAGTCCAGGACTTGAGGTAGGACTTGAATTGTCATTGTTCTTTGGTCTGCAAGCAAAAAATACCAAGATACCTGCACCAATTAGTAGGAGAATAAGACCTAAGTTCAATTTCATGAGTTTTAAATTTAAGAAAATGGGTTTTCGATCACGATTTGTTTATACTTCATTCCAACCCAATAGGATTCGAATGTCCCGCTCGAAAATAAAAATAATGAAGTAGCTGTTTTGTTCAGGCGTTTTCTAATGCATAAATTTTTAAGTCCTTAGTAAAGTATTGGTTGGGCGTAAAAATGACTTAAAATAAGAAAGATTGATAAACCAACTACTAAATCAACTATTTATCAATCATTACATCAGAACAGCGGTGGGCTGTGCAAATTTAAGCGAATCAATTATTTCACCTAAAAAACGAATATTAATTTTCTAAAATTTTGGAGTTAATAAAGTAGGGCTAAATTTGCCGCACGAAAGTATTATATGGTTGAAGCAAAAAATATTCACAAATCATTCGGAAAACTACATGTGCTCAAAGGGGTGGATTTATCCGTAGAGAAAGGAGAGGTAGTTTCAATTATTGGAAAATCGGGTGCCGGAAAAAGTACCTTGCTCCACATTTTGGGAACTTTGGATGCCGCAGATAGTGGACAAATCGCAGTCGGTGGCAAACCCTGCAATAAATTTTCCGAAAGGGAATTAGCCAAATTCAGAAATGAAAATATCGGTTTTGTTTTCCAATTCCATCACTTGTTGCCTGAATTCACAGCGGTTGAAAATGTGTGCATGCCTGCTTTCATCCAAAAAAAATCAGGCGAGGCAATTGAAAAAAGAGCAAAAGAACTATTGGACTACTTGGGATTAGCCGAAAGGCTTGAGCATCGACCCTCTCAGCTTTCAGGAGGAGAGCAACAGCGCGTCGCCATAGCGAGAGCATTGATGAATAATCCCTCCGTAGTATTTGCAGATGAACCCACAGGCAATTTAGACTCAAGCACTTCTGATGAACTGCATCAGCTGATTTTTCAACTAAGAAAAGACTTTGAGCAAACTTTCATCATTGTCACTCACAATGAAGAATTAGCCCAAATGAGCGATAGAATTTTTGAAATGGAAGATGGTAAAATAAAGATTTGATAATAATTGATTACCATAGAAATTTATTCTTTCTTTGCTTCGTTATGTGAAAATGAAGTTGTCTAAAGCAACCTCAATAAATAAACTCACGCTTTTTGAAATATGGTAAGTAGGAGAAACATCCGCATAAAAATTATGCAGGTTTTGTATTCGATGAATAGAAATGAGCAGATCACCTTAGATTCCGCTAAAAAGTTATATCATCAGTACATTGACAAAACCTATGATTTATACCTGTTCTCTCTTTTAAATATCTACAAACTGGCGGGTCTTTCTCTTAAAGAACTTGACCACCGGCAGTCCAAACACATCAAGTCTGATGAAGATGAAAACTTCAAACCCAAACTTTGGGAAAATGAACTTATTCAGACCCTTCACAACGATTTAGCACTACAAAAAGAATGGAAGCAAAGAGGTCACTTTGGCAAGATAGACCTTGATTATCTGAAAAACATATATAAGGATTTTGCTAAATCCGACGCCTACGTCGATTACATGAGTAATCCAGATGCATCTGTCGCCGACCACAAAGAAATCTTTAAAGCGCTTTTCAAAAGATGCATCAAAGACGAAGGCTATGCTGACAATATGGAAGCATTTAATTCTCATTGGTTCGTTGATGAGTCGCTCGTGGTGGGCACCATGAAAAGGACGTTCAAAATGCTTCCGAATGTACCCGAAAAGTTTTTTGAAGAGTTCCTTCCAGAAGATGAACCCGTCTATGATTTCGGAATCGAATTGCTTCAAAGAGTAATTAGAGAAGATGAGCCATTGCTGGAAATCATCCAGCCATCGCTCCAAAATTGGGACATCACCAGAGTCGCAATTTTAGATTTGATTCTTTTGAAAATGGCAGTCTCGGAGTTGATGAACTTCCCAACCATCCCTACCAAAGTTACCCTCAACGAGTACGTGGATATTTCTAAACAATACAGCACAGAAAAAAGCAAAGACTTTATCAATGGCATTTTAGACCGCTTGATGAAAAAGTTGGATAAAGATGGAAAGATAAAAAAAGAGGGTAGAGGGCTGATTGGATAAACAAAGAACACTTCGCTGAAATTACAGAGATAAAGAGAGCAGAGATCCACGTGGTTCTCTGCTCTCTCAGTTAAGTGGACTTGGTATCTCCTCTAAAAAATCACTCCGCTGCCAGCGCCACAGCCATACAACCGTAAATCGCCGCCGTCTCAGTTCTCAATCTCGATTTCCCTAATGAAATTCCCATAAAGCCATTGGCAACAGCCAGATCAAATTCCTCTTTCGAGAAATCGCCCTCAGGACCAATTACAATCAAATTTCCCTCCCGGGAAATAATTTTGTTTTTCACGTGCGGTAAATCATCCTCACCACAGTAGCCGATCAATTTGTTTAAATCAGCCGGACAATTTTTTATAAACTGCTGAAAGTCAGTAAGTTCTGCGATTTTGGGCAAGTAGGATTTTAGAGATTGTTTCATTGCAGTTTTCAAAATCTTTTCCCATCGTTCGATATTGATTTTCCTCCGTTCCGAATTAAAGCACTTCAAAGGAGTAATGGAGTGGATACCTATTTCGGTGGCTTTTTCTAAAAACCATTCGAAGCGATCATTGCTTTTGGTAGGAGCGATAGCGATGTGTACCTCATGCGCCGGAGTGTGCCAGTTGTCCGTTTTTTCCACGAAAGTGGCTATCAATCCATTTTTATTGCCACTGATGATTTGACCCTCATAAAAACCGCCCATGCCATCCACAAATTGAATAGGATCTCCAATTTGCTTTCGCAAAACCTGAAAACAATGACGTGCCTCATTTGAATCAAAATTTGCTTGATTCCCTTCGATTTTATTTGCGTAAAAAAGCTGCATTTACAAGTAGTTTTGGCAACAAAGTTGGAACTTGGATAGTTGTAATAGATGTATTTTAAAACCTACCTTTGCCCCGTTTTTTAGAACAACTTCGACAAACGTAAGAAATAAATTATAATATGGATTATTTGATAATGGCAGGTCAGCTCATGTTGAGTTTGAGTATTCTGATTGTTTTGCATGAATTTGGACACTACCTGCCAGCGAAATGGTTCAAAATTAGAGCAGAAAAGTTCTACCTCTTTTTTGACCCATATATTTCCTTGATAAAGGCGAAAAAACTAAATGGCTCTTGGCAAGTGAAAACTGCTCTGAGTAAAAACCAAGACTTTACCGAAGACAATCCTGACCAAACAGAATGGGGCATCGGTTGGCTTCCTCTCGGCGGCTATGTCAAGATTGCAGGGATGATCGATGAGAGTTTTGACAAAGAGCAAATGGAAGGTCCTGCCCAAGATTGGGAGTTCAGAGCCAAGCCAGCTTGGCAACGACTCATCGTCATGCTCGGAGGAGTAACTGTCAATTTTATTCTTGGATTCCTTCTTTTGGGCATGGTACTCTGGAATTGGGGCGAACAATACCTCCCCGCTGAGAATGTAGTTTATGGCATTCACGTGGACTCCATCGGTCTCGAAATGGGACTTATGGAAGGCGATAAAATCCTAAAGATTGGCGACAAGCCAATGGTGCAATTTGGGAAGAAAGAATTGATTGAAGGAGTGGTTTTAGGGGACGCAACCTCTATCACGGTAGAGCGATCTGGCGCTCCCAAAACAATTGATATTGATGAAAAGTGGATTTCCTTTTTGGCAAGTAATGAAGGAAAACAATACGCGATTTATGGAGAGCGGTTCCCGGTGGTGATTGATACTTTTGAGGCAGGAGGGAACGTAGAGCTGTCAGGCTTTCAGCAAGGCGACAAATTGGTTTCCATCAATGGAAAATCAACGCCTTGGTTCAAAGATTTCAGTAAGGAATTAAGTGCGCAAGCAAATACGGAAGCGACAATTGGAGTCATCAGAAATGGTCAAGAAATCGCACCAATCAAGTCCAAGGTCAATGACAAGGGACAAATCGGATTTGTCCCTCAACTGCTTGAAACCGCAAGCATAAAATACGGTTTGGCGGAAGCCATGCCTCTCGGATTTGTGCGAGGCTATGAATTTTTGGCTTCTCAAATCAACGCATTTGGGAAAATGTTCTCAGGCAAAATTAAAGCTACTGAAGGATTAGGAGGCTTTGGAACTTTCGCCAAAATCTTCGGAAACACCTGGGAGTGGAGCCGCTTTTGGCAAATGACTGCCATCATCTCGCTCATCTTAGCATTCATGAATTTGTTGCCGATTCCTGCTTTGGACGGCGGGCACGTCATGTTTTTGCTCTATGAAATGGTTTCAGGAAGAAAACCAAGCGACAAATTTTTAGAATATGCCACCATGGCTGGATTCATTTTGGTACTTGGTTTAGTGATCTTCGCCAATGGATTGGACATCATGCGTGGATGTAGTTAGAGGTCGAGATTTTGCGAGATTGTGAATTCGAGAAACCGAGATGGATTCTCGAATACACAATCTCGTAAAATCGCTAAATCCGTTAAGTTCCTTGCAAAAAAATGCCACAGTAAGTATTTGCACCAATCGATTAAAAATATACCTTTGAACTGAGAAAGAAAACTGCAAGAGAATTACCTTTACTTGTTCCAACGGATTCTTTAATTTTCCTCTAAAAACATTAGTAAGAAAAGGATACAGATGATGTTACTCCACCAATCCCAAGGGGCATTCAAGACTTCTATATTACTCACTATTTTTAGCTTTTTGAATCTAAATTCACTTTTAGGTTCCAGTGACTTCATTGTCACCAACGCACCTCCTTTCGCCTTGTCGGCAAATGCCCTAAGCGATACTTCAGCGGTTTTGAGTTGGCAATCTTCCAATACGCCTCCTGAGACACAATGGGATATGGAATTGATTCGCGAGGGTAATTTGTTTTCAGGCATTCCAACACACAATGGCTTTTCGACCAATCCAATTACGATAGACACTTTGGCACCAGGCACTGCCTACAAATACAAACTGAGAGCCATAAGCGGATTAGGTGCTGGCGCTTGGACAATAGAAACAGGTACTTTTTTTACCCATATCGAAAATGGCAACTCTTGCGGCACAAACTTAACCATCCCGGACACGAGCTGTAACAGTCCGATTTCATTCCCTATAGAGGTTAGGGGAGTGGTTGGCAATTCGGTTGGAGTGGATGTGATTTTACAAGAAATTCGATTGATAATTGAGCATGATTGGCTCATAGATTTAGAGCTTTCGCTCAAATCTCCGAATGGAGTAATTGTTCCGCTATTAGATGAAGCAGGCGGCACAAATGATAATTTCGGCGACCCTGCCGCACCTAATTGCCAATCCTACATGACCTTGCTTAACGCAAATGCCTGCAATGAGCAAACCATCGTCGGCGCAAATCCGCCATTTACCGGAAGGTATTTGCCGACAGGCAATTTGAATCTATTTAATGATGGAAGTAACCCTAACGGCGTTTGGGAACTTGTCATCTGCGATGACGCGGCTACCAATATCGGTCGCCTGAAATTCGTTGAATTAGTTTTCGACCCTGTCAATTGCACTCCGCCAACCGGCTTGCAAATAGTAGAAGTCCACGCCGATTCAGTAGAATTGGATTGGACACCCGGTGGCTTTTGCAACGACACCCGAATTGAAATCGGCGCTCCTGGTTTTACTTTAGGAACAGGTACAGTAATCAATGCAATCTGCCCTCCGTTTACCTTGACCAATTTGCTGCCTGATACGGATTATGAATTGTATTTCTATGAAAATTGTGGCGTCAACGATTCGCCTTATAGCTGCAACTCCCTGATTTTCAAAACACAATGCAGTCCACCACCTATTTCATTTCAAGAAGACTTTGATGGGCTTTCGACTTGTTCAGGCATTTTCTGTAAAGTAAAATGTGACATTACGGGGTCTGCGTGGCATAATGCACGTCACGATGAAATTGACTGGACGGTCTATAATGGCTCCACCATCACCAACGGAACCGGTCCCTCCAACGACATTTCCGGAAACGGAAATTATATCTACATGGAATCCAATTCCTCTATATTTTTTGGAAGCTGTCCAAGTGGAAGCGAATCAATGCTCTATTCTAATTGCATACAAGTTGATACCAAAAACACCGACACTTGCCATCTGAGTTTCAATTATCACATGTTTGGCAACGACATCAATTCGCTTCAATTACAAATCACGACCGATGGTTTTAATTGGGTCAACCTTTGGTCAAAAAATGGAAATCAAGGTGACGAGTGGTTCCCAGTAATGCTCTCTTTGAGTGGATATGATGGACAAGCAGTTCAATTCAGATTTGTGGGAACTAAAGGTTTTGGCTTTAGAGGAGATATTGGGCTTGATGAAATTATTTTTTATGGCTCCGTCGATAATGGATTCCCGTCCAACACCTTTTTCGCAGATGCTGACAATGACGGCTTTGGTGATGAAGATGTCTTTTTCAATAGCTGCTTCAATTTTATTCCATCAGGGTTCGTGAACAATAGTCAAGATTGCAACGACGCCAACCCCTCCGTTGCTTTGAACACTCCTGAGATTCCATGCAATTTTATTGATGAAAACTGCAGTCAAGACGGAGATGACCTTTATTTGCCAAGTCCTGTGGTGATGGGAGATAGAGATATATGCAATGGCGAACAATTAAAACTATTTACCACACCTCAATTCGGAGGATATATTTCCTGGTACGATTCCAATTTTGTTTTTATCCAAATTGGGGATACGCTTACGCTAAATGGACTTTCGTCAAATGGCGTGACACCAACAAATCTTAAATTTTTCGTTGATGAAACAGCCCTACCTTGTTTCACTTTGAATCCAACCGAAGTCAAAGTAACAGTCAATCCAAATCCCCAAATCTCAACTATTGACAACCCCACAATTTGTGACGGAGAAATATTTGATCTAAACACCATCCAAATCTCTGACGCTAACAACACGAATGGAAATCTAACCTTCCATACCGCCTTTCCTGCTTCTGCGGCAAATCAAGTGGGCATTAGTATAAACCCTTCTTTATCAACGACTTACGCTGTCAAAAAGGAAACTCCTTTTGGCTGCGTGGATACCACCTCTTTCCCAATAAATGTACTGGCGTCACCAACCGCCACCATTTTGGGAGGACAAGACACCATCACTTTGTGCAAGGGGACCTCCACCTTCCTCAACGGAAATGCTACCGGAGGAGCGCCAAACTATAACTACCAATGGAGCAATGGGCAAAACACCACTTTCGTTTTCGTAGGTTCAAATGCCAATTCAGGCACACAAAATTGGGTCACCTTCACAGCCACCGATCAAAACCAATGCAGCAATACCGATTCAATTTTGGTGAAAACGGTGAGTAGTGTCGATACTTTTTCAGTGGTCAGGACGCCTGCCTCTGTCTGCAACGGAGATGATGGCGCAATTCAATTTACGCCAACCGATGGCGTCCCGATGTATCATTACGATTGGTCTGGTCCGGTTTCGGGTTCAGTCAGTTCAGGAGGTGCTTTTAATATCAACGGCTTATCGCAGGGAAGTTACTCATTGACGGTAACTGATGACTCGCAGGAAGGCTGCGAATTGGTTTTAAATAACTTAGTCATAGATGGTCCTTCTGCCAAGGTACAATTAGATAGCATTAGAGATGTCAGTTGCCACGATGAAGACGATGGGGCTATTTTCTTACAGGTAACTGGAAACAACCCGACTATAACCTGGGGTGCACCCATCGCTTCAAGTAACCAGACTGTAAGCGGTCTTTCACCAGGAACTTACAGTGTAACCGTCTCAGATGGCGCTTGCCAGTCTGTATTAAACAATCTTGAGGTTGAGAACCCAGATTCATTATTAGCATTTGTTTTTGAATACGATGTAAGCTGTTTTGGAGGCTCTGATGGCGCCCTTGATGTGAAAGTCTCTGGAGGTGTCCAACCCTATACTTTTGCATGGAATAATGCCCCTTCAGTTCAAAACCCCACAGGTCTCAGTGCTGGTTTTTATCAACTAACTATCACTGATGCCAATAACTGCCAATGGACTTCAAATATCATCGAAATAGAGCAACCGAATGCCATAAGAATGCAAGTGGATTCACTTAAAAATTTAACTTGTTTTGGAGACAACTCTGGGGCATTTCACGTAAGTGGCAGTGGGTGAGTGCCGCCCTATCAATTTGACTGGAGTGATGGCGGAAGCGGTGCGAATCGAATCAATTTATCAGCAGGAAATTACACTTTAACTATCACTGACGCAAATGGATGTATTGCTACTTTTTCAAATCAAATATTAACTCAGCCCGGCCAAATCACGATTGGTCTCAATGGAGTTATCAACCCAATTTGCAATGGACAAACCAATGGCGCCATCAACGTGACCCCAAGCGGTGGCAATGCAATTTACACCTACAGCTGGAGCAACAACGATACCACCCGAAACTTATCGAATATCGGAGTTGGATTTTATAGTTTGGCGGTTACAGATAGCAATGGCTGTTTGGGTAAAATTGATTCTATTGAAGTTACTGCTCCTTCCATTTTGACAGTGGATATCAACCCAATAGACCCACTGTGTTTAGGACGCAGCGATGGCAAAATCGACATCGATGTCGTGGCTGGTGGCACCGCTCCTTTCACTTATTTATGGTCAGACAGCACTACTAATGAAGACTTATTGAATAGCCCTTCCGGGCAATACGGAGTTACCATAACAGACGCTAATAATTGCCAATCTTTCTTCGATAGGATATTGTTGGATGGACCACAAGTTTTAGATATTTCAAACCTTTCTTCTTTTTCTCCAAGATGTCATGGCGAAAGTAATGGCACCATCTTGTCAAATGTAATCAATGGAACTCAACCCATTGATTATCAATGGAATACAAATGATTCAACTGTCAATTTAAACAATCTGCCAAGCGGTGATTATTGGCTAACTATAACTGACAGTCAGGGCTGTACGAATACTTCCGATACCATTCGACTGATAGACCCAGATACCTTGAAAGTTGATTTGTTGACCTTAGATCCAATCAATTGTTTTGGTGATTCAACGGGCAATATTTCAGTGCAAGCAAGTGGGGGAGAAGCGCCCTATAATTTCTCATGGAATGCAGGTGCCTATTCAGGAAGTTCAATCGCAAATCTTCCGAGTGGAAATTATCAGGTTCAAGTGACTGACAATCGTGGTTGTATTCGTCAAGAGCCTCCATTTAATCTTTCGAATCCACCCGAATTGGTAGTGATTCCAGATGTGATTACCCAATCTTCTTGTCAGCCGGGACAGCGAAAAGATTCTGTGATTTTGCAAGTAAATGGCGGGGTTCCGATATTCAATTATATGTGGAGCGATAGTTCTACCAATTCGATTTTGACCAATGTCGTTCCGGGCGAATATGGAGTGACTATAACCGACCAAAATGGCTGCAAAAAAGAAATCGAAGAAATTAAAATATCAGCGAATCCATCCGATTTTAAATTTAACCAATACGGCAAATTGGACATTGCTTGTCATGGTCAACAAGATGGAATGGTTGAGATTGGTTTTGAAGGCGGCACCGCCCCTTATCGTTATCTTTGGAGTCCGGGAGTTGGGCAAGGAATTGGTGGAACAACTGACAGCACCTTACTTTCATTTTCTAACCTGCAAGCAGGCGCATATTCACTCACCGTGACTGATGACAATGATTGCGTGATTTACTCCAGCACAGTTGACATCGTCGAACCAGAACAGATAAAAATTGACGTGACCAACGTCGATCCAATTAGTTGTTTCAATGGAAGTGATGGCGACATTGATGTTAATGTGACCGGTGGAAATTTTCCATTGACTTACAGTTGGAAAAATGCAATTACGGGAGGTATTTACAGCCCCGTAGCCAATCCAGTTGGGTTTCCTAATGGGTCATTTCGGCTTGTGGTTAAAGACGCGAAAAATTGTATTGACTCTTCTTCAATTATTCAAATCACACAGCCAGACTCTTTTTATGTGCAGCTCATCAAACAGGAAAATAACTTCTGTTTTGGCGATACCAGCGGCGTTTTAGAAATTGCAATTTCAGGCGGTACAGCCGATTATTTTACGATTTGGAATACCAATGACAACAGCACATCTATTCAAAATCTAACTACTGGAACCTACTCTGTAACCATCAATGACGCCAATAATTGCGTCCTTACAGAAAGCTATAACATTACTGCGCCAGCAGATAGTATTTCGCTCGAGGTTCAGAATTTTCAAGACCCCGTTTGCGCCTCTGATTCAAACGGAATCATTGATTTTGACGTTAGTGGGGGAGTGCCACCTTTTGATTATTTCCTCAACGACCGAGTCGTCACTTCTGATAGTATTTTCGATTTGCCTTTCGGCAAATACGTAATCTTCGTGCGCGATTCGATGGGTTGTTTCAAAATGGATTCAGTTGAATTGTTTGATCCGCCGCCATTTGACGTAAGTCTAACCAGTCAACCTGCTCAGCCACCAACCTACGATGATGGAGTTGCGATGGCTACCATAAATGGGGGAGTGCCGCCATTCGATTTTTGGTGGAGCAATGGTGATTCTACTAATTTGACTATTAGCGACCTATATGCCGGTTGGTACATATTTTCTGTACGAGACGCCAATGGCTGCTTTGTAGAAGAATCCGTCTCTGTGTCAATCTCATCAAGTTCAAACGATGTCTTCCTTGACGGAAAAATCCAAATCGGACCGAATCCCACAGACGGATTTTTGCAAATTGATTTCGACTTAGACACATTTCAGGACTTTCAAATCAAGCTGTATAGCGCTGATGGACAGCTACTTACGCATAGAAACCTAATTAACATAAAAAAGAATATGGAATCCTTAATTATTGATTCCTATCCATCAGGTATCTATTTCTTGACGCTTAGAAATGATACAGGTTGGAAAACATTCAGGATAAACAAGATATAATTTATGTTATGTTAAGTAGAGTTTTTTGAATTTTCGAACCTCAAGTTTTAGCAAATGCTTTCGCTAACTACCTGTGTGCTTGAATCATCCGGTCTTTCTCCATGATGTCTTTTTTTATCTCGCTCCTATCGAAGCCAGTCGCTTTGAAAAGTTCTAAAACTTTCTCTGCGTTAAACTCATTGGTTTCGACCAGGCATGCACCATCCTTTTTGAGATGTAATTTCGCGAAAGCGATTATTTTTCTGTAGAAGATCAAAGGGTCTTTATCATCCACCCAGAGCGCAATCTCAGGCTCATATTTCTTGACCCACAAAGGAACCTTTGCTTTTTCCTTGTGTGGAATGTATGGCGGATTAGAAATGATTAAATCGTAGTTGTCGAGATTCTCCCAGACGGTTTTGTCAAGGATATCGGCTTGAATAAACTCTATATCAAGGTTGTGTTTTTTAGCATTTTTCTTGGCAACTTTTATAGCTGCTCCAGAAACATCTAAAGCGGTAAATTCAGCGTTTGGAAACTATTTTGCAATCCCAATTGGAATACAGCCGCTTCCTGTCCCGATGTCAATTATCTTTATAACTGACTGATTATCAAGGCTTTTTAAATAATCAGTTGCTAAAATTACGAGTTCTTCCGTTTCTTGCCGAGGTATCAACACGTGCTTGTTGACCACAAATTTCAATCCCATAAAATCGGCTTGTTCCAGTACATATTGTACGGGTTCAGAGGCGCTCATACGGCGATAGATTTTTTCCAGCGTTGCTAATTGTGGATAAGTGAGAAAAACAGATTTAGATGGCGTTTTTGAATCAAACGCATCTTCGAGTATTATCCGACAGAGCGAACTAACCTCTGGTTCAGGATAAATTTTTAGGAGCATTTCACTTAAGTACTCCTGTGCTTCATAGGTGGAGACTCTGGATGTCATGGTATTATAAAAATCGTTTGTGCAAATGTATAAGGTTTTTTCTTAATGTCAATTTTTAATTAAGATAACCTGTCACGAAAATCCACAAATTCGAATTTTTTAACAATTTCCAACTCATTTTCACTGTTCAAAACACAAATATCAGGATGTCGAATACCATTGAACATCGTGGTCTTCACCATAGTGTAATGCATCATGTCCTCAAAAATAAGCGAATCCCCTACCCTCACTTCCTGCTCAAAACTATATTCCATCATAAAATCACCAGCAAGACATGAAGTGCTGCCGACCCGATAGGTTGGCAAATAGGGCTTCGGATCGCTCGCATTTCGAATCTTCGGCTTGTAGGGCATTTCTAAAGTGTCGGGCATGTGGGCGGTGAAAGAAACATCCACAATTAGAGTCTCGACTCCCCTACTTTTTTGAATATCCAAAACATTTGCCACCAAAACACCTGTGTTCAGAGCCACTGCCGAACCCGGTTCTAAAATCACTTCAAGGTGTGGATATTTGCTTTTGAATTTTTTCAAAATTTGAATCAAATGCTCGACGTCATAGGCTTCATGAGTCATCAAATGACCACCACCAAAGTTGACCCATTTTAGGTCTTTTAGGAATTTGCCAAACTTTTCTTCAAATACACTTATTAATTTTTCAAAGTCATAACTCGTTGATTCACAGAGTGTATGCAGGTGTAGCCCCTCAATTTCTGGTGGCAAAACATCTGGTAGATTCTCAATTAATACTCCTAAGCGACCTTGGGGCGAAGCGGGATTGTACAGTTCTGTTTTTACGGGAGAGAACTCAGGGTTGACTCGCAACCCCATACTTATGTCATGATCCGCTTTTTTTACTTTCGTAAAATACCGTTTAAATTCAGATATCGAATTAAAGGTCAAAAAATCACTGTACTTTAAAATCTCCTCAAATTCATCCGGCAGAAATGCCACACAATAGGTATGCGCTCGGCAGCCCATTTCATCATAGATTAAACGCGCCTCATTGAGCGAACTGGCGGTGGCTCCTCCCAAATATTTTTTAATCAACGGAAACACCTTCCACATCGCAAAACCCTTCAATGCTAAGATGATTGAAACATCTGCCTCTTGCTGAACTCGCTGCATCAATTTCAGGTTTTGAATCAGCAATTTTTCGTCTAAAACGAAAGCAGCCCTTTTTATCTGACTTAAAATATCTATTGACATAGTTTTTAATCCATTCCTAATTTTACGTTTACTTTCTCATGCCAAGCTAAGCCATATTCGCCTAATTTGTCCAAAAACGGATCTGGATCTAATTGTTCTACATTGAAAACACCCTTTCCAGTCCATTTTTTCTCTAAAACAAGTTTTGCCCCCAACATCGCTGGAACTCCAGTCGTATAGCTAACTCCTTGAGCACCAGTCTCCTCAAATGCTTTTTGATGTGAGCAATTGTTGTAGATGTAGTACGTCTTTTCCTTTCCATCTTTGATGCCTTTGATTCGGCAACCAATCGAAGTTTCTCCTGAATAATTGTCTCCTAAGCTCCCTGGATCAGGCAAAACCGCTTTCAAAAACTGCAAAGGAATAATATCCTTCCCTTTAAATCGAACAGGGTCGATTCGTGCCATTCCGATGTTTTGTATCACTCTCAGATGGGTTAAGTATTCCTCTCCGAAGGTCATCCAAAAACGCGCTCGCTTGATGGTAGGAAAATGCTTTACAAGCGATTCTAATTCCTCATGATACAGCAGATAAGAAGCTCGTTTACCGATGTTTGGGTAATCAATCATCTTTTTGTGCTCGAATGGTTCTGTTTCAACCCACTGTCCGTCTTGCCAATATTTGCCTCGTTGAGTGATTTCGCGGATATTGATTTCAGGATTGAAATTGGTTGCGAATGCCTTTCCATGGTCACCTCCATTGCAATCAACGATATCCAAATAATGCATTTCATCAAAATGATGTTTGGCAGCTCGCGCCGTAAAAACTTGCGTTACGCCAGGGTCGAAACCACAGCCAAGCACTGCCATAATACCTGCTTTCTTGAATTTATTTTGATATGCCCATTGCCATGAATATTCAAATTTTGCTTCCTCCTTGGGTTCGTAATTCGCAGTGTCTAAATAATGTGTTTTGGTAGCAAGACAGGCATCCATGATAGCTAAGTCTTGATATGGCAAGGCTACATTGATGACGATGTCAGGGTTGTATTTTTCAATAATCTTAATCGTTTGTTCAGGAAAATCGGCATCTACTTTTGCTGTTTTTATTTTTTTGCCGCCTAACTTCTCCTTGACATCAGCCGCGATTTTATCGCATTTCTTTTTGGTGCGAGAGGCTAAAATGATTTCTTTGAAAACATCTCTGTGTTGTGCGCATTTGAAGGCCACTACCCTTCCGACGCCGCCTGCCCCAATGATTAAAACTGTTCCCATGATTGCGTTTAAATTTTTATGACAAATTTGATTGAAACCCAAAAAAGGTAATTTCCCTTTCGGGAAATCACCTTCTCAGTTCAGACGCAAAAGTAATTTTAGTATTCTTATTTTAAATCTATTTTTGCCAAAATATTTTAAAAAATTTAATGAAAAAAGAGAAGCTCATATCGCAATTTGATCCCAACGGAGTCGGACTTGACAATGGCAATTTCATTGGATTGCCATTTGACGAAAAGTTAGCTGAAATAGTTTTGCTTCCGGTGCCTTGGGATGTGACCGTTTCTTTTCAAGAAGGGACCTCTACTGGTCCCCAAAACATATTGGATTGCTCCAGTCAATTGGATTTAATGGACCCACTGGTTCCTGACGCATGGAAAATTGGTTTGCATGTGCGTCAACCTGATAAAATGATTTTAAAGAAAAATAGGCAGTTAAGACCTATCGCGAAATCTTACATTACATTTCTCGAAAGAGGAGGAAAAATAGAAGATGACGAGACTCAAAAAAACAATTTGAATTCGCTCAATAACGAATGTAATCAACTCAGAAAGTGGGTCAAAAAACAAACAGGTAAACTATTAGATAAAGGCAAGCTGGTAGGGTTAGTCGGTGGTGACCACTCTACCCCACTGGGCTTTTTGCAAACACTCAGTAAGCGACATAAATCTTTTGGAGTCTTACAAATCGATGCCCATTTCGACTTAAGAAAAGCATACGAAGGATTTACATATTCTCATGCTTCAATATTTTATAATGCCCTGAAAATCAATAACTTATCAAGTTTAGTGCAAGTTGGAATTCGAGATTATTGTGAATCTGAAGCGGCATTTGCCGAAAGGCAGAAAAAAATAACTGCTTTTTACAATCACAATATTCAGGCAGAAAAATTTGGTGGGAAGACTTGGGAAGAAATATGTGAGGCAATCATCGCTCCCCTGCCGAAAAAGGTTTACATTAGTTTCGATATTGATGGCTTATTGCCTGCGCTTTGTCCCAATACAGGCACCCCTGTTCCCGGTGGATTGAGTTTCGATGAGGCGCTTTATTTAATTCAAAAAGTCGTAGAAAGCGGGCGAAAAATCATAGGTTTCGACCTTTGCGAAGTCGCCGGCATTGGCAATGATTGGGACGGAAATGTTGGTGCTCGAATCGCGTATCGATTGAGCAACTTGATGTGGTTTTCAAATCAAAAAAATAAAAAACAAACAAGATGAAATATAGAAACCTGCTTTTCTTCTTTGGCATTTTGCTTCTAACGCAAAGCTGCTCGCCAGTCCTTCAAAAGGAAATAAATAGTCTCCAAAAAGAACCTTTGGAGCCGCTGGAGTTGCGCCCTGGCTACGACTTATTCAGAATCAGGATGGACGTGATTCGAGAACGTCAAAACACAGCCAATATCGCCAACGGACCTTCTACTGTCAATGCGCCCTACCATCGTTTGGGTTTTCATCTGGGCAATGGATTGTTTTATGATTTGAATGACAATCTTTGCCTTTTGGTTCCAGAATTATATGGCATTGCCGTCGATGATGATTTCGAAATTGAGGAACAAACTTCTCCTCAGCGAAAAAACAGATACACCATGAAAGGTGATGTGTATAGAGAGCGATTTGGAAGTTTTTTACCACAAGTTGAGCAAACTCAATTTGAGAGAGATGAAAAAGATGGATCGTTGATTATCAAAGAATCTTTGTTGAGCAAACTGCGCTTGTATGAGTCTGAGGATGAAATATCTTTGAAATACCCTTTAGGGCGCACCCAAATCTTTCGAGAAGGAAAGGGGTTTCGGGTCAATCAATTTTTGGGTTCAAGAGATTTCATTCAAATAAAAGAAGGCGTCTTTTTAGATAATAGATATGTCCTTAAAGAAAAAAAGGATCGCATTGAGATTTATACAAAACGTGCCTTTTCAAAAAAGCTCGGATTGCTATTCACTATGGTCAAAGCCAAGGATGGGCGAATCATTATTTACGATGAAAAATACAGAGGGTATCGACTCGAAATTGATGGTACAAAAATGGAATATAAAAGGAATCGAACCATCCAAGCTATTTTTGAAAGAATCAAATAATCTAAACATGAAATTGGTTGCCACTACTATTCTATTTTTCTTTTTCTCCCTTTCGGGAAATGCCCTTTTTGCGCAAAATGTAAATTTCATAGACGCAAAAGAAATGCCCGTTGGGAGGTCAGCCCACGGCACTGCCACTAACGGAAAAAGCATTTTTGTCTGTAATGGATTTACGACTCAAAGTTCCTACAGTTCAGAGGTTTACGAATATAATTTAATTGATGATGAATGGAGCCTGCTGACCGACTCCACTATCGAAAAAAGATTTAGCGCCGCTGAGATAATTAGCGAAAAGCTTTATCTGCTCAACGGTGTTGATTCCAATAATGAAGTCGTTTGGAATTTAGAAATCGTCGATATTACCACTGGCGAAATCAGACAAGGAGCTGCTACGCTTTGGCCAGCAAAATCTGTCGGAACGGCTGTCTGGCAAGGAAAACTATACGCATTTGGCGGTTCCTATTCTGACATGGATTTTTCCAACAAATTTGCAGTGTACTTTCCTTTTACAGATCAATGGACTGACCTTCCTGAACTTCCAGTTGGAATAGAGACAAGGGGTGAATTCGTGGATGGAAAACTCTATGTTTTTGGCGGCTGGAATGGCGGCGTTTCGAATCGAATCGATATGTTTAATTTACAAACCAACCGATGGACTCAAATCGGCACCATGCCGAAAGGCATTTCTGCTCATGCGACGGCTGTGGATGGCACGAAGATTTGGTTGGTGGGAGATTATTCTGATTTGGAATCACTCGCCTATTTTGACACTAAGGATAATTCCTTTCACGAAGTCCAAAGCAACATGATGGGAAGGCGTCATGCTGGTGCAGTGACCATAGATGAAAAGTTATATGTAGTTGGAGGGAATCAGACTTCTTCGATTTCAAGTTCTTTGCCTTCGGTTCAGGTTTCAGAAATAGTTTCCTCAACACTTGAGAATGAGGATTCTAAATCCATATTAGCATTTCCGAATCCGGTTACAGATAACCTGAATTTGCAGCAGAGGCTAAAATCCGCTACAATTTATAATGTGGATGGAAAGGTCGTTAAAAGATTATTTGAGGTAGTCCCGTTTCAAAATATTGATGTAAGTGACTTAAAATCAGGTAATTATGTTTTGATTGGGAGTTCAGATTATCAAAATTATAAAGTCAAATTTGTGAAGCAGTAAGTATTAGTTTTTCTTTTTCTCGCTTTCGCGAAATATGCGCATTTCGCGAAAGCGAGAAAATATTTAGACTAATGATTTACTAAACCAATCTTTCACAATCGCCATCTCATCTCCCCCTCCTTTTTTGAATACGTACTCATTGGAAGTTGGATTGTAGTCATACTCTTTCGCCCATTCTTGGTGGTTTTGAGCGAGGCTTTCTACGCCGTTGAGTAAATACTCCAATTCGCGATTAGTGGTCGTCGGGTGGAGTGACATTCTGATCCATCCGGGTTTTTCCGAAAGGTCACCTTGGTCAATTTTGCAAGTGATCGCACCTGAATATTCGGGAGAAACATTGAGTAAATAATGCCCATAAGTCCCCGCGCAAGAACAGCCCCCTCGCACCTGAATTCCGAATTTATCGTTCAGCAATTTTACACCCAAATTATAGTGTAAGTCATTGATATAGAAGGAGATAACTGCCAATCGATGACGTATATTATCTGCCAGAACATGTAGATTTGGAATCGTATCCATTCTATTCCAAACTGTTTCTAAGAGTTCATGCTCTCTATCATGAATGTGCTGTGTATTCATTTTTTCTTTCAACTGAATGGAAAGCGCCACTCGAATGGTTTGCAAAAACGGAGGCGTTCCGCCATCCTCTCTCGCTTCAATCTGATCGACATATTTATGACCGCCCCAAGGGTTTGTCCAATCCACAGTCCCTCCACCGGGATTGTCAGGGACGTTGTTTTTATATAAGGTAGAACAGAAAACCAAAACACCGGTAGTGCCAGGACCACCTAAAAACTTATGAGGAGAGAAATAGATGGCATCCAGTTTTTCCAAAGGATCGGCTGGGTGCATATCAATGTCGATGTAAGGAGCGGAGCAGGCGAAATCTACAAAACACTTGCCGCCATGCTCATGCATGATTTTGGCAATTTTATGGTATGGCGTGAAAACACCCGTCACATTTGAGCAAGAAGTTACTGCTGCGATTTTTGTTTTGCGCTCTTTGTATTCGTCGAGCAATTCCTCTAAGTGGTTGAGGTCAGGAAGCCCCTCTTCGTTTGCTCCCATGACAACCACATCTGCCAAAGTTTCAATCCAGGAGGTCTGGTTAGAGTGATGCTCCATGTGTGTCACAAAGACGATTGGGCGGTCTCTCTCTGCGATTGAAACTTGATATTTTTCATAGACCTTTAGTCCGAGGATTCGTTGAAATTTGCAGACGGCACCCGTCATTCCTGAGCCACATGAAATCAAAACATCATCTTCATTGGCACCTACATGTTGCTTAATTATCTTTTGTGCTTTGTGGTAAGCATGAGTCATCGTGCAGCCTGTTGCAGTGGTCTCAGTGTGCGTATTTGCAACCAAAGGAGCAATCTCTTTCATCATCAAGTCTTCAATGGGTTGATACAATCTACCACTGGCAGTCCAATCTGCATAGACGATTTTCTTTTTCCCGAAAGGGGAATCAAAAGAAGCATCAATGCCGATGATATTCTTCCTAAATTGCTCAAAATGAGCTTCTAATGAATGATGATTTTTTTCAACTGTTTTCGAAGAAGACTGCATAATTTTAAATTTTTCCTCATTTTTTTTATAAAAAAAGTCCGAAATCTAACCATGTTTTCATGAGTGAGATTTCGGACTTAGAGAAGCTGACACAAAATAAGCTATTTTTAAATGTCAGGTGAAATTTAGACGCTGGTATTTTTCAAAATGCTGCCGATGTCTGCTTTAATTTTTTCAGACAAATTTTCTGCGGCAGTGATGGAAGTCGCTTCCGTATAGATTCTAATTATCGGTTCCGTATTGGATTTCCGCAAATGAATCCAGCCTTCTTCCAAGTCGATTTTCACACCATCAATTGTATTGATATCGTGATTAGCATACTGTTTTGCAACTCCTTGAAGCAATAGGTCCACATTGATTTCGGGAGTGAGAGCGATTTTGTTTTTAGTCATGAAGTATTTAGGATACGACGCCTTGAGCATCGAAACAGAACAGTTTTTCTTCGCCAGATGAGTCAAAAATAATGCAACTCCAACCATCGCGTCGCGACCGTAGTGCGTTGCGGGATATATCACTCCCCCATTTCCTTCGCCACCAATTACGGCATTGACCGCTTTCATCTTATTGACCACATTTACCTCTCCAACGGCTGAGGCGTAATATTCGCCTCCATGCTTTCGAGTGACGTCTCTCAGTGCTCTTGTCGAAGAAAGGTTGCTAACGGTATTGCCTTTTGTGACCCCTAAAAGGTAATCAGCTATGGCAACTAAAGTGTATTCTTCACCAAACATTTCGCCATCTTCACTTACGAAAGCTAATCGATCCACATCTGGATCTACAGAGATACCTAAATGTGCTTTTTTTGATTTGACTTCGTTGGAAAGGGCTTCAAGATGCGCCGGAAGTGGCTCTGGATTATGAGCAAAATCACCAGTCATCTCACCAAAGATTGTCGTCACTTCGCACCCCATTTGCTCCAATAATGGAACAATCGAAATTGCGCCTGTGGAATTGATACAATCCACAACGACTTTATAATTCTTTGACTTAACTAACTGTAAATCAACGGTTTCCAGTGAAAAGATATGGTCAATATGCTTTTGAATGTAATCTTCGTTTTTGACGTAAGTCCCTAAATCATCGACCTTAGCGAAGTCGATTGATTTTTCAGAAATCATCTTTAAAATATCCCTTCCATCCTCAGCAGAAATGAACTCTCCTTTATCATTTAAAAACTTCAGCGCATTCCACTGACGCGGATTGTGACTTGCTGTACAAATCACGCCTCCACCTGCATTTTCAAGTGGCACAGCGTACTCAACTGTTGGAGTAGTCGATAGACCTAAATCAATGACATTGCAACCAACGCCACGTAAAGTTTGAATGACTAAATTGGATACCATGTCACCAGACATCCGAGCATCGCGCCCGATGACGATAGTGTTTTTTCCGGTCTTTTGTTTGATGAAATTCCCGTAAGCGGCAGCACACTCTACAATATCTATGGGTGTTAAGTTTTCGCCAGAATTCCCTCCAATCGTTCCTCTAATTCCTGAAATAGACTTAATTAACGGCACAAAATTTAATTTTTGCAGCTATTGAAAGGCTGCGTGTTTCAAGCATTTTTTTTCGAGTGCATTTAGAATTTGTTTTGTAGCTTAAAGCTGAAATTTAAATACGCTCTTGACTGGTTCCGAGGTTAATCACGAGCAAATGTAAATATAATGAATCGATTATTTTAGTGTAATTTTACATTATAATTATCGTAATGAGTCAAGACCAAAAGTTTATACAAATTAGGGATTTAGAGATTGCTTTTCCTCCACAAATTCAGTCTAATAACCGAGATTGGATTTCAGTTGTGAAAGGAATCAGTTTTTCGATTTTAGAAGGCGAAATACTTGGTTTGGTAGGCGAATCTGGTTCTGGAAAGTCGATTTCAGCTACTTTTTTAATAGGATTAACTCCGAAAACTGCCAAGATAAGTTTCAATCATTTTTCCCTCCCAAATCGAGTTCGGGACAAGTTTTCGGAAAATGAATTCGAAAATCTTAATCAACTCCTCCCCTTCCAAAAGCAAATCCGAGGCAAAGAAATCGGAATCATTTTTCAGGAACCCATGTCTTCTCTAAATCCAATTTTAACCTGTGGGCAACAGTTAGAAGAAGCCCTCTTGGTCAATTCCGATATTTCCGCGAAAGCGGCAGAAGAAAAGGCAATTGCTCTTTTTGAAAAAGTACAATTAGAAAAATCACACCTCAGTCGTTACCCGCATCAACTTTCAGGAGGTCAATTACAGCGCGTCATGATCGCCATCGCTATTTGCAACGAACCCAAATTGTTGATAGCAGATGAACCCACCACAGCACTCGATGCAATCGTCAAAAATGACATTTTGAAATTGCTAAAACAGCTCAATAACGAATTAGGACTTGCTATCCTTTTCATTTCTCATGACCTACCCTCTGTCGGTATGATTGCAGATCGAATTTTGGTAATGAAAGATGGTGAAATCGTCGAAAGAGGAAATGCCAATGCAGTTTTGAAATCACCTCAACATCCCTACACAAAAGGACTTCTCGCCTGTCTCCCAACTTTTGATACCACCACCGAGCGATTGCCCACCTTAGCCGATTTTGAGCAGCAAGAAGAAAAATCATTCCCGACTCCCCCAC
>CALCJP010000235.1 GCA_937967625.1 uncultured Saprospiraceae bacterium
CCGTCACTCGTCACTCGTTTTAACCGTTTTTTCTTTATTGATAAACACAACCCCTGCCAACATAATCGCCGCAGCCACCAACGACTGCCCGGTCACCTCCTCGGAGTTCAGCCACCAACCCAAAAACATGGCAATAATCGGATTGACATAAGTCGAAGTCACCACCTTGGTTGGACTCACCGTCCGCAGCAAATAATTGAAACAAGAGAATGCCATGATACTTCCAAAAATAATCAAATAGACCACTGACCAATTCGCTTTCGCGGAAACCTCTCGCCAGTCAAATCCATTCCATTCGCCCAGTAAAGGGCTGATAATCAGCAACATAGCGCCACCGGTAAGCATTTGCCATGCCGAGCGCTGCATGGTCGAATCGGGCAAATCCGCATCAGGAATCCAGATGGCAATATAGCCCCAACCGAGCAGCGCAATGAGTATCGCACCCACGCCCATGAGTGCATCTGTCGAGCCAGAAAGTTGTGGTTGACCAACCAAAAGAGACATTCCTGTGATACCTAAAGCGATACCAACCCAGGTCAATTGACCAGGGGGTTTGCCTTTAAATGCCCAGTACATCATCGCAACGATAAGTGGCTGTAAGGCAAGCATCATCGCCGAAATGCCGGAGTCGATAAATTTCAATGACCAAACCGCCAATCCGTTGCCCATCGCAAAAAGGAAGAACCCTGCAAAAGCGGAATTTTTCAGCTGTTTTTTGGTAATCGATACTTTTTGGAAAAATGGAATAACGCACATAATTAGCGCCCCTGCGATAAGAAACCGCACCGAAGCCATCAAGAAAGGAGGAATCTCCTTGACACCCCATGCATTCGCGAGAAAGGTAGAGCCCCAAACGATATAGACCACAAAAAAAGCGCCTGCAATCTTCCAGTCTTTAGGTGACATATTAGAGTACGTTTATATTTCGAATTTAGAGGCGAAAAATTGAGGTTTTGGGTTCTGGTGAAGTCAAATTTTATCCGCATAGCCATAGCTACGTGGAGAAAATTTGACAAAATCAGGTTTCAGAAACTCGGTTTTGTAGCTTAAAGTTGAAATTTAGACGTACTCTAAGCATGAGATGAGTATTTTCGCGCCGCGAAGGTACACGTTACTTTTACTTAAAAAAGGAAAATTTGGCAGCCAAGCAACCACCAGAAATATTTTTCCATGTCGGCATGGGCAAGACCGGTACGAAATACATTCAGTACAAGGTGTTCCCCTTTTTCAAAGGCATCGAATACATCCAACGAACGAGCTACAATCAGGCGATGGACATCATCAGAAAAGGGGAGTCACCCCGCTACTTAATATCCAATGAGTTCGATCAGCAAATGGAACGCGAGGTCAAAAAATGGGCGGCAGAGTTTCCTGACATTCATCCGATTATCGTTTTCAGGAGGCAGGATGGTTGGATTGCTTCGCAGTATCGGCGCTTTGTCAAAAACAGTTATACCTACACGTTCAAAGAGTTTTTGGATCTCGAAAATGATGGTGGTTATTTCAAAAAGAAGGATTTGGAGTTTTACAAAAACATCGAACTATTAGAAAAGCATTTTACTAAAAAACCACTCGTGCTCCTCTACGATGACCTCAAAAACGAACCTCGAAAATTTGCAAAAAGAGTAGCCGATTTCACAGATTCGGTATTCGACGAAAGTCGGATGGATCTCGCACGGAAGCATACTTCCTATAATTTGAAACAGTTGCGCGTCATCAGATGGGTGAGTCAATTTGTGGATTTGCGAAAGCGGCGCGTGACGCAAAATCCAGTTTTACACCGCTTGTTTTTAATTATGCTTTCGACGATTCGATATCCGATTTTGTATGGGGCGTTGTTGGTGCCCGATTCGTGGGTAAGTAAGGAGCCGATTATTTCGCCGGAGGAATTGGAAGGAGTGCGGAAATATTATGAGGCGGATTGGGAGCAGGTACTCGCTTTCGCGAAACGTAACGCGGATTGATAATCCGCGAAATCAATTGAGCAAAACGAAAACTCACCTTAAATTTTGAGCATTATTATTTTTTCGCCCAAATATCCCGATAGCTATCGGGAGGGCGCTACTTAGCGCTTCTCTGCTACTTCCAAACCCAATTCTTTTCCTTTTTGAATCATCAATTCAAAAGCTGCCTCGTAGTCATTAGGAATGTCTCCATCCAAAATGCTTTCGCGAATGTGGTTTTTGATGATCCCGACATTGCGCGAAGGCGCGATTCCGAAAGTTTCCATAATCATCTCGCCGGTGATGGGTGGTTGCCAGTTGCGCAGTTGGTCGCTTTTTTCGAGTTCCTTCATGCGCACTTGTAGCAATTCGTAATTGGCTAAGTAGGTGCGAATTTTCTTTTCGTTTTTGCTGGTGATGTCCGATTTGCAGAGGGTCATCAAGTCTTCGATGTCATCACCTGCTTCAAAAAGAATGCGGCGCACAGCGGAGTCAGAAATCTCCTCGGTGGTGAGTTTCATGGGGCGCTGGTGGAGTGCCACAATTTTTTGGACATATTTCATTTTCCCGTCAAGGGGCAATTTCAATTTCTTAAAAATGCGCGGCACCATCGCTGCGCCAACTGCCTCGTGTCCGTGAAAAGTCCAACCATGTTCAGGATGAAATCGTTTGGTGGGTGCCTTGCCAATGTCGTGGAGAAGGGCAGCCCAACGGAGCCAAAGATTGTTTGATTTTTCAGCTAAATTGTCTAACACCTTGAGGGTGTGGTAGAAGTTGTCTTTATGCCCGATGCCATTGCGCACTTCGACGCCTTTGAGGGCGAGGAGTTCGGGCAATACGTTTTCAAGCACCCCTGTTTTGAGCATCAACTTGAAGCCAATCGAGGGTTTTGGCGAAAGCATGATTTTATTCAGCTCCGTAGCGATTCGCTCTTGCGAAACGATATTGAGCCGATTGCGATATTTTGAAATGGATTGGATGGTTTCCTCCTCAATGAGGAATTCCAACTGCGTTGCGAAACGAATGCCGCGCATGATCCGCAAGGGGTCATCTGAAAAGGTTTTCCCTGGTTCGAGAGGGGTACGGATGATTTTATTTTCGAGGTCAGTCAGTCCATCAAATGGGTCAACGATACTTCCAAAATCGCCATCATTGAGGCTTACCGCCAATGCATTAATGGTAAAGTCGCGGCGGTTTTGATCATCCTCCAAAGTGCCATCCTCTACCGAAGGTTTGCGCGAATCGCTTCGGTAGCTTTCCTTTCGAGCGCCAACGAATTCAATCTCTAAATCTTTGTGTTTGAGCATCGCTGTTCCAAATCGTTTGAACACTGCAATCTGCGGAACGGGGCGCAATTTCGCGGCAATATTTTGCGCAAGCCGAATCCCACTTCCTACGCAGACGATGTCCATATCTTTTGATTGCCGCGCCAGCAATCGGTCGCGCACATAGCCCCCGACGACATAGGTCGGATAGCCCAATTCCTCAGCTGTTTCGTTGATGATTTGAAAAATCTTCCGCTCGTGTTGTTGAATGTTGAATACCAAAGTTTTTTGTTTTGCTCTTTTTGTTCGTTTGCTCTTTTTTTGATTTGACCCCCTGACCCCCAAATTGGGGGAACCAAGCGATTGATTGCTGTAACACTATGGTATTTTAAGCTTTACTAAAGTTCTAAATACTTCAACTTTTGTAGAGGTTGAAATTCTAATACCCCGAAGTTTCAACTTTAGGTTCCCCCAATTTGGGGGTCAGGGGGTCACCCCTTCAACTTCGAAAGCACCAAAGGCGTCACAATCGCCTCCGTATCCGCAAATCTATCTAAAATTTGATCTAAAATTTCAAAAAGTATTTTGGGATCGTATTCGGTCACTAAAAGTTTTCGATATGGTTTAAAATGAGGCAGACCTCTGAAGTATTGACCATAGTGACGACGCATTTCTACGACGCCTAATTTTTCGCCTTTCCAGTCCAGTGAGCGCTCCAAATGTTCGCGGGTCATTCTGACTCTTTCGTAGGTAGACGGGGGAGGAAGGATTTCTCCAGTTTCAAAATAATGCTTGATTTCTGAAAATATCCACGGGTTGCCAATACTCGCTCGCCCAATCATAATGCCATCGACGCCATAGCGGTCGCGATATTCCGCCGCTTTTTGTGGCGAATTAATATCTCCGTTTCCGAAAATGGGGATGTGGATTCGCGGATTCTCTTTGATTTTACCAATCAAAGTCCAATCTGCCTCGCCTTTATACATCTGCTTGCGCGTGCGCCCATGAATCGACAGTCCTTTGATGCCGACGTCTTGCAATCGCTCCGCGACTTCCTCAATTTTAATCGTTTGATCATCCCATCCGAGACGTGTCTTGACCGTTACCGGCAAATTGGTGGACTTCACAATATAATCCGTCAACTCCACCATTCGGTCTATGTCTTGCAGAATGCCTGCACCAGCCATTTTGCAAACCACCTTCTTGACTGGGCAACCGAAGTTGATATCTAAAACTTCCGGTTTTGCTTCCTCGACGATTTCGGCAGCGCGACGCATGGAGTCCAATTCCGCTCCAAAGATTTGAATGCCAACCGGTCGCTCGTCATCGTAGATGTCTAATTTCTCCACTGATTTGCGCGCATCACGAATCAATCCCTCCACCGAGATGAACTCGGTGTACATCATGTCGCAGCCTTGTTTTTTGCAAAGTGCCCGAAACGGCGGGTCGCTTACGTCCTCCATCGGCGCCAACAACAGCGGAAATTCTCCTAACTCAACTTGTCCGATTTTTACCACGTCGAAATGATTTTTACAATTTTCGGAGGGTGAGTTTGTCGAACTCGGGTTCATACTAACTCATCATCCCTAATCAAAAGCAAAATTACTGCTCAAAAAGTTCGGATTGCAAAAATAGATAGAAAGGATGGATTTTGGAACGGATTGATTTTTTTTTAATTGACTTTCGTCAAATGGGGTTATGTGTGGGTGGTATGGAACGCGGATGACGCTGATTGTCTTGATTTTCGCAGAACAGTGCTCTTCATGATAATCAGCGTCATCAGCGTTCCATACTATCTAACAAGCGTCACATCAACCGCCACCGACTCCTCTTTCCCATTCCGTTGATTCAAATAATGAAACACGAGCACATAAACCCCAGCCGCTGCCTCACCACCATCCCAAGCAAAAGGAGCAGCGTCGGTTTGAAACAGCATTCCGCCCCAGCGGTCAAAAATCTCCAAACGAAGTGGCGTGTGTTCAGAACCAAAAGCTTCGATGACGTCATTGATTCCATCATCATTGGGGCTAAAGGAGGAAGGAATAAAAATCGGCACCTCGCAACCCGTGACTTCCAAATTGTAAGTGGCTGAAACAGGGCAATTATTAATCAAAGCACGGATTTGATAGCTGCCCGATTGGCTTAAATTAAATTCGCCTTTCGGTAAATCATCGTCATTCAAAAAGAACTCGTTGGCATAATCACTTTGCGGTCGAAGCACTAGCGGCAGCAAGTCTTCACAAAGCGTCGTATCATTCGGCAAGCGAATTGGATCGCCTGAAATGATGTCTTCCAAAAATGTCAATTCTACCTGAGTAGTTTGTTCACAAAAGCCATCAGAAGCTCTTAAAGTGTAAATTCCTGAATTTGTAATGGTCTGAAAATCAGCAGTATCGCCATTCTGCCAAAGAAAAGAGCGAAGTGTTCTGTCTGCATTCGGCGAAAGCCGGAAAGGGGTGCTTTCGCACAATGTGGAGTCGCTGCCTAATGATAGATTCATATCTGCGTCCAGCACAAAAAGGTCTCTGGTGAAAAATTCAGAGCAGCCGAGAAGCCATACTTCTTGCTCAATCTGCCACTTGCCGGGTGTCTCAAAACAAAAGCGAAACGAGGTGTCGCTGGTAGTAGATTGATTGCCATCAGGGTCGGTAATCGTCCACTCGACGCCGTGGGCTAAGAAGTTGTATAAACTATCGGGGCGGAGGCATTCGGATTGGCAGATGGTGTCGGGGAGGTGGAAATTTGCGTTGGGAGGGGGAGGGGTGCCGCAGTGGTCTTCGACCGTCACCGAAAATGGCTCGACGGTAAAAGGCACTGACCCAAAAGTATCTGCCGGCTCCCGAATCCAATCATGCTCTGAGTAAGAAATATCCATATCAAACAACTGCAAACAAGCATCAAATTGAGGACAGCCATCAATATCGCCATTCGGATCGGCTTTCGCCAAAATGGTAGCGGGGTAGGAAGTGCCGTCTGGGTTGTAGGTTTTACTGCTTAGAAAATAGATGGAGCCGTCCGTTCCTATATCGACTTCGGGATTGAAAAAGGAGTAGCCTCGGTGCCACAGCAGGTTGCCGTCAGTATCCATTTTACCAACGATGACTGGGAGATCGCCATCTGTATTATAAACAAAAAGGACATCACCGTTTGGGAAAACGCGATGTTTGAGTCCTTCAAATTCGAAGTTTTCGGCACTGAGGCGTTTTGCCCAGATGAGTTCAAGGTCAGGGGAGAATTTGGCGATAAAGCCTTCGCGGTCGTTGGGGTAGAGCCAATCCGCTGAGTCGCGGGAGATCTGTCCAACTACGTAAATGTTGTCTGATTGGTCAACACTAATATTTTGATTGCTTAAAAAGCTTATTTCTCTAAAGAAGTGATGATTTAATACAATATTACTTTCTATCTCCCCATTTTTTGATAAAATAGAAATGGTGGAAGCAATGTTATTTGCGAAAGAAGTAATTCCACCAACTACTAAATTATCGTTTCCTTGTTCTATTCCAGTGTCGAATGATAGATAAGTATCATTGGTTGAACTTTTATAGGAATTTGACCAAAGAACCTTTCCATCATTTAATCTGAATGAAGTTAAACCTGATTTAGTATTACCTAAAGCAATAAAACCGTAGCTATTTGTAGTAATAAGTTGATTTGAATTGGTAATTATTGGCTTTGTATAGAAAACAGATTCTGAAATCCTTTTTGACCAAAATTCGTTGGTATTTAGATTGCCACAAAAAACAATTCCATAATGTTCATTTACAAAAGGTATAGCGTCAAAAACGATTAAGCATGAACCAGCAAAATAGTCTCCTTGTGCATTAAAAAGATGAGTTCCTGATAAAAGGCTATCTGAAAAGTTTAATTCATATCCATTTTTAAAACTACCATTGGTTCCCAACTTTATTAGTAATAAATTTGAATCAATAGGATTAATTATTTCTTTATTTGAAAGACCATCAAGGATATATACATTATCTTGATTAGTCTTCATGTTAACATATTGATATACAGAATGATTAATCTCTTTATTGAAAGAGTTTTGAGCCGAAATTGAAGCCCCCAAAATACAGCCGAAAAATAGTGTGATTATTTTCATAAAAAATGGCAACAATTAGTTTCTAACTAATTGTTGCCAAGTTGGTTAATTAATCGAACCGAATGTGTCAACACATTCTAATTCATTAGCGTTAAATGTGACGAAAAATGGGGATGCCGTTGTATTCCCTTCACTAAAGTTTAAAGTGCAAGTCTCATCTGAACAAATTTGTGCCTCTTCTCCTTGACCTTTGGAACATAATATACGTAGAGTAACAAAAGCATCTGGGTCAGAAGATTGCATTGTAATAACATCGTTTTGGTGTATAGGGTCTCCTGAATTAAGGTTAATTCCACTGGATATAAACAGAGCTTGATATCCTGATCCTCCAACAATGTAAACTTTACAATCACAATCCCAGTCCGCCCTTTCAGAAATTGTACCCACAACCGAGGAGTCATTAACAATCCGAACCTCCTCCTTCGCACACCCCGCTGCAAGCCCAAAGAGCGCAAACAGCAACATGAATTTTAGTGATGAATTAAAGCCCCCCCCCCATTTGGGAAAAGGAATGTTTGATAAAACTTAGGTCGAGCGACCTGTTTTGATTTAGTAACCTCATGATTTAAAAAGTTTAGAGGGTTAATGAATTAGTTATTCTTAATGTTTGGCTTGTTTTAGTAGAGCGTATTGT
>CALCJP010000236.1 GCA_937967625.1 uncultured Saprospiraceae bacterium
GTGGGGTTTGTGCGGCAGTTTGTCCACGTGGGGTTTTGCGTTTGGAGAATAGTGCAGTTGATATTGATACGCGTGCTTCTGAGTTGAGAACGATATTGATTTCTGAGAAAGATGGGGTGTCTTTAGGACTTTAATCTTCTCCCCCTTTCGGGGAATAAAATATCAAGCAACTTCATTTTCCGAAAGGAAAAAAGAAAGCCATCTTTTTGGGAGACGTCCCTCTCGATCAATCGGGACAAGTTATTTCGCGAAAGCGAAAATGAAGTACGCCTAAAATTTGATATGCGCCGCGCATTCCATTTTTTTGCTGAAAATTTCAAAAAAAGAAATCATGATAAAGAATTGTTTCGCTCTTTTGGCAGCCTGCTTATTTTGCGTAAGCACCAATGCCCAAAACTCCTTTGGCTTTCGCACGGGGATGAATTACAATACCAACCTAACCGACAATCTCGAAGAAGGAGAAGCATTTGACTACAACAGTGGCTTCCATATTGGTTTTTCGTTTAGTCGAAATTTTACAGACATCTGGGGAGCTAGAGCCGAATTTTTGTACAACCAAAAAGGAACTCGAAATAGCTTTAATGGTGCCTCTTACCTGACGCTGGAAAGAGGAGATCGCCGCATCACCCACACGGGCATGCGAACCACTGAAATCACCGTCACGAATAGCCATATTGATTTTCCGATTACTGTTTTCGGGCGTATTGCCAATTGGATCGAAGTCTCTGCCGGGGTAGCGCCAAGTCTTTTGGTCTATTCAAGAGGGAGAGGTGATTTGTCATTTTCTTCCGACGCTTTGAATTCAGATGTTAGTCTGACTTTAGATCATAATTATTACAGCGATAGAGTTGGCGAAGTAGGAGAGGAAGCCGAGACGATTACAGTTAAAGAAAGAGCAACAGCCAATGATTTGACTGTTCCTTCTTCCGTTGGTGCTTTTTATTTCAGTGAAGAGGGCAATGATGTCAATCCATACAATTTCTTCACATTAGATGCAGTAGCAGGAATCAATATCTTCGTGAATCGAGGACTTTATATCAGCGCGCGAGTTCAATATGGCTTGCTAGATTCGACCAAAAATTCAGCTGATTTTTCACAGGCAGAACAAAATGTCACACGCGACGACAAAGACAATAGCCTAATTTTTCAAGGCTCCGTTGGTTTTAATTTTTAATCATCTTCATTCACTTTCGTGAAATACCATCATTTCACGAAAGTGAATGAATTGTTTGAAATTGAATCCAACCTTTACTCCTTCTTTTTATTTTCATTCTAATTTTCATTTTCATTCTTTTGAATGATTGGTTTTCAAGTGTTTTGACTATTTTTAGTCAAAATTTTGAGTCATGAGAAAGCTCATCAATGAGGCATTCAGGCAATACTATCAGTTGCGAATGGGGCGCATTGACCGATTTCGAGAGCATCCGCATGACGTGCAAGCCGCCCTATTCGAAAAGTTGATTCGCACTGCTCGTGCTACCGAGTGGGGCAAAATTTATGGCTACAAATCAATAACCACCCCCGAGCAATATCGCGAACGAGTTCCTGTCCAACAATACGAAGCATTCAGCCCCTACATCAATCGAATGATTTTGGGCGAACAAAATGTGCTCTACCCTGGGCGTGTCCGATGGTTTTCCAAATCTTCCGGAACAACCGATGCTCGAAGCAAATACATTCCAGTCACTTATGACAATCTTCGTTACTGCCACATTCGTAGTTGTTGGCATTCGATGTCGATGCTGTATGACAACAATCCGAAATTAAACCTCTTCGGAATCGGTCGAAAAAATCTTTTGATGGGCGGCTCAATCACGCCAGCAGAAGGCAATCCAAAATCAAAAATTGGAGACATCTCAGCTATCATGATGAAGAATTTGCCGGGCATTGCTCATTCCAATTTCGCAACAGATATGGAAACGGCACTCATGCCCGACCTCGAGGCCAAAATCGAACGCATCTCCAATATCGCTCCCAAAGAAGATGTCGGAATGATTGGCGGCGTACCTACGTGGGTGGTCGTTTTGTTCAGAAAGATTTTAGAAAAAACAGGTAAAAGCAATATCCATGAGGTATGGCCCAACCTACAAGTCTATATGCATGGTGGCGTGAGTTTTAAACCATATCGGGAGCAATTCAAGGAGTTTTTGCCAAAATCAGATTTCATTTATCAAGAGATTTATAATGCTTCTGAAGGCTACTTCGCGGCGCAAGATGACCCCAATGAAGAAGGCATGCTCCTCTTTTTGGACACGGGCATTTATTATGAATTCCTTCCGGCAAATGAGTGGAATAAAGAGTTCCCCAAAGCCGTCGGGCTGCATGAAGTCGAGTTAGGAAAAAACTACGCCATCGTCATTTCGACCAATTCGGGACTATGGCGCTATTTGCCTGGAGATACGATTATGTTTACCTCCACGTCGCCCTATCGAATCAAAATAACGGGGCGCACCAAGCAATTTGTCAATGCCTTCGGAGAGGAAGTAATGGTTGAAAATACCGACGCTGCTCTCGCTAAAACTTGCCGCCAAACCGGCACTATCGTCAACGAATACACCGTCGCCCCAGTCTATTTTCAAGATGAAGGAAAAGGCGGTCATCAATGGCTCATCGAATTCGAAAGAGCGCCTGCCGATATGCGTATTTTCAACGAGCTATTGGACAAAAACCTACAAGCACTCAACTCCGACTACGAAGCCAAGCGCACTGGCAATATGGCTTTAGAGCAACTCCAACTCAACGTCTTGCCTCGCGACACCTTCGTCAATTGGATGCGCTCCAAAGGCAAATATGGCGGTCAAAACAAAGTGCCTCGCCTCGCCAACCACCGGCAGTATATTGATGAGATTTTGATGTTTTTGGGAGGGCAGGTTTAAAGGGGTACACAGAGATTCCCAGAGGAGACACAGAGTCTCACAGAGAGATATTTACTATGAGAAATCTAAATGAAATTACTCAAAAAATAATAGGCTGTGCTATAGAAGTACATAGGAATTTAGGACCTGGGATGTTAGAGTCTGCTTACCAAACTTGCCTTGTTCACGAATTGAAGAATGCCAATTTGAAAGTGAAAACGGAAGTTCCAGTATCAGTGATTTACAAGGACATTAAGTTAGATCAAGGATATCGAATCGACATCCTCGTGGAGGAAAAAATCGTTATCGAACTAAAGAGCGTTGAATCAATAACTGAGGTTCATCATGCCCAAGTGCTCACGTATTTGAAGTTTGCAAAAATGCCAATTGGACTATTAATCAACTTCAATGTCAAACTCCTAACGAAAGGTCTAAAAAGATTCACCCTCCAATAAAAGTCTCTGTGAGCCTCTGTGCCTCCTCTGTGGATATCTGTGTAACAAAAAGTTATATGAGTCCATCTTTCTTATACAACGCTACTCCCTTCTCAATCATCCCCTTAATTTCTACCTCCAACTCGGGGCTTAATTTTTTGATGTGAAAACAACTTTTCCCTTTCAATGCCTTTTTTGCTTCCGCAGAAATATCGAATTGATCCACATGCGTATAAATCGGAAAGAAATACAATCGAATATCTTTCGGTTTCGGAATCACTGATGCGAAGTAATGTCCATCCACTTTTTGCTTGCCTTGCATCACCTCTTTAGTGCCACAACTTTCAAACTTTTTCTCTTCATCATGGCGCACTCTGAGGGCAGGTGCTTGCGCTTTGAGCAAATCTTTGAGGGTCGTTTGAATTTCGGTAAGGTCGCTTTTCATCAATTATGATTTTTTTGAATACAAATATAGTTTTTCTCTCCCTTTCGGGAAATAGTGTTTTACCTCTCCAAAGAGGTGAAACGTTTACTAATGCTGGAAAGGGTTCATATTTTGGAAAGTTATGACATGTAAACATCTGGGAAAGCCTCGGAGAGGCGATCATATTTGTAGAAGATTCAGCTGAGTAATAGGTTCAAGCCCCAGCGGGGCGATAATATTAAGAGCACATGATCGCCCCGCTGGGGCTTTTGCGTCAACCTATTCGTTTTGCTACGAATATTTTCGCTCCGCTGGAGCTTTCCCACGTGTGCCCATGCCATACCCTCTATAAAGATAAAACGTTATTTCGCGAAAGCGGAATAAAAAACTACGGCAACCCGGCAACTACGGTAACTTGGCAACAATGGTAACCTGGCAACCACTCCAACTCAGAAACAAAGGAAATACTTACTTTTGCGCTTTCTAAAATCAAAACGCATGGCAGACGTTCAAAAAAGCATAGGAGAAACCAACTTTAAGTTGCCCAATCAAAGCTCATTTTATCGAGGTAAAGTGCGAGATGTGTACTCCGTCCACGATATGTTGGTAATGGTAGCAAGTGATCGGATTTCGGCATTTGACCATGTGTTGCCCCGACCGATTCCATTCAAAGGGCAAGTGCTTAATCAAGTAGCCACGCACTTTTTGAGAGCTACCTCAGACATCTGTCCCAATTGGCTCATGGGGACTCCCGACCCCAATGTCGCCATCGGTCTCAAATGCGAACCATTCAGAGTCGAAATGGTCATCAGAGGCTACTTGGTCGGTCATGCTTGGCGCGAATACAAAGCAGGGAAAAGAATTCTTTGCGGCGTCAAAATGCCTGACGGAATGAAAGAAGCAGATAAATTCCCTGAGCCAATTATCACGCCTGCCACCAAAGCAGAGGAAGGGCATGATGAGGACATCTCAAAAGAAGACATCATCAAGCAAGGCATCGTTGGCGCGCGCGATTATGCAGTTTTGGAAGAATACACACGAGGACTTTTTCAGCGAGGCACCGAGATGGCTGCCGAGCGCGGTTTGATTCTCGTTGACACGAAATATGAGTTCGGAAAGAAAAACGGAAATATCTTTCTGATTGACGAAATTCATACGCCAGATAGTTCGCGGTATTTCTATAAAGAAGGATATGCCGAAAGGCAAAAAAAAGGCGAACGCCAAAAGCAACTCTCAAAAGAATTTGTGAGAGAATGGCTCATGGCAAATGGCTTCCAAGGAAAAGAAGGACAAAAGATGCCTGTCATGCCCGATGATTTTTTAAATCAGGTGACGAAGCGGTATGTGGAATTGTACGAAAAAATCACGGGTAACACTTTCGTGCCTGCCGATGTCTCAGATATAGACAATCGTATCAAGACCAATATTTTGAACTATTTCAAAGAGTAGATTGTACTCATTATCGGATTCTTTGGAAGAATCCGATACTTTAAAAAATCAAGTCGAGCATCGTCTCTCGAAGAGGACGATGCGATACAATTACAGCATAAATTTCCACCCAAATATCCCGATAGCTATCGGGAGGGCGCTACTTATGGCAAGAATACTCGGAATAGACTACGGCATGAAACGAACCGGCATCGCGGTGACCGACCCGTTGCAAATTATTGCGAGTAGTTTAGATACCATTCCGACAGGCGAGTTGATGGATTTTTTGAAAAAATATTTGAGTGAAGAGGAGGTAGAATGCGTCATTTTCGGAGAGCCATTGCATAAAGACGGCAACCCGACCCATGTGGCAGAAGCAATGTATAAATTCATCAAAAAAGTAAATAAAGCATTCCCTGAGTTACGAATCGAATTGCAAGATGAGCGATACAGCTCCGTTGAAGCCAAAAAGATTATCTTTAACAGCGGCGCCAAAAAGAAAAAAAGAAGAGACAAAGCGCTCGTCGATAAGGTAAGTGCTGCGCTGATTTTAGAAGAGTGGATGCAGCAAAACAAATGGTAGGAAAACGGTGGACGGAAGACGGTCGCTTCGCTGGACGAGAGACGGAATGTACCTCAGGCTTCCAGCCTGAGATTATTATTTCGCTTTCGCTAAATAAGCCCATTTCGCGAAAGCGAAATAAAATGAATCACAAATCAACAAATTACGAATCACGATATACAAATGATATTAAGTATTTACGGTTACGGACATCCGGTATTAAAAAAAGTAGCAACCGCGATTGATAAAGATTACCCTGAGTTAGAAACCCTCTTGGCAAATATGTGGGAAACCATGTACAATGCCAGCGGAATCGGTATCGCCGCCCCTCAAATCGGACTACCTATTCGAATTTTCTTGGTGGACTCGACAGTTGCGGAAGAAGACGAATCAGAGTTCAAAGGCATCAAAAAAGCATTCATCAATGCCGAAATCATTGAAGAAAACGGCAAAGAAGAACCAATGGAAGAAGGCTGCCTGAGCATTCCCGATGTCAGAGGAGATGTGTCCCGCCCACCAATCGTACGTATCAAATATGTGGACGAAAACTTCGTTGAACATGATGAAATCTACACCGGCATGAATGCCCGCGTGATTCAGCATGAATATGACCACATCGAAGGCGTCTTATTCACCGAAAAATTAAAGCCGCTAAAACGTCGCTTAATCAAACGCAAATTGGAGAGCATCAAAAAAGGAAAAGTCCGAGCTGAGTATCGAATGAAATTTGCAGACAAACGGCGGTGACCCCCTGACCCCCAAATTGGGGGAACCTAAATTAGCTGTTGGAAGTTGCAGGTTTTAAAGATTTGCAAAAGTTCCAAATTTTCTTGCTCAAAAATTTCTTTAAAAATTTTTGATGGAAGAAAACCAGTGAAAAGGGTACCTGTTTTATAGTTAACCTCCTTGATCGAACCACTTGGTTCCCCAATTTGGGGGTCAGGGGGTCAAGCAAAGTCAAGGGTAAAACAAACCGCTTATGTACACCACCGGTTTTCTCGTCGCATTAATTGGATTAGGACTCTATATTTTCTACAGCGAAAAAGAAGCAAGCCCATTGCTCCAACTCCTTTTTATGTTGGGGATGGGCATGTATGCCTACGCCATGTTGACCGCAGATGCTCAGGTAGAATATAAATTTGCCACCGCTTTTCGCGACCTATTGGTTTTGGGTAGCGCGAGTCTATTATTCACGCTTACGCGAAATCGCAAGAATGTGTATGCCACTGCTTTCACTTTGGTGATGGCGGGTTGGTATTTGGTCTATAGCCAAGTGCAAGCGAATACTTTTCCGCAAAAGGTCGAAACTGTTTCAGATCAAATTTCCAATTCAAATATCCCCTTAGCGGAAAATGGCGAGCTACTCATCGAAGTCGCAAACGGTCACTCGATGGTCGAACTCAAAGCCATTACAGATAAATACAACCTTACTTTCGAGCGTGCATTTTTCCCCGAAAGGGGTCAAAGCACCGATTTGGATGACTACTTTTTGGTTAACGTTCCAGATGGGCAACTCAGCCAGTTGAAAGAAATTGAAGACGCGTTGATGAACTCCAAATTGGTCGATTGGGTAGAGGGCAATGAGGTGATTCAGTTAGACCCGATGAGCGCAGATTTTTCCTCCCTCCCGAAGCAAGTTCGGGACAAGTCTTCGGGAAATGACCGCAAGTCCATGATGAACGACCCCGCCATCAATGAAATTTGGGGCTTCGAAAAGATGAATGTCGAAAAGCTCTATGAGCGCTTAACTGCTTCTGGCATTAAGCCACAAAAAAGAGCATTGATCGCCATTTTGGACACAGGCGTCGATGCCGAACATGAGGACTTAAAAGATAATTTTCACTCCCTCGATAACCGCTACAACAACGACCCAATTGGTCATGGCACCCATTGTGCCGGCATCGCCGCCGCCGTTTCAAATAATGGAATCGGCATCGCCTCTTTCGCGCCCGACAACCAATTTGTAAAAGTCACGAGCATCAAAGTGCTCAACCCAGCTGGCGCTGGCACACAAGGCAAAATCATCAAAGGAATGACCGAAGCAGCTGATGCGGGAGCGGATGTGATTTCCCTTTCTTTGGGCGGTCTTTCGACCAAATTTCGCCAACGTGCTTATGTGAAAGCAGTTGAGTACGCCAATGAGTCAGGCGCCATAGTCGTCGTCGCAGCAGGTAACTCTAATCGAAATGCGAAAAGCTATTCCCCTGCCAACACACCAGGAGTCATTGCGGTAAGTGCCGTCGATACGATGGTTCGCAAATCGCATTTTTCCAATACCGTTCAAGATTTGAAGATGGGCGTTGCAGCGCCGGGCGTGAAGGTCTATTCGACCATTCCGGGGAGCAAGTACAAGTTTTTCAACGGTACCTCCATGGCAGCGCCGTATGTCTCTGGTTTGGTGGGTGTAATGAAAAGTATTTATCCAAAACTGGATACCAAACAGGCGTATGAAATACTTCATAAAACCGGGACAGAGACTGATCAAACGACTCACACAGGCAAGTTCATTCAACCGGCAGCAGCCATAGAGATGTTGTTGGATTAATTAATTAATTAATCACACTTGGGGGGACTGATTGTCACTAACGTGAAACCGGGGAATAAAAGGGGTCTCGGGTCTCTTAAAATTAGACCTGAGTCTATTTACTTTTAAGAATTGTACTAATCGGAAGAGCAGTTCAAAAAAAATTAAAAGGCAGGAAGTCTTATTTAACGGAAACAAAGGTATTATTTTTCAGCATTGGGGAAAATGTTTTTTTTACAATAAGATCGACTTCTGCTTAACGCTAAATCTACAATTTGATTCAATTCGATTTTCAAATCATTGAAAATCAGTATTTTATAAAATAAATTATTTAATATTATTTCCCTTACGGAAAATGTGCTGCCGCCAATATTTCTGTTAAAATCCCTAAATCTCGGTATTCATTTTCATCTCTGAGAAGCTGTTCAATTTTATTTAAAAGAAGCGAAAATGAGATAAAAACGGTTCTGAGTAATCCAAAAAATCAATGCATAGCTGCACTACGGATTTATTTTTTGGTGAAATCAGGTTTGATTTTAGGTCATTTGCAGCTTTTTAAATGAATTTGAACAGCTTCTAAACAAACCACTATCTTTGCCCTCATGGACAAAACTTCTGTCAAAAAAGACATTCGCAAATTAGACAGCGCTGAATTAGAGCAAGCCATTGTGGAGATGGGGGAAAAGAAATTTCGTGCGCGACAGATCGAAGAGTGGTTGTGGAAAAAAGGCGCGAGAAGTTTTGAGACGATGACGAGTCTTTCGAAATCATTTCGAGAGCAGTTAGAAGCCGAGTTTTGTATCAATAGTATCGAAACCGATACTGTTCAGAAAAGTGCGGACGGCACTATCAAAAGTCGTTTTCGACTCCATGATGGCAGCCTCATTGAGTCAGTGCTAATTCCCGTGCCGCGAGATAAGCGATTTACGGTCTGCGTTTCCACGCAAGTGGGATGTAGTTTGAGTTGTAAGTTTTGCGCCACTGGAAAGATGAAACGCGTAAGAAACCTTGATGCCGCCGAAATCTTCGATCAATTCGTCCTCGTCAATGAGCAATGCCTCGAACACTTCGACCATCCGCTCACCAACATCGTTTACATGGGCATGGGCGAGCCGCTGCTCAATTATAAAAACACCCTCAAAAGCGTCGAACTCATCTCCAATCCAAAAGGATTGAACTTCTCTCCACGACGCATTACAGTCAGTACAGCGGGCATCGCCAAGATGATTAAGAAATTAGCAGATGACGAAGTGCGATTCAATCTCGCACTTTCACTCCACGCTGCCGACGACACCAAACGCGACCAAATCATGCCCATCAACGAACAAAACAACTTGTCCATCCTGATGGAATCGCTTGAATATTTTTATCAAAAAACAAAAAATCGAATCAGCTACGAGTATATCACTTTCCAAAATTTCAATGATGGAATTGATGATGCACGGAAGTTGTTGCCGTTGTGTAAGAAATTTCCCGTAAGGGTCAATATCATTGAGTACAATCCGATTGACGGCGTTTCTTTCCTGAAATCTGCCGAACATCGCATAGATGATTTCGCCAAATTCTTAAATGAAAGAGGCGTCACCGTCACCGTCAGAAGAAGTAGAGGAAAGGACATCGACGCCGCCTGCGGGCAGTTGGCGAATAAGGAATAACTGACCATAGCCTGAGCCTGTCGAAGGCGGTTACAAATGCTTCCGCCTTCGACAGGCTCAGGCTACGGATTGAAATAAAGAATCATAACTAATTAAGCACTGAGATGACTCAAAAAGCTGTCTCCCTTTGGAGGGAGATGCCGGAAGGCAGAGGGTGGAATTCACATCCCGAACTTGCTTCGGGAGTAAATTCCAGCCCCTTAATCCCCCTCCAAAGGGGGACATTCATCAAGGTGCCCACAAAAAAACAGTTCCCCCTTCAGGGGGCGGAGGGGGTATGAAAGCTAAAAAATCATACGGACAGCACTTCTTAAATAAACCCGTCATTGCCGAGCAAATTGCGAATGGGTTGTCTTTGGAAGGCGCTTATGACCACGTCTTGGAAGTGGGCCCGGGCACGGGCAATATGACACGTTTTTTGCTGGAGTTACCATTCAATCTGAAAGTGGTTGAGGCAGACAGAGACATGGTTTTTGCCTTAGCGGCAAATTACCCAAAAGTCAAAGACAGCATCATCCGCGAGGACTTTTTGAAGCTGAAATTGGATGAGTTATTTGATCAAAAACCATTTGGGCTGATTGGAAATTTTCCATATAACATCTCCTCTCAGATTTTATTTAAAATGTTGGATTACAAACATCTGATTCCTGAGATGGTCGGCATGTTTCAAAAAGAAGTAGGAGATAGAGTAGTGGCGCCTCCCGGCAGCAAAACCTATGGCGTCATCAGCGTGTTGATTCAAGCCTACTATGACGGAGAGTCGCTTTTTGATGTCGATAAGAGTTGCTTTACGCCACCGCCAAAAGTGCAAAGTTCCGTCATCAGGCTGACGCGAAAAGAAAATCAAGACTTGGGCTGTAACGAAAAGCTGTTTAAAAGAGTCGTAAAACAAACATTCAGTCAACGACGTAAAATGCTCCGCAATACTGTTAAACAGTTCATAAAAGATGTCCCTGTGGACGATTTTTTCAAACAACGCCCCGAACAACTTTCGTTGAATGACTTTGTTGAGTTAACTAATTACATAGAAAAGAACCTGCCCACTTAAACAAACAAGGTTGAGCATCGTCTCTCGAAGAGGACGATGCGATACAAAAGCCGCATCGTCCCTTTCAGGAGACGATGCTCAACACAGGAAATTTTAATTCGATATGCAAAAAATACTATCACTCTTCATAGCTGTTTTATTTATTACGACTTCATTTGCACAAGAAACAGCCGTTGCCGAAGCCACTAAAATCTACGCTCCAACCGGTGAAGAAAACTCCCTACTTTGGGAAATCAGTGGCAACGAACTCGCGACTTCTTCCTATCTCTTCGGAACCATTCACATGATTGGCAAGGATGATTATTTTTTTACGAAAGTGATGGAAGAGGCTTTCGCCAAATCTGATCAAGTATTTTTTGAGATAGATACCGAGTCGATGTTTGACATGACGACGCAGCTTTCACTGCTCATGAAATCTTTCATGAAAGGAGGAAAACGACTTAGAGATTTGATCTCGAAGGAAGACTATAAATTGGTTGAAGATCATTTTGAAGATATTGGATTACCACTGGCATTTCTCGAAAGAGTAAAACCGATGATCTTGTCCATGTTTGCCGCAGAAGGAATGACCGAAGGTGAGGGGATGGGCATCTCTATGAACGAAATCAAGTCATACGAAATGGAACTCACCGACAAAGCAAAGGCCGCCAAAAAACCAATCGATGGTCTCGAAACGATTCAATATCAGATGAGCATGTTTGATAGCATTCCGTATGAAGCACAAGCGAAAATGTTGGTCGATGGCATCAAAAATGGCGGTAGTACAGAAGAAGCCGATTTTGGAGCCATGGTCGAACTCTACAAAAATCAAGACCTTCTTGGTTTGCACGAACTCATCAATAGCAACGAAGAGGATGTCCTCTCCAAGTACAATAACGTCCTCCTCGGCAATCGCAATCGCAACTGGATCGTACCCATGAAAAAAGAAATGGCAAAAGCTTCTTCTTTTTTCGCAGTTGGTGCGGGACATTTGAGTGGCGAAGATGGAGTGATTGCTTTGCTGCGGAAAGAGGGATTTACTGTTGTCCCAATGAAGTAGCTTGCTCGGTTAGGAGCAATATCTTTGTAGCATTTCTGATGCACATTCCGTGAGGCGTGCCGTTGGGTGCGCTATCTTAAAGACACATTTTGCCGAAAGGTGAATAAAAAAACATCAACAAAAGAACACCGAACACTTCCAGACATTCTTGCGTCTTAACACTAAAATTCTTTCAAAAGTCGTTTTTTTAAGACGATGTCCTCTCATGAAAAAATAATATATTTTAATGTCTCGCATATTTTTACTTCTTGTTTTTCTATTTGCTTTCAATGGCGTTTTTGCTCAGAGCTATTCGACGCGGAAAAATACCACCAAAAGAGCACTTAAATACTACCAATCTGGGCGTGAATCTGCCAATGCAGGGGATCATGAAAGGGCACTCAAATTTTTCGCGAAAGCGATAAAGGAAGACCCGAAATTGATTGATGCTAAAATCAATTTAGCCAATCTGAACTACGACATGGGCGACTATGAAAAAGCAATTGGCGCTTACGATGAAGTCCTTATAATTGCTCCGGACTATGATCCCGATCTATATTACAACCTCGGGATGGCTCATTGGAAATCGCAGCATTTCGCGAAAGCGAATCAAAACTTCAATACCTTCTTAAAAAAGGAAATTAAACCTACTAAACGTGTGCGCCGCGCCAAGACCTATATTCGAAATGCCGCTTTCGCGGAAAAAGCATACGCCAACCCCGTCCCATACAATCCCGAACGACTTTCGGATAGCATCAACACGATGTTGCAAGAATATCTGCCCGCTATCTCAGCCGATGATGAAACGTTTATTTTCACGCGCAACGAAAGGGGCGATGAAAACTTCTTCATCTCTCAAAGAACGGCAAATGGCTGGTCAATAGCGAAGCCATTGGACGCCATCAATTCTTCGCTCAATGAGGGCGCGCAAACCCTTTCTGCCGATGGTCGGTGGTTCATTTTTACGGCTTGCAATCGAAAAGGGAGCTACGGCAGTTGCGATTTATTTTACTCCAGAAGAAAAGGCAGTAGTGATAGTTGGACGGAGCCGCGCAACATGGGCAAGCCGATAAATTCGCGCGCATGGGAGTCGCAACCTTCGCTTTCACCTGATGGTCGCACGTTGTTTTTTGTCTCCGCTCGTGAGGGCGGTCAGGGCGGCAGAGACATTTGGATGAGCAATCGTTTGCCCAAAAACAAATGGTCAGAACCCGTAAATTTAGGCGACGTAATCAATTCCGTGGGCGATGAACAATCGCCTTTCATGCACTTCGATGGTGAGACACTTTACTTTATGTCGGACGGACATCCGGGCATGGGCGAAACGGATTTATATTTCTCAAAACTACAAGAAGACGGCTCTTGGTCGGAACCTGAAAATTTGGGTTATCCGATTAACACAGAAGATCATGAGGGTGCGCTTTTCGTGGCGCGCGATGGAAAAACCGCCTACTTTGCAACAGACCGTTTGGCAAAGCAACATGGCGATGTAGTCGCGGAAGGAAACCCATTTAAGCAAATTAATTCGCGTGTGAATTTGGACATCTTCAAATTTGAATTGCCCAAAGCGGCGCGCGCCAATGAGGTCACTTACGTGAAAGCCATCATCAGAGATGCGCAAACCAAAGAGCCATTATCGGCTACTGCGCAAATGACTGATTTGGCGACTCAGGAGGCGAGTTACGAAGGCTATGTGGGCAAATCAGGTTCGCTGTTGGTGTGCTTGCCGATGGGTGGTGACTTTGCTTTGCACGTCTCTAAAAAAGGCTACCTTTTTCATTCAGAAAATTTTTCCTTACGGGAAATGACCTCTCTCGCAGATCCATTCCTTTTGGAAATATTTTTAGAGAAAATACCTGTCAAAGAGGAAGTGGTTACGACAACAACTACGCCGCCACCTGCTCCCAAACCCGTGATTTTGAAAAATGTATTTTTCACAACGGGTTCGGCAGTACTGCGCTCGCAATCCATGACCGAGCTGATGAAACTCAAATACCTCCTCGAAAAGGAATCTACCATCCGCATCCAAATCAACGGACACACTGATGATGTTGGTGATGACGCTGCCAATCAGCAACTTTCTCAAGATCGCGCGAAAGCGGTTTATGATTGGCTCATTGAGCAGGGCATTGCCGCGAGCCGATTGTCGTTTAAAGGATTTGGCGAAAGCCAACCCATTGATAGCAATGAGACGGATGAGGGGCGACAACGAAATCGGCGGACGGAGTTTGTGATATTGTAGAAATCAAGCGCCCACTTTGACCTTTTCTCCTCAAAATTTGTTATTTTGTGAGTAAATTTATTGTTCATGAAGTCGAATCCATCTATTAGAAAACACCTTCTTTGGGAATACAATTTGGAAGAAGTTGACTACTCTAAATTGGCAGTAGTGGTAGTAGAGCGCGTCATTGAGCGAGGCAATATGGAAGACTGGAGAGAAATAGTTCGGTTTTATGGGAAATCAAAAATCCGTTCTATTGCTCTTGCAAGCACTCGATTGGATAAGAAAAACAAAAATTTCACAGAGATTTTTCTTGAATCAGACTTTGTCAATTGATATATACGAATAAGGAAATCATATTGCCAGAAACATTTGCTTTGCTAAAGCAACTACAATCCGATCCTAAACTTGATTCATTTTTTTTAGTGGGTGGAACAGCATTGGCTATGCACATTGGGCATCGCTTATCTATTGATTAGATATGTTTACTCGCGATGCAATTGACACCCAAAACTTGGAAACGCACCTTACGAAGACCTACAATTTTTTTACAGATTACGTAGCGTCAAATACTCTTAAAGGATTTACCAATGAGGTGAAAACTGATTTCATCACTCATGATTATGCTTTGGTAAAACCATTGATAAAAGAAGGTGCTTTAAGGTTGGCTTCAATTGAGGACATTGGTGCTATGAAACTAAATGCAATTGCTCATAGTGGCAATCGGCAAAAGGATTTCTATGACTTTTATTTTCTCTTAGAGCATTTGCCGCTTTCATTTTATTTGGAAGCGTTTGAAGTCAAATACCCTAATTCTAACTCAGTTTTAGCACTAAAAGGATTAACTTATTTTGATGATATTGACTTCGAGATTGAGAGACCTATCTTGACTCGGAAAGTGGCTTTCAAGCAAGTGAAAGAGCGGCTTCAATTCGCTTCGAGGTCTCCTTATAAGCAGTTTTGATTTTTATCGCCTTTCGGCGAAAGGCGATAAAAATTGACAATGGGCAAGAAATTATTTTGCCGAGGTTTCGTTTTTTTTTTGTTATAAATTGAATTGAAGGTTTATCTTTGCTATACTTACTATTTTATAATCTATAATAAAATTGAATCATTCATGAAAAAACCAACACTCATTTTCTTATCCACTCTTTTTATAATTTCCAGTTGGGCGCAAGTAAGTTTGGTAAAAGATATAGATCAAGCATCTTTCTTTGGTGACTCTAAAGTAAATCCTGGAGACCATATAGTCATTAACGGAGAAGCCTACTTTACTGCAGATGATGGCATCGCAGGTTTAGAATTATGGAAAAGTGATGGTACTGAATCAGGTACGTTGCTTGTCAAAGATATACGCTCTGGAGAAGAAGATAGTGAGGCTATGGCTTTTTATGAAGTAGGGGGTAATTTACTTTTTTACGCCAAGGATGGTTCCACCGGTTTGGAGCTATGGAAGTCAGACGGAACTGAGGCTGGAACTGAACAGATAAAGGATATTTTCTCTGGAGCCAGTGGTAGCTTTTATAATGAAAATGCTTTTTCTGTCCTCAATGATAAGCTTTACTTTGCTGCTGATGATGGCGTAAGAGGAACAGAACTTTGGGAGTCAGATGGCACAGTGGCAGGTACTAAAATGGTAAAAGATTTAACCTCTGGTGTTGGTGGAAGCGATCCACAACACTTTATTACCTTTAATGGTAAACTTTATTTTGCTGCTGGTTTTAAACTTTGGGAGTCAGATGGTACAGAGGCAGGTACTAAGATTTTAAATAATACTCCAACTCGTCCCGATAATTTGATTTCAGCAGATCATGGATTCTTTTTCAATATTGAGGCGTCTTTTGATCTTTGGTTCTCGGATGGTACTGAGGCGGGTACGTACATGATTAAAGAAAAGTATCCAAATTTAGGGTTTGATGATGCTCCTATTTTCTATGAAACTGAAGACTTTACTACTCTTGGCAATAAGCTCTTTTTTGTTGGGTATGATGATGTTAATGCTAAACAGTTATGGGTTACAGATGGTACGGAGATAGGTAGTAAGATGCTGACTGATCCTGCTGTAATTGGCAGCTTTGGAAGTTTTGAATATTTTACGAAAGTAGAGGATAAAGTATTCATTTGGATCAAAGCAATAGACACTGGAGAGGAATTATGGGTAAGTGATGGTACTACAAATGGCACTTTTTTGCTTAAGGATATTGCGCCAGGTAGTGCTGGTTCTTTTTCAATGAGTCAAAAAGACAAATTGGTAGCATTTAACGATAGATTGTATTTCACTACTGACGCTAACTTCACAGATGAAATTTGGGAGACAGATGGTACTGAAGAAAATACACTTTTCGTCTCTAACGAGAACTCTTCAGGAAATTTTGATCCAAGAGATTATATGGTGCTCAATGATAGCGTTTTATTATTCTTTGGAGACGACGGCTTTTCTGGAAGAGAACTAATGAAGTTTACCGAGCCTGGTCAAATCAATGTGTCTTTAAGTACAAATAGAGAGATACAATGCAATGGCGATTCCAATGGTCGCGTATTTGCTCAAGCAGAAGGAGGTTATCCCCCTTATATGTATTATTGGCAAAATGGTGATTTGGGCTTTGCAGATCGCAGCAACCTTGCAGCAGGTCAATATACAGTTACCATTGTGGACACCAGACTTGCCATTAGTGAAGATACAATCATCCTAACAGAACCAGCGCCATTGGCGATTCCTACCCCAACAGTAATAAAAGCTACTGGTGCCAATTCAGATGGAACTATTGAGATTGGTTCTGTGACTGGGGGAACTTCTCCCTACAAGATTCTTTGGAATACAGGTGATACGACTTTTACCATAACTGATTTAGAGGCTGGAACTTATGACTTCACGATTACTGATGCCAATGATTGTACTTCCTCATCAACTGTTATTTTAGAAAGTACCTCTTCCGTGTCTGAAGCAGCATTGCAGCAGGTTAAGATATTTCCGACCCTTGTGACTCAAGGTGTGGTGAATATTGAAAGCATATTATTTAGAGAACCTTACAGTATTGAGGTTTTGAATGAGGAAGGCAAGGTCTTTAAGAGACATGCAGGTGTTTTGGGAAGTTCGGTTTTAAATGTCTCAGAATTTAGTGCGGGTCATTACTTTGTCAAGATTATTTTAAAAAATCAATCACATTCAAAACGGATAGTGATATTGAAATAGTAGCTATTCCATAATCGGGCAAGAAATACTATTTCTTGCCCGATTTCATTTCATATCAACCCCGTCTTATGCAAAATCGTCAACTGCGCCCCATACGCCTTTCGAATGTTCTCCTGCGTAAAAGTAGTCTCCGTATCGCCATAGGCAATCAGGCGCTGATTGAGCAAGATGATTTTATTAAAATATTCAGGAACAGAAGAAAGGTCATGATGCACTACTAAAAGCGTTTTGCCCTCCGAAGCTAATTTTTTCAAAATCTCAATAATGCGTTCCTCCGTAGTGATGTCCACGCCAACGAAAGGTTCATCAAAAAGAAAGACTTCTGCCTCCTGACACAACGCACGAGCGATAAAAACCCGCTGCTGCTGCCCTCCTGAAAGCTCTCCGATTTGACGGTCACGAAGGTCTTCTATACCCATGTCTTTGAGGGCATTGGTGGCGATTTGTTTGTCTTTTTTGCTGAGGCGCTCAAATATCTTTTTGTGCGGATAGCGCCCCATCATCACGATGTCAAATACCGTTGCCGGAAATGTCCAATCTACATCGTCTTTCTGCGGCACATAAACGACTCGTTTGCGCACCTCTTCGATAGCACCTCCCAATACTTCAACTTCACCCGCGTCTTCATTCAACAACCCCAAAATTGCTTTAAACAAAGTGGACTTCCCCGCTCCGTTGGGTCCGACGACGCCATAGACATTGCCCGACTCTATTTCGAGGAAGATGTTGGTCAAGACACGTTTCTTGCCATAAGAAACCGAGACGCCTTTTACTGTGATGGTTTTTGCCATGAGTACTATATTTTCTTTTGATTTCGTCCTCGGCTTCGCTCGGACTCCGGTTCTAGTAACCGTTCTTCGAGCGGAGTCGAGAAGAACAATCACTACCCCTGAATTCTATTAAAAACAAAAACAGACCCTATCAAAAGCGCCAAAGCCAACAAGCCATAATACAACCAATTCGTACCGCTTTCTTCATTTTCTTCTAACCCTTCTGGAATTTCGCCAGTCAGCGCGTTGACGATGATGTTGGTGTTGTAAAGCATCATGTCAATATAAGTTGGCGCTTCGCTGTCTTTATCTCCAATCGAATCTGCATATAATTTACCGCCAATTTTGACGCCGGTGTCGTCGGCGATTTGCTTGAGCATTTTAGGATTCACGGTGCTTTCGATGAATACCGCCGGCACTTTACTCTCGCGAATCACTTTACTCAAGTGCATCACATCTGAGGTCTGCGCTTCGGCGTCGGTGGAAGTTCCTAAAACTGATTCCAAC
>CALCJP010000237.1 GCA_937967625.1 uncultured Saprospiraceae bacterium
CAAACTGTCAGAGGTCAGGAGGTGTTTGACTTGGTAGCGAGCCGATTTGCCGGAAGGCAAAAAAGTACTTTTAAAGAAGCGATTTTCGAAAATAGCGCCCGTGGGCATGGTGCCATATTGGAGCGTATCTTCAAAAACCAATTGCTGCGTGGTCATGTCTTCCACCTGAACAGAAAGTACGACATCGGTCTGTGGGTTGGCGCCAAAATTCTCGACATCTGCCAGAAAACCAATTCGTTCCACCTGCGAGGCAGGGGTCATGGCATTGGGCGCAATCGCATAGAAATTGGGCAATACGCGCAGGTCATTATCATCTTTTTCGACAATCATTACATCATCAATTGCCCAAAAGTATAACTCCCCTGCAAAGATGAATTTCACTCGAACATGGCTTTCACCTGCCGCTCCGACCAGCGAAATCTCTTGCGTGTCCATCAGCAAAGAATCAACGGGCAGGGTCTCATTGATTGCGATGGGAGCCGACCAAGTCCGCGCTCTATCTATCGAATACGAAAACGAAGTGACCGAGGGAAAATCAATCGGTTGGCGTCCTCCTTTCATGACCAATTGATCAAATCGAACATTGACTTCTTTGGTCACATGACTCAAGTCAATGGGCGGCGAAATCAATTCCACATGGTAGAACGGATAGTCCGCCGGTGGAACTGCAAATAGTCCATCGGTTGTAAAAAAATCGGCATTGAATACCATCGCGCCGTTTTCGTTGGAGTATGAATTGAGATAGGGATGATGACTAAATGGCTCCAAAAAACTGTCCACCAAGCTCTTTTGGAGTGAGCCAAAAGGCTCCCAAGTCCATTTGGCGTTTCTACGATTTCCTCCTTCCAACGTATTAATCACCCAACCGCTGAGGGAGTCCTTGAAATCGCCTTCGCCGGGTTGAGTGCCCCAGACGGCATTCTCAAATTTGGGATTGCTCCCAAAGAGCTGCACATCGTCGATTGCCCAAAATTCCTCTTTGGTGCCCGTCCATTCCCAGCGAAGTTGGACGGATTCGAAACCTGCCGCTTGCGCGGAAATGTCCAAACGAACCCAATCCGAGTTGTAAGAAAACTGCAAAGCGGAGTCCCGCTGTTGTTCTGGAAATAGATTGAATGGCACCCAATCCATCGACTCGTTTTTGATCAGCAATTTTGCGCCTTTTGATGCGCTGATTTCCCCCGTGAGGATGAATGCCTCGAAGGAAAGAAAGACTTCTGATTGCGCACTGCAATCAATTGGTGCAGAGGTGAGCGTCGTTATGAATGGATCATTAAGTAGAAGAGCCGGAATTGAGATAAGGTAGCCATCGGAAGCAGAAGTGGAGTTGAATTTTAGATTTCCAAAAAGACAGTTGTCAGGGCAGTATTCCCATATAACGCCTTTGCCGCTTTGATCTTCAGTTTGCCAGCCGGATGGAAAGCCATTGGAGAAGTTTTCTGAGTAGAATGGTTGCGCATTTGCCGAAAGGCAAAAGAGAAAAATTAGGGGAAAGAAAGCGATATACTTCATGGCTGGGTCGGGTTTTAATTTCAGCTGAAAACGATTCTATATCTCACGCACGCATTCCGCGAAAGCGGCAAAAAGTGCGCATTGTAAATATATGCTTCAAACCAATGCTTGTAAAGTCCCAATTCACGGTTGGTCGGATTGCAATCAATTTTGCGGCTTTCGCCGAATGCTGAAAAATCGCTACCGATAAATAAATCAACTTCAATTTTTGAGCACGAAAAGCGGTTAAATTTGAGAAAATTGCTTGTATTTGCACCAGCGGAAAATCAATGCTCAAAACTTTCCCAATCTTCGATAAAGCACCAATCTGTTCCGCTCCAATAATAGCTTTTGAAACAATTACTTTTATTTATTTTTCACAAAGTTTTCCACAAAAATCATATTATTGAATTCGATAAATTATTTTTTATAATTTTTATCAATTATATGAATAGCAGTGTTTTACAAATAAATTTTTAACATAATCATTTGAACAAAAATTGAGAACCCACTTATCAACAGGTTTTCAACACTTGTTAAAATGCTTTCCACGATAAAATAAATTGTTGCAATATTTGAGATTAGTTTGTATTAAGATTAACTTGTATTTTTGTGAAGCAATCGGTGGTTTTTTTGAATCACTGAGACTACATAGAAGAAAGCATACAAGGGACGTGTATTCAATTTACTTAAAAATTTAGGTTCTCCTAAAACATTCACTATGGCAGAAAGACAATTGACCATTTCCCGAAAGGGGATCGGAAACTACCAAAAGAGCGCAGGCGAGATGTTGGACGGAAAAATGCAACCGCAAGTCCGCTCCCTCGAAGAGGCGGTTTTAGGTGCATTGATGCTCGATAAGGATGCCATCTCCACGATTCTTGATATCCTCAAAACAGAAAGTTTTTATACGGATGCCCACCAGGCAATCTATAAAGCTATGCTCGAATTGTTTGACAAAAGTCAGCCCATCGACATGCTGACGGTGGTAGAGCAATTGCGTAAATCAGGAGACCTTGCCAAGGTCGGTGGCGCTTACTATATCACGGAGTTGACCAACCGCGTCGCTTCTGCAGCCAATATCGAATTTCATGCGCGTATCATCGCTCAAAAGCACATTTTGAGAGAGATGATTAAGGTATCTGATAAGGTATTGAGAGATGCTTATGACGAGACGACAGACGTTTTCGAACTTCTCGACAAAGCGGAGCAGGGACTTTATAATATCACCCAACAGCACCTGAAAGGAAACGTGGAGCACATGGGCTCGCTTTCCAGTAAGTTACTCAAGCAATTAGAAGAACTAAAAGGACGCGAAGACGGCTTGACGGGGGTGCCTTCTGGTTTTACGGATTTGGACCGATTGACTTCGGGTTGGCAAAGTTCGGATTTGATTATCATCGCGGCTCGTCCGGGTATGGGTAAAACGAGTTTCGTGCTTTCTCTTGCGAAAAATGCGGCTTCTGAATTCAACAAAGGAGTAGCGGTTTTCTCACTGGAGATGTCGAGTTTGCAATTGGCACAACGTATCGTTTCTTTGGAAGCAGAGATTAGTGGTTCTAAATTCAGAAACGCCAATCTGGAAGATTACGAGTGGCAACAACTCAACACTGCCATCGAAAAAATCAGTGACATTCCAATCTATATCGACGACACGCCGGGGATTAATATTTTCGAATTGCGCGCCAAGTGCCGTCGTTTGAAAAAGCAACATGACATCGATCTCATCGTGATTGACTACTTACAATTGATGAGTGGCGACGGTGACAGTCGAGGTAATCGAGAGCAAGAGATTAGTAAAATTTCGCGTGCCCTCAAGGGGTTGGCGAAAGAATTGAACGTGCCCGTGATTGCGCTATCGCAGTTGAGTCGTGCGGTGGAGACCCGTGGAGGAACCAAACGCCCATTGCTTTCTGACCTTCGGGAGTCGGGTGCGATTGAGCAAGACGCAGACATCGTTTCGTTCATCTATCGTCCTGAATACTATCAAATCCTCGAAGACGAAGAGGGCAACTCTCTCAAAAATGTCGCAGAAATCATCATCGCCAAACACCGTAATGGTGCATTGGAAACAGTCAAATTGAAATTTACCAGTGAGTTCGCAAAATTTGGCGATCTCGATCCGACTGACTTTGGTGACTTCGCCGGTCTCGATATCGATGACTCGGTCATCACGCGCCCAAGTCGCATGAATGACGACGAGGATATTCCTTTTTAA
>CALCJP010000238.1 GCA_937967625.1 uncultured Saprospiraceae bacterium
CTTTCATGAAGCCTTCCATGTTTTCATTAGGAGTGAATTGACCATTTTCGTCAATCTCCCCAAAGCTTTCGGTGAAGAAAGTGTCTATTTTGACGATAGAACCTTCCATGATGTCAAATGATTTTTCAAATTCTTGCATCAGGTCTTGCATGTGCAATTCCATTTCTTGGCGCATTTTGTCAAAGCCTTCTTCAATCTGACCTTGTGCCTTTGCGGCAAATGAGCAAGCCACGATTCCTATGAGTACGATTAATTTTTTCATCTATTGAAAGTTTATATCACGAAATTTGTCGATGATAATGAATAAGTAAAAAAAGAACAATTTTTAGACGCTTAAGCGTCTTTGAGTTACTATCTCAAATTGATTTTTAACTTTTCATTTCGATTTTTATCATCTGATTGATAGCCAAAGCAATCACGACAGATTCTTCTTCTTTAGACATCTTTTTTACTAAATCGAAGGTGCGTGGGTTGATTTCTTTTTTCTTGTCAGGATGAATTAGACTCGCTACTTGTCGGTCCTCAATGAAAACGGGGAGTGTCTTTTGAGATGACTTTTTGATTTGTGCTAATTGTCTTTTTCCATCGGGGCTGTTGAGGATGCCATTAGCATTCAAGCTGCCGAGAGGTTGTCCATCCATCCAGATTTCAGTGACTTTGTTTTTCATGCCGAAGACGTAGGCATGGCGCGCCGTTTTCGCATAAACCATCGCCTGCGCGCCCGCCCCTTGATAGCGACGATAAGCGTAGGCAATCATCGGTTCATGATAGATGGAGGTGAAAACGCCCTTACCAAGTGGCTTTAGTCCGCCAGCCGATTTTCGGTTGACTTGATTTAGCGAAAGCTGATCTAATTCATCAGTGTCCCAATCAATTAGGTCGGGAATCCAGCCGTCGATTTCAGCTTTTAGCAATTTGACTTCATCTTCTCGTCGCGCTCTCCCTGGCGGAAAACTGACTAAGAACTTAAACAATATCCACAGTGCAATGCCAACGACTGCTACAAATAAACCCATTGATATTATTGGACCCATGTTTCTTTCTTTTATTCCTTTCGGAAAATATTCAATAAAAATTCCGCTGCTTCGAAAGGCGAGCGCTTACCGCTGACTACTTCGGCTTCGACTTTAGTCATCGCTTTAGTAATGGTTTCGTTGCCGAAAAACGAACTCAATAACCCCTCTCGAACTGTTTCGAGCAGCCAATATTTAGATTGCTCTGCGCGGCGTTTATTAAAATAATTATTTGATTTCGTAAAAGTTTGATATTCCTCCAGCATTTTCCAAACTGCTTCAATTCCATTTCCCGTAAGGGAGGAACATAACTCCACTTTCGTGGAAAAACCGCTCTCCTTCGCTGGATATAAATGAACGGCGTTTCGGTAGGCTTGTTTTGACTTTTTGGCTAATTCCATTCGATCTGTTTCGGCTTTATTGATGACAATGCCATCTGCCATTTCGACGATACCTCTTTTGATGCCTTGCAACTCATCACCTGCGCCGGGGAGCAATAAGAGTAAAAAAAAATCTACCATCGAATGCACTGCTGTTTCTGACTGACCAACGCCGACGGTCTCTATAAAAATATTGTTAAAACCTGCCGCTTCACATAAAATAATCGTCTCGCGAGTTTTTCGCGCTACGCCCCCCAACGTCGCTCCTGCGGGACTCGGTCTGATGAATGCCTGTGGATGATTTGCCAATTGTTCCATGCGGGTCTTATCTCCCAAAATGCTTCCTCTGCTTCGTTGACTACTTGGGTCAATTGCCAAAACTGCTACTTTCTTTTCTTGCTCTACGAGGAAGTTGCCCATAGAATCTATGAAGGTGCTTTTCCCAACGCCAGGAGTGCCCGTGACGCCGATTCGATAAGAATCGCCTGCATGAGGGAGGCATTTTTCGATGATTTCTTGAGCGGTCTGTTGATGGTCTGCACGAGTGCTTTCAATCAAGGTAATCGCTCGCCCCAACCGCACGCGGTCATTTTTGAGTATGCCATCAATTATGGAAGAAATATCGGTTGGTGTGGACATGGAGGAGGTTCTGGCTACTTTCTTTTTTTTATTAAAAACTCATCAAGAGGTAGTTCCATTTCCGGCATCACGTCCTCTCCAATTAGTTTTCTATTTTTGAAGCCTTCTAAAATTTCCACTTCTTTGCCTTGGCGATAGATGTAGATTTTTTCTTGATAAGGGTCTATTAGCCAACCTAATCTAACTCCATTTTTCATCCAAATATCTTGCATTTTTTTTTGTAAAACGGAAATTCGATCCGTTGATGAGCAAATTTCTGCAATGAAATCAGGAGCAATATTTAAATAGCTATTTTCTTCATCATCGTTCAATAGGTCTAAATTTTCATCAGAAACCCAAGCACAATCAGGGCTTTTGAAAGAGCCGTCAGGCAATTTGACTCCTGTAGAAGCTCCGAATACTTCGCCTAAACTTGTTTTGTATTTCCAAAGCCGCAAATAAAAATCGATTATTGATTCTCTTTTACCGCTTCCTCTTTTAACTGGTGAAATAATGGTGGTTTTTCCTGTTTTCTCACGTTCCATTTGCAAATCAGGGTGGCGTTCTGCCAAAGAGGTGAACTCTTCGATAGTCAGGTTTCTTCCTAAGGTGATAGGCCCAAAGGAAAAAATATCCAGCGATTCCTGATTTAACTTATGGACAGTCATATAGACTTTTTGTTTTTTACAAAAATAGGGAAAATTCGAGGACTTTCGTCAAAACCAAATCTCCTGTGCTAATCGAAACGTATTGGCATGGGCTTCAATTATAGTAGAGATGCGCTCTGAGTATCCGCCGCCCATGCTGATGGCTAAGGGAATCTCGTTTTTCTTACAAAGCTCAAGGACAGTACGGTCGCGTTCTTTGCAGCCTTCGAGGGTCATGCTGAGACGACCCAATTTATCTGATTCAAGCACATCTACGCCGGAGACATAAAAAGCTAAATCTGGCTGAACGGTTTCGATGAGTGTGGGGAGGGTGTTTTTCAGAATCTTTAGATAGGCGTCATCTTCTGTTTTGTCAGGCAAACCGATGTCAAGGTCGGATTTTTCTTTGCGAGTCGGATAGTTTTTGGCGCCATGTATTGAAAAGGTGAAAACGCGAGCGTCATTTTGAAAGATTTGTGCGGTTCCATTTCCTTGATGAACGTCGAGGTCGATGACCAATATTTTTTTAATCTCTCCTCTTTCGAGGAAAAAATTGGCAGCGACGCCCACGTCATTGAGCAAGCAAAACCCTTCGCCTTTGTAAGTAAAAGAATGATGAGTACCGCCTGCGATATTCATGGCGACGCCGTGCTGCATGGCAAATTCAGCGCATTCAATGGTGCCGTGGGTGATAAAGGTGCCTCGCTTGACTAAGTGCGTCGACATTGGGAAGCCGATGGCTCTGATTTCTTTTTTGGAGAGGGTTTGATTTTTGAGTTTGTTCCAATATTCGGCTTCGTGGGTGAGGAGAATAGTGGCTTCATCTACTTGTTTTGGGGCGAAGAAATTGGCTTCTGTAATCGTTCCTTCATAGATCAATTGCTCAGGGAGCAATTCATATTTTTCCATCGGAAAGCGATGACCTTTGGGTACGGCGTATTTGTAGATAGGGGAGTAAGCAATTTTGAGCATCTCAATTCAAATGAACTTTGGAAGCAACCGCTATCAATTCACTCAACATCATCGCGGTGGCTCCCCAAACGACGTGTCCTTCCAAATCAAAATAGGGGACGCGCGGTAAAGTGATATTTTTTGCAACTCGAATATCTTTCTGTTTCCTCACGCTTTCGCTAAAAAACGTGTCAAACGGCACTTCTAAAATACTTTTCACCTCCGACTCTTGTCGAATGAAATCGGGTCTCTGCTCCGAGTAGCCAACAAAAGGAAATACTTTAAATCTACTGACTGGAATATAAAGTTCGGTCAATGCTCCGATTAAGTTTACTTGATGGGTTGGGACGCCGACTTCTTCTTCTGCTTCGCGCAGAGCGCCTGCGGCATTGGAATCATCAGTAGGCTCTAACTTGCCACCTGGAAACCCGATTTGCCCCCTGTGGCGGTCGTTGGGGTGTCCTTGTCGTTCTATCAGTACGAGGTGTTCTGCGCCATCTTTTGGATAGAGTAAGGCCAATACGCAAGCGATTTTTGCATCAGCAGGAGCTTCGACATAACGGCGGCGACTTGAAGGGGCCATCTCTTGCTGTGCCTCTTTTCCCGGAAGGGGCATGTTCAGATTTCGCGAAAGCGATTTGATAAGTTGAGTTTGCATAATGGGGAAACAGCAGTTTGGGTTTTTTGGTTGAGATATTTCCCGAAAGGGAAAAAGAAAAGCCCCGACTTAGGATGAAGCTGTAATTTTTCCGTAAGGAATTAAAAAACTGCTTCAGCAATTTTGCGAATCGTTTCCACATCTCCCATCGTATAATAGTGCAAGCAAGGCACTCCTGCTTTTTTCAATTCTTTTGATTGCGCAATGCACCATTCGATACCCACCTCTTTGCGAGCAGCGGCGTCTTTTGCATTCTCAATACTATTGACCAAGTCATCTGGCAAATCAATATAAAACAATCGCGGAATGGAAACCAACTGGTACTTTTTAGTAATTGGTTTTAATCCCGGAACGATAGGAACATTGATACCCATCGCACGGCACTTATCCACAAAAGCGAAATACTTCTTATTGTCAAAAAACATCTGCGTAACGATGTAATCTGCTCCCGCATCAATTTTTGCTTTCAGGTACTTCATGTCCAAGTCCATGTTGGGTGCCTCAAAGTGCTTTTCTGGATAACCAGCCACCCCGATGCAAAAATCCATCTTCTCTCCACCGACAATATTTTTATCTAAATAAGCGGCTTTATTAATGCCATCAATTTGCTTGACCAAATCAACTGCATAGCCATGCCCTTCTGCTTCGGGGATAAACTTGCCGTCAAATTTTCGGGCATCTCCGCGCAGTGCGAGCACATTATTGATATTCAGGAAGTTGAGATCGATGAGTACATTTTCAGTCTCCTCTCTCGTGAATCCTCCACAAATCAAATGAGGTACTGCATCAACGCCATAGCGATGCATAATCGACGCACAAATACCAACCGTGCCAGGACGCTTACGAATCGCTACCTTTTCAAAATAGCCACTATCGCGCTTTTGGTAAATGTATTCCTCTCTATGGTAGGTCACGTCCACAAATGGTGGCTTAAATTCCATCAGCGGATCGAGGGTGTCGAAAATGGCTTTCATACCCCCTCCTTTCAACGGAGGAAGCACCTCAAAGGAAGTCAAGGTTTTGCCTCCAGCCTTTTCGAAATATTCAGTTACTTTCATGTTCTTTTATTTTTTGGCAGTGCAAAGGTATGTAATTCCCTACTTGAAATCATTCCCCAATTGTTTGATTATTTGATTGTTTCGCTTTGCTGATTGTTTCGCCGCTTTGCGGCTGATTGTTTGATTGATGTCTTTTTTTCGCTTTCGCGAAATGTGGTTTCACTGATTTTTGAAGGATTGTTACCTTTATCCAAAGTTTGAAATAATCAATAGAAAATATTTAATAGTCAATTCATTCGATGAATCTTTCGAACTACATACGAAATCTATACAACCAACATGGCGACACTCGTTTGGTTTTTCATAATTACGCTTTCGCGAAATCGCTTGTCGAAGAAGTCGATCGCCTGTCAACGGTGGGCGGCGTGCGAGGAGGTCAATCTGTCGATATCATGAATGCGGCGGCTTGGTTTTACTCTACGGGTTACCTTTTTGATTTTTCTAATCCGTTGGAAAAGAGCATTGAGCAATTTGAAAAATTTGCAGATTCAATGCCTCAGTTAGGGGCGATTCGTTCGCAAGTGGTGGATTGTTTGAGAGCGGGGTGGGGCAAAAAAGCAGCCGAATCTCCCGAAGAAATGCTTTTTAGTGATGCGGTCAATGCGGCTCATTTGGGTGAAGCCGCCGCCAATAACGCCGACCTCATTCGTCTCGAATTGGAATTGATGGATCAACAAACCTTTTCACCGGAGGCGTGGACGAATTTCTACTTGAGCAATTTGCTCAATTTTAAATTCAATACCGCTGACGCAAAATCGATCTGGGAACCGATATTGGGGCAACGCATTTTGCAACAAAAGGAGCGACTGGAGAAGATTCGCCGAAAGGCAAAAAATAATGCGCCACGCGTCATTAGTAATTCAGAGGATGCTCGCGAAGCGCAGCGCATGATTTCTACCTATTTTCGCTCCAATTATAGGGTGCATATCAACTTGAGCGCGATTGCTGACAACAAGGCGAATATCATGATTAGTGTCAATGCGATTTTGATTTCTGTTTTGATTTCGATTCTTTCTTATCGCAATCTGACGGAGGCGAACCCAGAGGTATTTTTGCCTACCATTATATTTTTGATTTTTGGTTTACTGTCGCTGATTTTTGCAGTGCTTTCGGCTCGCCCGAAAGTGACGAAACTCAATCAAAAATCCATGAAACCAGAGGAGTTGAAAAAGAATCTGGTTTTTTACGGCAACTTCGTGAACTTGGAATTGGAGCAATATGAAGAAGGTATGGAAGCGCTTTACAACGACCCAAAATTGATGCTCGAAAACATGACTCGCGACATGTATCACCTCGGGAAAGTCCTCGACAAAAAATATCGTTTCTTGACGATTTCTTACAATGTGTTTATGGTAGGATTTGTGGCGACGGTGATTTTGTTTATTGCGACGTTGTTATTTTAACGTAATGCGGATTGGTAATCACCAATCTATTCTCAAAAAATATTGGGGGGCACTTCTGCTCTATTTGCAGAATACCAATCATAGTATGGTTTTAGTTTATTACGTATGTTTCTCCATTGATGGTTTCAAAAGCGACTAATTCGCCAGAAGGTAAAAGGAAGATTCGAATGATTTCGGTGGCTATAAAGAAATTTTTAGAGGCAAAAACTTTTGGAAAAGTACGCCCATTGATGATAATGTTTTCAAACCTATCATAGCCAAAATTGAATTTTGAATTCAACGGAAAATCTGACCCATTTAACGGGAATGCCATCACATTAAATGAGTTAGTATTTCCATTAAAACCGGGTGAATGGAATTGAATTTCTAAATACTCTCCAATGAGTCCATTATCGGGATTGAGGGAATCTATCACAATTTTTTCAAATACTACTATTGTTGATACAACGTCTGTGATATAGTTGAGTTGGTGCTCTTCTTGCTGCCAAACTACCTGCTCTACATCGTTGGTGCGAATACAATCTGATACATGGGAGGTCAATGAAAATTCAGTAACTTCTTGCTGATTAAATGAATGATTCACTTGGACATCACGCTCTTCACCGCGCAAATTGAAAAAGGATAGTTCAGATTCTCCTACTAACGGTAAGTCTCTTTCATTTTCGAATATGCCGATGTCCTTGATTTGAGAGCAGGGCAGATCGTCTCCTCCTGTTCGGATAGATTCGCAGCTGAATAAGAGGAGACTGACAGTCAGTAGAATAAAATTTTGTTTCATGGTAGCTTTTTTACAAAGATACTGTTCATTTGTTTATTCTTCCAAAAGAAAGAGTCCTTTCTCCGCGTCTTCATAAGCTATCAATTTTCCGTCAAGGGAAAAGAATAACTCTAAAATTCGGTCTGAGGGGAGAGCGGTGATACGGTAGAGGTCATTGAAAACCTGCCCGTTGAGTTCCACTGAATCTAAAAATTCATACCCGAAGTCATATTCAGGGTTACCTTTTAGGGGTTCCCCCTTTCGGGGAATGCGGGCGAGGTCTTCTCGCAAGTTTCCAATGGAAAGATATTCGCCGAGAGGCGGATTTTGTGGGTTTTGGAAATCAAAAGCAATGTTATCTCTCACCAAGAAGTTAGTTGAGAATCCTAAAGGGTAGAGTACCTGATGAGTTCTTAATTTCCAGATATACTTAGTTTCGTTGTTGGTTTCAAAGCAGTTACTTTCTTGTGCGATTAAGGAGTCTCTGTCAAGAAAAAATAACTCCAATGTTGCTGGATGATTAATCCACACTTCATCTAAAAATCCATTTTGGAGGCGATATCGCAGCCCTTGAAATTCCTTGTATGCTAAATCATTTTCATTGGTGATTTCACCCAGGTTTTCTAAAACAGAACAAGGGAGCACCAAACTATCTTCATTGCAATTGCAAGCTGCAAAAGCAAGGATACTGATGAATATTAAACCTTTGATTAGTTGATTCATTGTTTTTGATTTTTAGTTAAAAAATAGCTTAGACCAATTCCTGCATACGCCTGCCGCTCTGACTTGGAGGTGGAGTTTGGGATTTCGATTTCGTCATAGTTTGTTTGGACATAGACCTCCCAAGCGAACTGATTCCCTTTGATTTGAAAGAGTCGTTCAAACTGAACGTAAGCACCAAAAAAACCGCCGTTTGCTTCGGAATCTAAAGGCAAGACCAAAGCATAATCAATAGGTACACTATTGAATTGGCGATGACGACAACTGGCTATCTGTAATTGCAAAATGGCTCCCGCTGACAGATTTGATTTCTCAGAAATTTGGACTCCAATGCCGAGGGGGACTTCAAAATAGCTTTGATTTAACCAATCGGTGATGATGACATTTTTACCAAACGTTCTGTGAGTACGGCTTTGTTCGTCATATTCTCGATAGGCAGTCATCACCTCATCTGATTCAAATCTTGAGAAGGTTTGTTTCCAATTCAAACCAGCGGTCAGGAAAAACTTCTTTTTGTTGAAAATGGCGCTACCGCCAACTTTGTAGCCATAGCCCCAGGCGGTGCTGATGGTTTCTCCAGTTGGGGTGTTGAATTGGGCAGCGAGCGAATAAATGCCTAAACCAGAAGTGTTGATTTTGAAGTTCCAATCTTTTTGGCTGAAAAGGAATAGCGGAAAGCAAGCAAACGCGAGCAGTAATTTTAGCTTCATCTTTCTGTGGGTTTTAAATAGGTGAAGAAATTATTTACTCAAATAAAGTAAACAATCTTCAAAAACCAACAGCAATTGAATTGACTTAACTCCAATTTAGAATTTTATGTTAAGGCTTTGTTTGCTAATGAGGTAGAAACGCAGAGCAGTTTTTGAACTGCGAGCCTATTTGCCGAAAGGCGGGATGAAATTCAGAGATGTTGAGATATGTGATTTGGTGTTATTTGAGGGCTAATTGTTCTTTCAGTTTATCAGCTTTCTCTTTCGAAAATTTATAGTTTCTACTGATTTTATAGGCTTTTTCATAGTGCTCAATAGCTCCTTCAAAATCCTTTTTCTTGGTCAATAAGTCGCCCATAGAGTCATGTGCATTGGCTTTGCGAGGATGTTTTTCCATGTAAGTGGTCAGCAATTCTTCTGCGGTATCAATGTAACCTAATTCGAGGCTGGTTTTTGATAGAAGTGTCAAGAGCGGCGAGTATTCTTTATTTGCGCGATAAGCGCGGTAGAAAGTGATGTGTGCTTTTTTTAGATTGTCCACTTCGAGGTAATAATTGCCCAAAAGAAAGTAGGCCTCGATAGTTTTAGTCTTGCTTGCTAATTTTTTTAAGATAGGACTCACGTCTGCTCGTGGGTTTTTTAGCTTCATCTTGAGGACTTTAGCGTATGCCTCCTGTACCTCTCCTTCTGGTCCGAAAGACAATGCTTTTTTTGCATTTTTTGCGAAGTCTCCTCTTATTCCATTGATATGAAAATCGTGCATGGCTCTATGTGCCAACGCCATGAAGGTTGGTTTGTAGGAGATGAGATTTTCAATTTTTATGTAGAATTTACGATGCTCAAGATTCATGAGCGCGTAGAGTGCTTTTTGATATTCTTTCTCAGCTTCAGGGGTTGTGGCTCCTGAAGGAAAGAATAAAGACTGGGCTGAACAAGTCGTACTGACTGAAAAGCAGAGTAATAGAATTGACAGAAAACGAAGCATATTATTTTCTTTGGGTTTGATCAATATCTTAGATAGAATATATCCAAAATTATGCTAATAATTCAGTTAGACTGATAGCACGGGGGGTAGTAGTGTCAAATAGTTGGTTGGGCTAATACAGTTTAAACGTATAAAGGTAGGAGAATGTACCTTTTGAGTAGGGTTAATTTTCATATAAATTTTTATCTAATGCGTCTTTTTTTTGTTTTGGCTTCTGCGAGGTGTTTTTTGATTTTTTCTGCTTTGGTGAGAGATGATTTGAATTTTCTGCTTAAGCTCGCAGCTTTTTCATAATTTTTGATGGCGCCTTGATAATCTTTGCTTTTGAATAGGAAATTGCCCATTGAGTCATAGGCGTCTGCGTCGTCTGGGTGGCGTTTGATATATTCTTCCATATAAAAGACTGCCATCTCCATGTTGCCCATTTCTTTGCTGGTGTGGGCTAAGAGGTTCATGAGAGGAGGGTAGTAAGTATTTTTTCGATAACATTTGAAAAGCACCTTGTAGGCAGTATTAACTTTACCGATCTCAAGGTAATAGTTGCTTAAAAGAAAATTTGCTTCTATGTGATTGTGACGTTCGATTAGTCCTTTGAGTAGGTGGGAGACATCTGCTTTCGGATTTTCTAACTTTGCCTCTAAGATTTTTGCGTAAGTTTCTTCTACGTCACCTTTTGGTTTGCAAGACAGTGCAAAATTTGCGAATTTTTCGAATGGGTATTTATCGCCCTTGATATGGAACACATGAAAGGCACGGTGCGCTTGAGCCATGAAAAATTTAGGCTCATCAGCTAATAGGTTCTCTATCTTGATATAAAATTTTCTATGCTCCAGATTCATCAGGTGATAAACTGCTTCTTTGTAAATTTTATCTGCTCTTGGATGGGGGGCGTTGGATGGAAAGAAAATTTGCTGGCCTAACATCGAGGTCGCAAAAAGGCATAATATCAATGTGAGTAAGTTAGTATTCTTCATAATTCTTAAGGTGCTAAAACGTAAATATCAGTCAGTCTTTGTTCTTTGAATAACTTTGTTTTAGGGGAATTTCTGAAGAGGGATGATTTCGTTCTTTTTCACCGAACAAAAATACCGAATATTCACTTATTGTATGTTTGTAATTTACACATACGATCATTATGTAATTTAATTGCTTTATTTTGACCTCTTTCGAGGAATATTAGGAGACAAATAAAAAAACCTGCCGGGTATCTATTAGCCTTAATTTACGCTATCTTTGCGCCCCGAAATTTGCCGAAAGGCAAAAACAAATATTGAATGAAGAAATTTAGAAATTTTTGTGTCATAGCACATATCGATCACGGAAAGAGTACGCTCTCTGATCGTCTGCTCGAAACCACTCAAACCATTGCTCAGCGGGAGATGAAAAATCAAGCTCTCGATAGCATGGACTTGGAGCGCGAGCGAGGTATTACGATCAAGAGTCATGCGATTCAGATGTATTACAATCATACAGACGGACAGCAGTACACTTTCAACATGATCGATACGCCCGGCCACGTGGACTTTAGTTATGAAGTCTCGCGCTCGATTGCGGCTTGCGAGGGCGCGCTACTTTTGGTGGACGCGACGCAGGGCATTCAGGCACAAACGATTTCGAATCTATATCTCGCTTTGGAACATGACTTAGAAATCATCCCCATCCTCAACAAAGTGGATATGGGGACGGCGATGGTCGAAGAAGTGGCAGACCAAGTTATCGAATTGTTGGGCTGCACCCGCGAGGAAATCATTCTTGCGAGTGGAAAAACAGGAATTGGAGTGGAAGAAATTTTGGCAGCAGTAGTCGATAGAATTCCAGCTCCTGAAGGCGATCCCAAGGCGCCGTTGCAAGCATTGATTTTTGATTCGATGTTTAATCCATTTAGGGGTGTGGTGACTTATGTGCGAGTCTTGAATGGTACCCTGAAAAAAGGAGATAAGATTAAATTCATCAATACGGACAGCGAATATTTCGCTGACGAAGTGGGCGTTTTGCAACTCAAAGAAATTCCAAAAAAGGAAATAACGGCGGGTAATGTAGGCTACATCATGACGGGCATCAAGGCTTCGAAGGAGGTGCATGTGGGAGATACGATTAGCCTTTCGGCAAATCCGGCTGAAGCCATCCAAGGATTTGAGGTAGTGAAGCCGATGGTTTTTGCAGGTATCTTCCCGATTGATAATGATGACTTTGAAGATCTACGTGATAGTCTGGAAAAATTGCAGCTAAACGATGCTTCTTTGGTTTTTGAACCAGAGACCTCTGCCGCATTGGGATTTGGGTTTAGATGTGGATTTTTGGGCATGCTACACTTGGAGATTATTCAGGAGCGATTGTCGAGAGAGTTTGATCAAGATGTGATTACGACAGTTCCGAACGTATCTTATTTCGCCTACACCAAAAAAGGCGAAAAACTAAAAATCAATACACCAAGCGAACTTCCCGAACCAACGCTTTTGGATCGAGTAGAAGAACCATATATCCGCGCTCAAATCATCACGAAGCCAGACTACTTCGGTCCTATCATGACCCTCGCAATGGACAAGCGCGGACAGATGACCAAACAAACCTATCTGACCCAAGAGCGAGTCGAATTGACTTTCGAATTACCTTTAGCGGAAATTGTATTTGACTTTTATGATAGGTTGAAATCCATCTCTCGCGGCTATGCATCTTTTGATTATCAAATCGTAGATTACCGTGCTTCTGATTTAGTGAAAATGGATATCAAACTCAATGGCGATAATGTCGATGCCTTATCGGCTTTGGTGCATAGAGAAAAAGCAGTAGCATTGGGACGCCGCATGTGCAAGAAGTTGAAAGAACTCCTGCCTCGTCAACAATTCGTAATTGCGATTCAGGCAGCAATTGGCGCGAAGGTCATCGCGCGTGAGACCATCTCTGCGATGCGTAAAGATGTAACAGCTAAGTGCTATGGTGGTGATATTACGCGAAAGCGAAAACTCCTCGAAAAGCAAAAGAAAGGGAAAAAGAAAATGCGCCAAATCGGTAATGTAGAAGTGCCACAGAAGGCGTTTTTGCAGGTGTTGAAGTTGGATTAATTCAATGGTTTCATTGTTTCATGGCTTCATTGGTGTTGACGAAAGTTTTGTTGTAGAATTTTAAATATGCTGCTGTATTACAATTCTTGATGCGGTAGAAATTTTCTTCGGAAATAGGTACTGGTTTTTCTATTTCGCTAAGAATATCTAATTGATCCAATACTACAATAAAATCCAAGGCTGTTAGGTGATTTTTGAATTCCCGAATTACAACCATTCTTCTATTTCCATAACAGGAACCTACCTTGATTTCAGGATATGCGGTCAAAAACAATTTGTCATCAAGTGAAACTGTGAATTGATTTTGCATATTTCTAATACGGTCAACCTTTGTGAGATATTTTTCTCTTATTTCAACAATTACAAAATGTTTGCCTTCGGTCCTACCGAAAAAGCACCACCCATTGGAACAGTAGGTGGACTCACATTCAGATTTGAAATAGGCTTTTTTGTGCTTTTGCAATTGATGAGGGTCAAGGTCAGACAGATCGAAAGTAGGAGGTAAAGTTGTTTCATGTCGCTATTTGTTTGTGTTGGGACACTAAGATAGTGTAAAATGGTTGTTTGTTAAAATTCTTTCCCCAAAGCCGCGACTTTATGCAATTCCTCAAAAGAATTTCGTGAAATCACAGTTTGTATTTTTTTCATAGACTTTTTTAGAGATATAAACAGCTTTCTTACCGTCAAGTATTTCTAAACTTTCAATAGTTGTGATGAAACGCTTTGCTTCTTTCTTTCCCGTAAAGTCTTTAACAATTATGGTGTTCCCAGTTCCCCAATAGCAATATCCTGCTATTTTGTTAAGCCTTTCACAGAAGTTTCGAATTCGATATAACTTATTATAAGTGCTCGATTCAATTAAAACATAATATGGTTGAGAAGCCTCAGGATTA
>CALCJP010000239.1 GCA_937967625.1 uncultured Saprospiraceae bacterium
GGCACGACTCAAAGTCGTCCCACCACTTTTGATGATATTGTGCATTTTGTTATACCCGCGTAAATAGTGCTTTCCAGCTACATTCATTCTATTTCTTTACTTTCGTAAAATGAACTTGACTTCACCTCATGACTTCCTCGAAAAAATCGTTAGTAGCTTAGCAGACAAACACCTGACTATCAATGACTTATTCATTGATCACATTTGTTACCGACTTTCGTCGAATGCTCGATATGATGAATTAAAAGCGCATTTGACGAAAGTCAATGAACTCTTAGTGGAGTCAAAAATCAATGGCAGAAATATCTCCGTTTTCAAACTAAAAGCACCCATCAAATTTAGACATTGGGAGATTCCCTTGCTCGAATTGCCTGCTCCCAAATCAGGCAGCCACTACTCAGAAGGATGGGAACACATCGAAGTCGTCACCAACGAATCGCTCGAATCATTCATGAAAAAACACTCCGAACTCGATTTCGATTTAAAAGGATTTACAAAACCGCTCAATAGAGAAGTGCGATTAAAACTCGGAAAGTATAGCGTCAAGTTTCATGAGCAAAGTTTGGAAGAAGTGATTGAGTTTGAAAAAGGAATGAAGGCTTAACTTTGAAGAAGAAACGTGGCTTCAGCTACTCTTCATAAACATCCGCCGCCCCAAACTCCCCGTCATCGCCGAAAAGCCACCGACAAAGCCACCAATCAAGGCAGTGGCGATAATCATCCCCATGCCTGATAAGCCATTGAATACTTGACCCATTTGGTTGGAAAGTAGGCTACCGTTTTTTCCGTCAAGGAAGAAAGCATACGCGCCCCAAAGCAAAGCGACACCTAAAAAACCTGCAAAGAATTGAGGCGCAGGGCGTCCACTAAAGAAAATGGCTAAAACTCCTGCCACCACAGCAATCGACCACCAAGGCAAAAACGGCTGGGTTACTGCTCCTAAAATTATTATCGCTATTAAAAGGAAAAGAAAGTTTTTCATGGATATTGTTTTGATCAACCCGGCTTCGACAAGCTCAGGCTCCGAAATTTACCATTTGAGCATCGTCTCCTGAAAGGGACGATGCGATATTTTGTATCACATCGTCCTCTATCGAGAGACGATGCTCAACATTTTTGAATGCCGTACAAATAGAATTAATCACTAAAAGTATATTCAAAAAGCACATTCTGCCTTCTATCCGAGGCGTTTTTCATAAAGAAAAGTTCGTAATACTCTCCATCTGCCCATTTGGGGATCATATCGTCATAAAAAGGACTTGCGGGGTCGCCTGACTGCCCCCCTGGATACACGCCCCAAGCCTTTACTTCATCGCCTAATTCGACGACCATGCGCCATGAAGGACCAGCGGTTTGTTGAGTCGCATTAATGGATTCTTTATGTCCAGCGCAGTTGATGTCCATGCGAGAGAAGGGTTCGAGTCTCGCCAAATGTTTGATGTCAGTGCTTTTGTAATCTGCCCATTTATATTCGGAATCATCAAAGTGCTCTTTGAGTTCGGTTGCCATTTTTACAAATGATTGAGTAGCGATTTCTTTTGGACCTTCTCGCTCAGGCGTACTTTTCACATCGAAAAAGGCATTGAGTGGATCAGTTTCCAAAATCTCAATCATACGCCAAGTGTCGGGATAAAGAATGGGAGCTTCGCTTTCAATTGCCGCCATTTCGTCCCAAAGCAAATCGTAAAACTGCAAGCGCCATTCCTCAAAAACAAAAGGCGCAATCGCATCTCTTTCAAATTTAAAATCCCAATCACTTAATATTCGCACCAAGCCCAATTGCAGAGGAGTCAAAGAGGATTCATCAAGATTTTTTAGCAACAGCGGTAGTAACTCCTCCGCCAACAAACTCGAATTATCCACCTGCATAGCTAACATATCTTCGGCAGTAATGTCGGTCATGGCTTCCAGTTTCGCATTGATAATGCGTCCTCGATAATGGTTATAAATGCCCGGCATTGGCGTCGGAAACGTCTCATCCACTGGGTTTTGATTGGCTGAGGAGAGGAATCCTTGTTGTGGATTTTTCACCAAAGGCATTTTATCATGAGGCAAAAGTTCTTGCCAATTGTTTTCGCTTTTGGAGCCATCTTGAATGAATTTTCCATTATTCTTTCGAATGGGGACGGTTCCACTGATTCGCAAAGCGATGTCGCCTTCTTTTGAGGCGAAAACGAAATTTTGATTGGGCGAACCATAATCTTCTGTGGCAGCGAGGAAGTCATCGAAGTTTTTTGCTTCACTAAAACCCCAAAAGGTTTTGAAACTATTGTCCTCATCGGGCACGTTGGTAATCCATTTGAGTGCCATGTCTTTGTAGGGAGAATTTTCGTTTTCATGGACGATGGGTCCAAATTGGGTGTATCGAACCGTATCATAAACTGTTGCTTCGCCTTTTACTTTGATGGCTTCGACGACTTTTTCTACGGGTACTTTTTTTCCGTCAAGGAGATAATGGTTTTTCTCCTCGTCTGCCCATGCGATTTTGTACCAATCTTTGACATCATGCCCGCCGTTGGTGGTGCCCCAAGCGATATTTTCATTAAAGCCAATCACAACACCCGGCACGCCTGGAAACGAAACGCCATAGTAATTCGCACGTGGCGTACTGATTTGCACCTCATACCAAATCGCCGGCAAAGTCATCTGCAAATGCGGATCATTGCATAAAATCGGATTGCCGCTCTTTGTTTTTGCACCACTCACCACCCAATTATTACTCCCAATGAAATCAATCGGCTTTTCTCTTCTCTCATAATTTTTATTCCTTACGGAAAATCCGATGGCAGTTGAATCAAACAGCAACGGAGGAATATCATACTCCTTTTCCAATGATCCTCCCTCCAAATAATCCCAACTCGTTCCTTTTGGAATCACAGGGGTTTGTTTCGGATTTCGCTGTGGAAATAAATATTCGAAGGTGCCGCTGCCGAATGCTTGAAGTGCATTGCTTGTCTCCAAATCATTTTCTCGACCATTGAGCGCTCGTTCCATGGATTTATAAAATTGCGCCATTTTGAGAATCGACCAAGGTTCTGGTTGGTAGCCCAATAGTTTGAATTCGATTGGGTAATCTTTTGGGTTGAGGTTTTCGATGTAGGTGTTTACGCCATTTACATAAGCTTCTACGAGGGGAAGGCTTGCGGTATCTTTTCGCCAATGTATTTCTTCATTTTTTGCTCCTTCGAACAATCCCATGCGCCTTTGCCGTTTGTCAAAATCAAGCATATTGGGACCTAACACCTCTGCCAATCGACCTGAAGAAGAGCGAGTCGAAATGTCCATCTGCCAGAGTCGCTGCTGAGCGGTGATGTAGCCTTGCACAAACATGGCGTCTTCATGATGGTCTGCGAATATGTGCGGCACGAGCCGCTCATCAAAAGCAACCGAGACTTTTCCTTTCAGATTCGGAAAATCAAAAGTTGTATCTGTGTAGTTGGATTGCACTTTGGCGTTTTGCCAAAAACCAGTAAATGGACTCAGAAAGTTACCAATGGCTGGCAAAGTAGATCCTCCAAACGGAAGCGAAGTATTGAGCAAAAAAACGAGTCCGATGGTCAACAACAAGGACAGTATAAAAGCACCTATTTTCATAAAAACTGTGGCTGATTTAATTGAGAGATGAAGGTAGGAGTTTTTAAGGGAAGTCTTTAATTCTTCATTTTTTTAGGTTTGTAATATTTTTTTTTTCAAAAAAACGGTATTAAAAGAGTATTAATTCTTCAAAAAAGCAGTCACTCTAATAAAACATAAATAACTGATAATCAGCAATTTATATCAAATTTCAAATTCAAACAACCGTCACAAAATCTATCTTTATCAGTCAAACGCCCTTTAATTTAGTTGCGTAATGGAATAACTTGCAGCATCAATTTAATTGAAAGTAGTTTTTGTGTTTATTTGTTTGGGTTAGAGACCCTTGTGCGCTTAGTGCAAGGGTTTTCTTTTTGAAGGACATCAAGCTCATTTTGCCGAAAGGCGCACGAAACAAAAAAAAGCCTCAAAGTGAAATCCACTTTGAGGCTTTTTTGATTAGGCTTATTGCCCTTGGTTCAGTAGCTGCAAATTAGTTGCCGCTGTTGAACATATTGTCGTCGCTTGCAGGAAGACCTGGCTCAACTTCTTTCTTATTGACTTTTCCTTTGATGGTCAAAACGATAGTGTTTTCGCCATTTTCGTTGGTAGTCAAAGTTACTCTCTTAGTAAAAGGTCCTACACGCTTCGTGTCATATCTAACTTCGATAGCACTTGCTTCTCCTGGCATGATTGGCTCTTTTGGCCATTTTGGAACGGTACATCCGCAACTTCCTTTTGCATTAGTGATTACTAATGGCTCAGTTCCAGTATTGGTAAAGTTGAAAACTCTTAATGGCTCGCTGTTTTGCTCGATAGTTCCGTAGTCCACTTCTTTGGTTTCGAATTCCATTTTTGGACCTTCCATCTGAACTTCGATAGCACCTTCAGCGTCTTGGGCAAATGAAAATGTTGCTACAAAAGCAATCATTGAGAATAGAGAAAGTAATTTCTTCATTGTACTTAGTTATTTAAATTAGGATTAAATATTTTTTCAAAAAATGAATTTCAATAATTGGGAATACAAATTTCCATAAATCAATCGTTGTGAACTGTTAATTGATAGTTAATCGGAAATTAGAGTAATCTTAAAATTCGAATTTAGAGGCGAAAATTGGAAGTTTTTGGCTCTGGCGGAATTAAATATTTTCGGCGTAGCCAACACTACGGCTAAAATATTTGACAAAGTCAGGTTCACAAATTTCAATTTGTAGCTTAAAGTTGAATTTTAAGGATACTCTTTTGTATTCTCTAAAAACACTTGTTTGACGAGAAAAGATGAAAAAGGATAGCAGGAAACGTTCACCTTAAATCCTTGTTAACAATTTTGAGTACCATGACCGCGATTTCCTCTTCCGAAAACGAGGTTTGAATTTCTTTTTTAAGGACATCCATTACTATTCCATATTCGCCGAAAATTTGCGTACTCATATTGTTAGTCTCAACCGTTAGGTCATTATACCCATTTAATTTATCAATAAATTGTAGAATCGGCGTTCCGAACTCCTCATGTAGTGGATAAAAACTGATTTCGACTGAGACTTTCATAGATGACAAAGGTAATTTGGAAATGGGGGTTGACGAAAATTTCGGTGGCTAATTAACACCAAGGTCAGATTGCTTTCAATTTTCCATTCATTTTTTCTCCCTTTCGGGAAATGTGGGGAAGAGAGAGACAAAACCACTTCGTTCTAAGAATCAAGAGACAAGACAACTACCTGTTAGTAAAAAAGACCTTTAAAAGATTCTAAGTTGCGGCTTTCGCCAAATGAGGTCATTTCCCGAAAGGGGGAAAGTCATATCGCAAGAAGAAAATCATCGCTTTGCAAAGTGGAATGTTTCAAAATAGACAGTTCCCCAAATCATGGTTTGACAACTTCAAATAACTACCTTAAATTGACGTTTTGTTAAAACCTTCTGGCAACCTTTTTGGACAAAACTTTTCATTATAAATGTCGTTGTTAGAAGGTAGTATATTAGACTCGCTCATCTGGGGATAAAATTCACCCTAAACGACTGATAATGAGCAAGTTGCATTTCCCGAAAAATCGGGTCAAACTAAGTCTCAACTTATGGCAAAGGATAATTATCAACTGCTGATTCAAAAACTGGACTCATTTATACGAAAGTATTATTTGAACAACCTAATTAAAGGATTGCTCTATACCACCGCGCTTTTGGTGGTTTTGTTCTTGGGTTTCAGTCTTCTCGAAAACTATTTCTACTTCAGTTCTACTACCCGAAAGGGAATGTTTTGGACGTTTTTGCTGACCAGTGGTGTGGCACTGGGGGGATGGGTGATTGCGCCATTATTGCAATATTTCAAATTGGGTTCAGTAATTACGCATGAACAGGCAGCGAGCATTATCGGCGATCATTTTGGAGGCGTAAAAGATAAATTACTCAACGTGCTACAATTGAGAGATCAGGCTGCTTCGCAAGAGAATGAAGATCTCATCATGGCGAGTATCAACCAGAAATCAGAAGAAATCAAACTGGTTCCTTTCAAATCTGCTATCAATTTGGGAGAGAATAAAAAGTACTTAAAGTATGCTTTACCACCATTGATGTTGCTTTTGGGGATTTTGTTTATCAACTCAAGTTTGATTACAGACCCGACCAATCGTTTGCTCAAAAACAATCAAGAATTTGAACGCCCCGCACCATTCGCTTTCGAAATTGAGAATAAAGACATGCAGGTCGTCCAATTTGATGATTTTCCCCTTACGGTAAAAGTAGATGGCGACGCGCTGCCCAATGATGTATTCATTGATTTTGATAATGTGCAGTATCGCTTGAAAAAAGAAAGTGCCAATACCTTCACTTATAATTTCTCTAATGTCCAAAAAGACATGGAGTTTAATTTGTTCTCAGGAACGGTTCGTTCAGGGGATTACGAATTAGAGGTTTTGAAGAAACCAAATATCAATGGATTTGAAGTGAAGTTGGATTATCCGAATTATATCGGTCGCAGCAATGAGACTTTACAGAGCATTGGTGACTTAGTGATTCCACAAGGGACAAATATCTCTTGGATATTTAGCACGCAAAATACTGATGAAATTGCTATGCAATTCGGCGAAAGCCAATCAAAGGCGATAGAAAGAAGAAGCGATGATATGTTTTTGTTTGGCAAAAAAGCCCTCAAAGACGAGCGTTATAAATTGTTTATTTCGAATGAGCGATTGCTCAACGCAGATAGTATTGCCTACACGTTGTCAGTAATTCAAGACCAATCACCGGTCATCAAAGCGGAGATGTTTCAAGACTCGACGGAGAAACGGTTGCAATATTTCGCCGGAGAAGCGGGAGATGATTATGGTCTGAGCAAATTGACTTTCAATTATCGCTTGACGAAAGAACGCGCTGCTCAAGGTGCTTTAGAAACGGTTCCGATTTCTATCAAAGGAGAAAAATCAACTCAGTTTGATTACACTTTCGATATGCTCGAATTGGGTCTAAAACCAGGCGATGAGGTGACGTACTTTTTTGAAGTTTGGGACAACGATGGCGTAAACGGCGCTAAATCTGCGCGTACTAACATGATGCAATTCAGCATGCCAACGCTTGATGAGTTGGAAGAATTAGAAGAAGAAAACGACGACCAAATCAAAGAAGACCTTCTCAAAGCACTCAAGGAGAGCAAGAAGATCAAGAAGGATATGAAGAAGATGAGAGAGAAACTTTTGCAAGAGAAAGAGATGAAGTGGCAAGACAAAAAGGAGTTGGAGAAACTCTTGGACCGTCAGAAAGAAATGCAGAAGATGATCGAAGAGGCAAAGCAGAAGTTTGAAGAAAATCTCCAAAACCAGGAAGAATTCAACAAGCAAGACGAACGCATTCAGGAGAAGCAAGAAAAATTAGAAGAGCTTTTCGAAAAAGCAATGGATCCAGAAACCCAAAAACTCATGGAAGAAATCCAAGAGATGATGGAAAAACTGGAAAAAGAAGACGCCCTCGAAAAAATGGAAGAGATGGAAATGAACGACGAGGAGTTGGAAATGGAGTTGGACAGAATGCTCGAAATGTTTAAAGAAATGGAGTTGGAGATGGAAATGGAAAAAGCTATCGAAGACTTAGAGAAATTGGCTGAAAAACAAGAAGAATTGGCCGAAAAAACAGAAGAGCAAAAAGAGTCACAAGAAGAACTCAAAAAAGAGCAGGAAGAAATCAATGAAGAATTTGAAGAAATTCAAGAGCAACTGGATGAGATAGAAAAGAAAAACGAAGAGTTAGAAAACAAGCAAGAGCTGGAAGACACTGAAAAAGATGAAGAGGAGATCAAAGAGGAGATGGAAAAGAGTCAGGAACAATTGGAGCAAAAGCAAAACAAGAAAGCTTCCAAGTCGCAAAAGAAAGCGGGCGAGAAAATGAAGGAAATGGCTCAAAAGATGCAGCAGCAAATGAAGTCGCAAGAAATGGAGCAAATGGAAGAAGACATGCAAGCGCTTCGCCAATTGTTAGAGAACTTAGTGACCCTTTCATTCGACCAAGAACAATTAATAGATGACTTTGGTACCACCAAAATCAATACGCCTCGGTATGTGGATTTGACGCAGCAGCAGTTCAAATTGAAGGATGACTTCAAATTAATTGAAGACACCTTGCACGCATTGAGTAAGCGCGTCCATCAGATAGAGAGTTTCGTTACCGAAAAAGTGGTGGAGGTAAAAACCAACATGGAGCAAGGCATCGACGACTTAGAAGAGCGACGCAAACCAAACGCAGCAGAACACCAACAACGCGTCATGAAAAACGTCAACGACTTAGCGCTCATGCTTTCCGAGACGATGGAGCAAATGCAGCAGCAAATGTCAGGCAACATGCCCGGCGATCAGCAGTGCAACAACCCCGGCGGAAAAAGCGGTAACAAACCCTCCGATAAAATCAGTAAGGGGCAAAAGTCCCTCAAAGAGCAGTTGGAGCAGATGAAGAAAGGCATGCAAAAAGGCAATCAACCCGGTAGTAAAGGTTTCGCCAAAATGGCTGCCAAACAAGCTGCCATGCGTGAAGCACTCCGCAAAAAGCAGCAAGAGCTACAGCAACGCGGCAAGGGCGATCCTAAATTGCAGGAAATCATCGATGAGATGAATAAGGTTGAAATTGACCTCGTTAATAAGCGCCTCACCAACGAAATGATGAAGCGCCAAGAGGAAATCCTTTCCAACCTCCTCAAACACGAAAAAGCGGAACGTGAAAAAGATCAGGACAAAAAACGCAAGGGCAAAACCGCTCAAAACTACGAGCGCAAACGTCCACCATCAATGGAAGAATATTTGAAAAAACGTGAGGCGGAAATTGATTTGTATAAAACGGTTTCGCCATCGTTGCGTCCTTATTATCGAAAATTGGTGGAGCAATATCACCGCTCTTTGAAGAGCAAATAGGACTTTTATAGACATCCCTTTTCAGCAGCCCAGTTCACTTTTGTGGATTGGGCTGCTTTGATTTTAAATACTTGTATTAATTCAGAAATACCTTACCTGTTGAAATAACAATTCCCTTTTCTTTGATTTTATAAAAATATAAGCCTTTCAAATGAGTTGGTGCTTGAATCTCAACCTGCAGTTGATTTTCATTAACTGGGACATTTAAAACTTCCTTGCCAGCAATATCATACAAAGAAAAATAACCCGACCTGATTGGGTTAGAAAATTCAACTATAAAATCGCCAAATGAAGGATTTGGGAATACCTTAAACTCTTTCAATGCAATTTCTGTATCATTGGATGATACCTGAACTGTATCACAATCAATTCCTGATGGCATATTTCTGTAATGCGGAAAGTTAGGAATCGAGGCAAAATTAAAAGCAGGCAAATCAATGCCATGTTGCTCTAAATTGGATGCAAGTCCTTTGCAATCAGGGTAATGAATCACATGCAGGTTTTTAGTACTACTGGTGCTGGAAATGTATACTTTGCCATCAGGAGCTAAAGCTGCTAAATAAAATATAGTAGGAAATGGATTTTGAAAACCATCCCATTCTGCCACTATCTCCTCCGAATCTTTAACATTAACTGCCTCTAAGTCATATTGAGAAACTCTAAAGGGATGTGTTATGTATAGAAATCTTGAGTTGGGTGAAATCGCCGCACCTCCTAAGGTGGTGGAGTCATCGGTAGGAGTATCTACATGAATGGAGTTAGATAAATCACCCGTTTCATTATCAAAATCATAAATATGAATGCCATTATAAAAACTGTAGCGAACATACTTCTTTTGATCAGGTGTAAAAGCAGCTTGCCCAAAATCAACATCAGACCACTCTTTCCCATCACATTTTAATTCTGCGGGCTGCACACCTGAAGCATCTACTAACACTACCCAATAGCAATTAGTTTGAAGTTTTGGCACAATCACCCACCAATCAGTCCCATTGGCATGACGAACGGCTTGCACACTGCTATGTGCCAGAGTATCTTTTACAGCTATTCCATTATTTTCAACTACCTCACCCAATCCATTATTTCTATTCATATTTATTTTCTGGTAATACAAATGGTAAGGAGCTATACTTAAATAGGTGGGATGCCCAAAAAAAGGCGTGTTCATATCAATATTGAACACATAGTAAATACTATCATTATCAGGAGCAGGTAAAGCAATTACTCCTTGTTGCCAGGGACTACCGCCTCCGTCGCAATAAAACTCTTGCAATTCTCCTGGGGCAATGATACCTCCATTCATCATGGTATCATGGCTACTATCGGCTATGTAACAGCCATTACTATAAAATAATAGATTTCCTTCGGAATCGCTCATACTGGTGTTGGAGCCTTCCATTCCCATAGGTCTCGATTGCCTGTCAATTGTAAATGGCATTGTGCTAAAATCCAATAAGTTATTATCATCCCCGCTCCCCAATATCCAATTAAAATCATGGTTTTGCCCATTTAGGGTCATCAAAAATAGAGCGTTAAGGAATAGTAGAATCCGTAAAATTTTCATCATCTTGAAAAATATTGAAATGCTTTTTTTGAAATGACCTAAAGTCAATAAACACAATATCTATTTCACTTTCGTGAAATAGATATTGTGTTCAAATCATATGCATATCGCCAGATTTTTAGGCGATATGCATACAGAAAAACTTTAGAATTATTGAATTACGAATTTCTCAGAAAAGGAAGTTCCATCTGATAGAGTGGTACGAAGAAAGTAAATACCATCTTGTAAGCTGGCAATAGAGACCTTTTCGCCAGAAACTACCTTAGTTATTGATAAGACTTTTTTTCCAGTTAAGTCAAACAACCTAACCTCTCCGGTCAAGTCATCTTTAAATTTAAAAGTTACCTCTGAAGTTGCCGGATTAGGAAAAATCATTGATTGGTTAACCAACTTTTCATTATTATTAAATTGAGTTGCCCTTACTTGTGGTAATTCTATTTCATACTCACACAAATCAAGACTTTTTCTCCAACAAGTTGGCAGCAAACCGAGAGCAGTATAAACTGACCACCCTGCTTCATCAGGGCATTGTTGAGCTATAACTGCCAGCTCGTTGATTTGCTCTGAGGTCAATTCTCCATTTTGAGTGATAAGTGATTGAAGATAGATTTCATTAACCTTCTTTTCATTTAATTCATAATTGGTGGTAGGTATGACTTCTTGATTGATTTGATTTGCTTCGGTTAAAATTGCAATTTTATTTTGCTTGTAAATACTATCATATTGGAGCAAAGAATACTGAATTGAATGCAAATCTGCCATCAAATCAATCTTATTTTGGCGTAATTGTTCTATTTCCGAGTTTTCAGTAGCATTCAATAATAAACTATCATTTAGTTCCAAGTCATCTAAAACAGATGCTAAGTCATTAGAAAAAACTTCAATCTCAGAAAGAAGAGGTGATTCAAAACTTTCCTCAATTTTTTGATCCACTAAATAGTACTTTCCTATGTTAGAACTCTCATGATTAGCCATAAAATTAGAGTACATCAAATCAGTATAAATACTTTCCTCAGCATTATTAATTTTCTGGTATAAATACCTCTCTGCCTCCCAAACAGCCGCTTCATTTATTGACAATTGAGCAAATTGACCGGAGGCGACATAATCATCAATAACTGACGGAGGAGTTGGAGGTGGTGCTTGAGGATTGCAAAATTGTGGTATTCCACTTGGTTTAACTTCGAAAAAATCCGAAGTATTCGGTCGGACATCGTGTGGGTAATATTCAGAGAAAAAATCCCAACTATTACCATTACTGTTTAATATGGATTGATTGGTATGCACTGTGAATTTGCTTAAAATAGGAGGGTAACTACTTATAGAAGCGTCTACTTCACCGGGTGGCACAAAAATGCTTGCTCCATTTCCTCCAACACTATATTCAAACCATTTATTACCCTGATGAACTTGCTCACCAAAAAATCCTAAAAGCAATACTGATGTACTTCCTCCGATCATCGTATTGGATGAGAAATTAGTATCATTATTATCTTCTCTAAAAAAGAATCCCGCATGAGCAGTAATTTGAGATCCGCTCTCTAAAACGATTCCATTCCAAAGACAATTGCAGGCAAATAATTTTGCTCCATCGAGAGTCAGCCTATTTTGAACTATTAAGGAAACATCATCTGCAAAACTTAAAACACTTCCATAAAAAGTAA
>CALCJP010000240.1 GCA_937967625.1 uncultured Saprospiraceae bacterium
CAATAATTCCTATTTTGCGCGGCTCCGAAAAAAACGAAGCGCAACGCATTGAAGGAAATTGCACCCAAATCAGGAGTTGAAGGACTCGTAGAAAACTGGAGAGACGATCTCAAAGCGGCGGTAAGTGTTGCGTTGATTGCGTTGCCACTCTCCTTAGGCATAGCGCTCGCAGCGGGCGCGCCTCCGATGGCAGGTATCTTTTCGGCCATCGTCGGAGGAGTCGTTACCACCTTCTATCGCGGCGGACATATCTCCGTCAATGGACCCGCCAAAGGCGTTATCGCGGTCATACTTTCAGGCATTTTAATTTTGGACGACGGCACCGGGCAAGCATTCAATTATGTGCTTGCAGCCATCGTGATCTCAGGTGCTTTGCAGGCAGTTTTAGGTTTGCTGAAATTGGGGCGATTTGCAGAAGTGTTTCACTCCACGGTCATTCATGGCATTTTGGCGGCGATTGGTTTGATCATTTTCGCCAAGCAAATCCATGTGGCGATGGATACGCATTCGGAGAGTTATAGTATCATTCAGAACTTGGTGGATGCCGTTCGCCTATTGCCACAGGCGAATCCGTTTGTGGTGATAATTTCGCTGGTCGGATTGGGGGTGATTCTTTTTCATTCGAAAATCAAATTGAAACTGATTCAGTTGCTGCCTGCGCCGATGTGGGTCATCATGTTATCGATTCCGTTTGCCTATGCATTCAATTGTTTTCAAAATCATACCCTCTCCCTTTCGGGAAATGAATACGCGATAGGTCCACACCTACTGCTCGACATGCCCGCCAATATCATAGAGTCCATCATGTTTCCCAACTTCGGAAAAATAGGAACCATCGAATTTTGGACGACGGTCGTTTCCATCATGATCATCACGAGTATCGAATCACTCGCCATCGCCAAAGCAGTCGATAAAATCGATCCCTTCAAAAGAAAAACAGACTTAAATAAAGACCTCACCGGCATCGGACTAAGCACGATGGCAGCCGGGATGATTGGCGGAATTCCAGTTATAGCCGTCATCATTCGCTCTACGGTCAATATACACAATGGCGCTAAAACCAAATGGTCGAATATGTATCAGGGACTATTGTTGCTACTATTTATTGTGGTGTTGAGTCCGATTTTGAAGCAGGTGCCGCTTTGCGCATTTGCGATTTTGTTGGTCTATACGGGTTTCAAATTGGCATCGCCTAAGGTCTTCAAGAAGATGTACAATTATGGCATTGAGCAACTTATCTTTTTCATCGGCACGATGGTTTTGACACTTTACACCAACCTATTGATAGGGCTTTTTGGTGGTTTGCTTTTAGCGTTGATTGGGCATTTCGGTTTAGCTAAGGTCTCTCCAGTTCGCTTTTTTCAGATGATTTTTAATTCGGGCACCGAGATGATTGCCAACTCAAATGGCAGCTATGAAATCAAAGTCAAAGGCATTGCTAATTTTCTGAACAATCCAAAAATACTCCGATTACTCAACGAACTTCCGGTAGGTGCGACTGCCACCATCGACTTTTCAGAGACGCGGTTTGTGGGCATTTCTGTTTTGGAGGATATGTATGATTTTCAGAAAGTACATGAGATTTCAGGCGGTACCTTAACAGTGGTTGGACTTGATGGACATGTGGCCTCTTCTGAGCATCAGTTGGCGGCGAAGCGGAAGTATTGAGAGCGGTATTTCGCGAAAGCGAAAAAAAATAAAAATTTCCAACCAAAAAATTTGACTCTTACGTTACGTCATAGCTTTACTTTGCAGTATCAATTCAAAAATTGAATGAAAAAGTACACAGCAAAAGAGGTAGCGAATCTATCAGGAGTCAGCGTCCGCACGCTGCATCATTATGATAAGATCGGTTTATTGAAACCTGCTACACGCAGCGAAAAAAACTATCGGTTTTACGGAGAGGCGGAGTTGCTAAAATTGCAGCAAATCCTTTTCTATAAAGAATTGGGTTTTCCCTTACGGGAAATATCGAGCATACTAAAAGCCCCCGATTTCGACCTCATCAAAGCATTGGAAAATCACCAATCTGCTTTGAAGTCACGGCAACAACAAATCACCAAAATGCTCAAAACCATTAAAACCACATTATCAAATTTAAAAAATCAAACCATGCCATAACACGAAGATTTATACAAAGGTTTTTCTTCCAAAGAAGTAGAAAAAATGAGAGCAGAAGTCGCCGACAAATATGGCAAAGAAGCCCTCGAAACCAGCGAAACCTATCTCAAGAAGTTGACAAAAGCGCAACTGGAAGATTTGAAATCGGAGCAAAAACAGATTTTTAAAAACCTGTTTGAATTAAGTTCAGAGCCGCCGACCAGTGATAAGGTACAATCTGAAATCGCTCGTCACTATACCAATATCCGAAAGTTTTGGGGTACTTATGGCACCTCCAAAAGTCAGGCAGCTGCCTATAAAGGATTGGGGGAGTTATACGTTTCCGATGAGCGATACACTAAAGTGGATGGGGTAGTGCGCCCGCAATTCGCTGCTTTTTTGGCAGTGGCGATGGCGCATTTTTCTGATATTCAATTAGCTAACCAATGACTAATTTGCCTCCCGAAGCAAGTTCGGGACAAGTTTTCGGCA
>CALCJP010000241.1 GCA_937967625.1 uncultured Saprospiraceae bacterium
AACATAGAATAAATGCTTGCTTACTTTTGTTCTGATCGAGGCATTTTTTCTTTGCATATCCTTAGATACGGAACTAAAAAATAACAAAGAGCAGAACAAAAAGAAGTGAGTATTTACTTATGGTTATTTTTGTCCAAGCACCTACAATCGAAAAACTACCATTCAAAAAGGACTACTCTTTCTGCTGTATCAAGCCCATGTTCTGATTCCCACTACTAGATAGTCTTGGCTTAGAGGTGATCCAAGTTAAGACAATTTGATCTTCGAAATCCAATTTTTCGAAAATTTGATGGGTGTAATGTAAGCCTGAAATCAGATGAATCATACTAACCTATTATAGTGATTTTCATGGTTAAATTTGTTTTTGCAAAGGTAAATCAAGATTTTTGGAGACTACAGAATAAAAATGCCACTATGAGTAAAATTTTCAAAGGACTATTTAGTCTGGGCTTCATCCTGTTGTTTTCCCTAACAAGTCAGGCGAAACTGCACCCAAAAATCGACTCCATGCGAAATGCTTTGGAGGGGACACAAGGGATAGAGCGATTGAATATTCTATGGTTTCTGGGGCGCACCATGATTCATCATGAAAACGAACAAGCTAATAAATTCTTGGATGAAGGACTATTGGTGATGGAATCAATTGATACTTTATCAGCGGCGAATAGACAACTCACTAAGGCAAAGTTCCAATCGGTGAGACAGTGGGGATGTTTTGAGCTAAATGATTATTACTGCGCCTTTAAGGGCAGTTTGAAATTAGACTCCATCGCAAAGGTTTTAGTGGAATTAGGAGAGGAGAATTGGGCATTGAGATATTTTGGCGATAATCACACCCTGCGAGGGGCTATTTTTAGCCAGCAGAAAAGGTTTAAAAATGCTGGCAAAGAATTTAAACAAACCTTGGCAAAAGCCTACGAACTAAATGATACCACAAAAATCTGCTGGGGACTTCAAAACGTTGGGTACAACAACTTGCTTTCTGATTCCTTTGATCTTGCGATTCCTTATTTCCTTCGGGCAGATACCTTGTTTAGAATCGTGAATACGCGTCCATTTAACATTGTTCAAAACAATTTTGGATTGGGTAAATGCTATATCGAAATGGGAAACTGGCAAGCGGCCGAAGAAGTTTTTAAGGAAAGCATTGCTCTTTGTGAGGAAAAGGGACTACCCAGAATTAACCTCGCTCAAGTTCAATACGCCCGGGCACTCTTGGGCTTAGGCAAAATTGAGGAAGCCTATAAATATGCCATGAAAGGATTGGAAACCATGGAAAATGAAGACAAGCTACAAGACCTAACACTTGCCTATAAATATTTGGCTTTGATAGAAGAGGCAAGAGCGAACAGCTCCTCTGCGTTGGTTTTTCAGAAAAAAGCAACTGCTCTTGAAAATGAAAACGAGGACAAGCAATTCTCTCAGGAGTTGTTGGCATTACAATCTGAGTATGAGAATTTCAATAATAGACCTGCTACCGTTTCTTCTAATTGGTGGTGGTGGTGGTTACTTCCACTTGGAATTTTTCTTGGAGGAGCTATAATTTGGTTCATTCGGCGAAAGCCGGAAGAGACTAAACCACTCGAAATCGCTTGGAAAAATGAATTGGAAACTACTGAAATCAGCGATCCTTTTTTAGAGCGATTTATCAATAAGGTACAGGACAGCCTGCAAGATGAAACGCTTTCAGTAGAAGGTATTGCGGATGAATTTAAGGTAAGTCGAGTTCAATTATTCAAAAAAATCAAAGCAGCGACAGGCACTTCACCTTCTCAATTGATTAGAAAAATTAGACTCGAAACTGCCGAACGCCTTCTGATCGAAAATAGCACAACCGTATCCGAAGTCGCCTATAAAGTAGGCTTTTCTAATCCAAACAGTTTTAGCCGTTCCTTCAAAGATCATTTTGGGAAGTCACCAAGGGATTATTTAGGAAAAGTTGGGACTTGACTCCAAACAAGCACTATTATGCGAAATATATTTTTATTGATTCTGGCTATCGGGATTTCCACCTCTTTGTTAGGCAACAAAGAGGTGGGAACCGCTCTGATCGATTCTCTTGAACATAATTTGATTGGTTCTGCTGGTCAGGAACGTATGGATATGCTCTGGACTTTAGGAAAGCACTTTGCATTTAAAGATGTTGAAAAAACAGATCTTTATTTGGACGAAATGCTTACCATGATGGAAGCAACCGACACCTTTTCTCGAGTAGCGCAACTTGAAAATTACGCTAAAGTCTTAAAGTACAAAAATTGGGGTGGCTTTCAGTTAGGCGATTTGCCTCGTGCTTTTCGAGGTTCTATCCAACTCGATTCGATAGCTCAGCTATTTTTGAATGAAGGAGATAAAATTACTGCCAACCAATACCTGTCAGATGCAAGCAACGTAAGGGGAGCCATGTTTTTAATCCAAATGCAATATAAAAATGCAGATATGGAATTCAAGCGAATGTTAGACTATTGCTTAGAAATAAACGATAGTCTGAGAATCGGATATGCTTTCCTTAGTTTAGGAAATAACGCACTGGAATCAGGCAACCCTGAGGAAGCATTGCCTTACTATTTGAAGGTAGATAGCATCAATCAAGCCCTCAATGCAACTCCGCATAACCACGTAATGGTAGCCTTCGCGACTGGTCGTACCTACATGAAGTTGGAAAACTGGCAAGCCGCAAAAGAGGTGCTCCAAAAAGCCATCGAATATGGCGATCAGGCAATGTATATCTATAGTGGAGGTGTCAAAATGAATTATGCTGGTGCCTTATTCAAACTTGGGGAAACCGAGGTTGCTTATCAATATATTCAGGAAGCTATCGCCAACAACAAAGAGATGGATTTAGATCACCATGATCTCGGTCTCTGCTATATTATTTTAGCAGATATAGAAGAAGCTCGCGACAACCACGAAGCAGCAAGTGAGGCAAGAAAAAAAGCAGTTGAATTTAAGAAACTAAACACTGAAGAAAAGTTTTCAGAAGAGTTGGTTACACTACAAACCGAATATCTCGGCGAACTTAATACCAAAGAATCAAACTTTAAGTGGTGGTATCTCTTGATTCCAATCGGGGTGTTTTCCAGCATTCTGATTTGGTACTTGCGTAAGCCAAAAATAATAGAACATCAACCTCTTGAGATTGCATGGAAAAGCGAAGAAGAGAAAGCCGTCATCGGCGATCCGTTCTTAGATAGATTTATCAACAAAGTCCAAGCGAATATTGAAAATGATACGCTCTCCGTGGAAAGCATTGCCGAAAGCTTTAAAATGAGTCGCGTTCAGCTTTTCAAAAAAATCAAAGCCGCAACAGGTAGCTCGCCCTCTCAGGTCATTCGAAAGATTCGATTAGAAACCGCCGAGCGCTTGTTGATTGAAAACAATACCACTATTGCAGAAGTCGCCTATAAAGTTGGCTTTTCTAATCCCAATAGCTTTAGCCGCTCTTTTAAAGATCATTTTGGTAAGTCGCCCAGCGATTACTTGGGTAAGTTGAGTGAGGGGTGATTTTTTTCTCGCTTTCGCGAAATATGCACATTTCGCGAAAGCGAGAAAAATCTTCAAAGCTCCTTCTCAAAACAAACACTATTCTCCACGTACGCATATTGCCCATAGTTCGGGATGATAGCCACACTTTTTATAAAAATGGACAGCTTCCGTTTGGCGTAAGCCAGTTTCTAAAATGAATTTTGCGTAAGCGAGTACTTTTGTTCAGGTGCTAATAATCTTTTAAAGTGAATATTCTTTTTACCTCCATTTCCCTTTCGGAAAATGCCTTGATAGCGCCACAGCCCACTGCGTGCTCCTCGGCGTAAGCCAAAATCACATACTTGATGTCATCCAAATTTGATTGTATTGGTCAGAGAAGTCATGCTCATCGCCATCAGTGACCGTCAGGTAGGCATCAAATTGGCGTACCAGATTAATAAAATTGGCATTAGAAGCATCTGTTCTTTTTATTTCTACCATCATCTTTCAGTAAGTTTCAAAATACCTCACATGAGGTAAATGCAACCAAAAGTTAACCAATTAACAGGAGGAAATTAACATAAGGTATTATGCACCATGTTAATTCAGCCTAAATTCGGTGTATTATTTCAAAATAGATAAACACAGAATTTTTTTTAATACAGTTAGGATTCGCCTTCAATTGATTGCTGCTCTTTTTTTTTGAGACTGTAGTCTTCGAATCTTAACGAATCAAATCAAAACTCAAAATTATGATAAAGACAAACACACTCAATAACCTAATCTGCACAATTCCGCTATTACTACTATTTGCAGGGGTGGGATTTGGACAAAGTTTTTATAAAACCTTCTCGACTATCAACAGACCCATCAAAGCAAAACAGACCAGTACTGGCTACGAAATCGACTTGGAGGGCTTCAAGAAATACCAAGTCATCAGAACAGACGCTAATGGCAATCAGCTTTCATCGAGCACTTATGATTATACGAATGCAGATGGGTTCGATGTTGGATTGCGATTGAGCAATGGCGAATACCTGATGTACAAAACAGATGACAATGCAGGTCGAATGAGATACCAGATAAGAGACCAGAACAACAACATCAAACGAGCCTTTTCGCTATTCTATCCCGCAGGGCAGAAAGGCGCAGTTGGTGCTATGGAACAATACGCTGATGGAACAGTCTTCATCGCCTATTCCTTTGGTGCAGGCGATTTTGGCGACCCACAACCAAGAACCATCTCCTATGTCAAAAGAAATATCTTCAATGATAGAAACGACATGACGGGGAGATTTCAAACCCTTGGAGGTGTTGTAAATTCACCAACCAATGCAGTCCTTTTGCCTGATGGAACGATATACATGACGATTTTGCAGGACATCAGTTCTTCCTTCCAGAGTTATGTTGCAAAAATTAATGCAACTGGAAACGTTGTTTGGAGAAAACAAGTATCCTCTTTAGAGCGGTTTGTGAGAAATTTTACTGCTGATACAGAAGGAGACATCTGGTACACATTCTCTCAGTCATTTGCTAATGTGATCAAATTAGAAAACGCCTCAGGCGTCGGATCAAGTTTTTTTCCAGACCAGTTTGGGTTCTCAGGTACGGATGTTGGTGCCATAGTTCCTACTCGTACAGGAGGCATTGTCATGGCTGCCGGAGTAAGTAGCGGCCAACTCAGAACGATAAAATTAGACAATAACCAAAACCGCCTTGCTAACAATACCATCACTGCCGCCCAAACCAATGCCAATAACAAATCGCCATTAGGAGGAATCCGCAACTCAAATGATGAGATCGTTCTTTTCGGTTTTCAGAGTGGTGGCTCCTTCTTAATGAAATTAGGAAAAGACGGCCAATGGGTCAGCGGCGGCACAGGCGGCGGCATCGACTTAAGTCTCACCTCAAGTTCTTCTACACCCAATCCAGGCGTTTGGCAACAAATGTCTATGGTCATTACCGTACGAAACACGGGTACTTCCACTGCGACAAACGTGCAAGTAAAAGTTGAAATTCCGGACAACGACGTCGTCTTAAATGGAGGCAATCCATTTAGCGCAACCAAGGGCGATTTCCAATGGTGGGGCAATAGTGTTTGGACAGTTGGCTCAGTTTCCGCTGGCGCAACTGAAAGGCTCACCCTCAACCTCTGGAACAGAAACACGAATGCAAAAGAAGTATGCGCTCAGGTAACTGCAGCAGGAGGCGGCACCGATTCAGATTCGACGCCTAACAATGGAGCCAACTGCCGGGATGCAGAAGATGACGAAACCTCATTTTCGTTCAATGGCGGCGGCGGCGTTACGCCTCAACTACCCGACCTTGGGATTTCAGATTTTCAGATTTCAAACAATATCCTCAAGCAAGGTGATGTCAGAAACTTCACTTTTGATTTAAACAATACAGGCGATGCTAAGGTGCAAGGCAATTATGTCATCAATGCCTATATGTCCACCTCTCAGAGCAATCCGGGCAACACCGTCGTTGGCGTAATCAACACAGGCAATACTGGATTAGGAACTACTCAAAATGTTCCCGGTGCCTTGACAGTGCCAAGCAATTTGACTCCGGGGACTTATTATGTTCACCTCATCGCAGACGCCAATAATCAGATCGCCGAAAAGAACGAAAACAACAACCGACGCGTCTCTCCTCCGATTGTCGTACAAATAAACAGTGGCAGTGCGTTGCCTGACTTGACCGTCCGCAATGTGATTCCGCAGCAATCCACGGTCACCATAGGAGAAGGCGTGAGTGTCAAATTTGACAACGCAAGCATCGGAGCAACGATTCCTCTAAGCGCTTTCCCGATAGCGGTAACCCTCTACATGTCAACAGATAGAAACCTGAGCAGCAACGATTATAAAATCCTCGACCTCAATGTTGGCACTGGACCAGGCATCGGTTTTGGCGGTCAAGTACCAACCAATCTTCCGGCAGGTCAATACTATTTGATTGTCAAAACAGACACTCCGAATCGTTTGGCGGAAGCCAATGAGAATAATAACGTCGGCGTTTCAAGCTCAAGAGTCACTGCAGTTGCTGGCAGTGGAGGCGGAACCGGAGCCATCGATGTCAATATGACTGCTGCCAATTCCAACCCAGCACAATGGGGTTTCTTCTCCGTAACGCTTACCGCGAAAAACACAGGCAGCTCGACCGCTTCGAATGTAAAAGTAAAATTCAACAACCCTGATGAGGTGACTTACAAAGGTGGCGACACCCACAGCGCATCAACGGGAAGTTTCCAATGGTGGGGCAACCATGAGTGGACAATTGGTTCCTTAGGCGCCAATCAGACCGCGACGATTACTATCAATTATTTCCGCCTTTCGGCAAATGGATTTGCAATTACAGGCACCGTCACATCAGGTGGTGGCAACGACGCCGCGACCGTCAACTTCGGCTCCTCAGCCAATGGCAGCGTCGGCACCCGAGCAGCCATCATCGACAACATGGTAGAAGAGCCATTTGCCATCGTCAAAGGATTCCCCAATCCATCTACGGACTACATCCAGGTGCAAGTATTCGCCAATGAGGCGCAAACTTCTGAAGTTGAGATTTTCTCCCTTTCGGGAAATCAGGTATTCAGTAACCCATTCGATCTCCAGGAAGGCATCAATACCATCCGAATCGAAACCACTGAATTCGCAACTGGAAATTATTTTATCAAAATGGATCCGTTCCACCCCTATTTGCGCAAACTGCATTTCGTGGTGGCACGACCATAAGGATACAAGTGCTTACAATTTTTATTTGAAAATGGAACGGCTTGCCAGGGGGTGAGCCGTTTTTTTTCTTGTTCATTTCACGAAAGTGAAACCTACTCCCCTCCAAAGACAAAACCCCAAACTTTCAAAACCTTTCCATCAATTTCCACAGAAATTACAATAATTCGATATGTTTGATGTTATTGAAATCTAAAATTGGATGAGCATGCGAACCTGAATTTTTATACCTTTGTTTGCATCAAGAAATAAAACCTTGAATTATGAACCTTGAAAAGATGGCATTTGAGTTTATTCAAAGACTCATCAGCGAAGGGAAGTACAAAAAAGCGGCAATGAACCTGTACGTTTTGGCGAAAGCCAACCGTATGCTCAAATTGAAGAAAAAGATGGGCAAGCGCATACGTGATGCGGAGGTGATTGAAATCTATCTGAAGTCCGGTGCCGTAGATGAGGTCTTTGCTAAAAAGAACGAAGTTCGCTTAGAACAAGACCTTGAGTTGGCACTTGAAGCTATCAGAAACAAAAAGAACTTGAAAATACCGTTTTCTGATAAGATGGAGTTCAAATACCAATTTGATGAAGACCAATTGACGAAAAAAGAAAAGAAAATCGTGTACGATAGAATCACGAATTTAAGAGAATTAGGTTTTCATGTGAGTGTCAATCCGTCCAAATAACAAATTCCTTTATGAACAAATAAGAGCTAATTTTGCTCCTGCGAAATATTGAAACCGAGAAATCGAGAAGCAAATGTAAAATCTCGATTTCTCGCTTTTACAACCTTTCGAAAGCTCCTTTTCTCCCACCTCTTTAATCTCCTTTTCTCCTCCACAACTATGAGTAAAAAGCGAAAAAAACTTTCTAAAGAGGAGATTTTAGCTAAGCTCAATAAGTTTCCTAACCAAACCACTTTCGACTCCGAACGAGTGGGCGAACTTTTCGCCAACCTAATCGACACTTCCGACCTGTCTGAGGAAGATTTAGATTTTCCTGAATCTATCGAAGCACTTCAATTGCGTCTGAAAAAGACCTTGGTTGATAATATCGATAAAGTATTGAAAGAACTGGAGGAAATCCTCGACCCAGAGTCAGATGAATTTGATGATGTCATCATTTTGCGAGCGAGATACAAACACTTCCGCAATGCACAGAAGCGCGGCTTGATGTCTTTTGAAGAAGAAGGCCGCGAACTGCGCTTGATTATGAATCAGGCATTGGTGACGATTAGTACGCTGGATTTTGGGGTTTTGAAGTGATGCCGAAAGTCAGATGGATAGCCTTTCGGCAAATGCCCTTTTAACCACATCACCTCATCAACGGCAAAGCAAGATTACTTCGCAGCAGCTTAGTTTTTTCTTCTGGAAGATGTTCCGTGAATTTCAGGTAGTTGCCATCAGGATAGGCGCGGTCAGCCATCTGAAGAATAGGGTACATTTCCAACCGGTCAACCTCCCGAATTGTCGGATGTGGAAATGATTTTTCAGAATCAGTGTAAGGCGCAACGTAATCAAGTCCTGCTCTCAACCGCGAGTCAGCATTGGCAGCTTCCCAAATATTGACATCGACCTTTTCGGCAAGATGTGCCACCAAGAACATCGCATGTAAATTATAAATACTATAAAACAGCGGGCGGGTGCGCGCCATCTCCTCAGGCATAGAACCATCCTCTTCGATTTGCGAAAGTATGCGGCGTTTTTTGAATTGGTTTGCAATATCAGCGGCTGCATTTCTATCCCCAGCGTAAAGCGCGAAGTACATCGCCTGGGCGTCATAATAAGAACCGTGATTGTTTTTTGAAGCAGCTTCTTGAAGGGCTAACTCATTGGTAGTCAACCATTTAAAATAATCAGTTGCCCAAGCCTTTAAATTTTTAAGTTCGGTATCACTTAGCACTTTTGAATGCGCAATCAGTCTCGCCCCCTCCAATGCACTTACCAAAAGACGACCATCTAAAACGCCTGATTTGGAGCCGTTGTTATGACCTGGTCTGCATTGTGCATGATTCACATTTGGATTCATGCGAGTATCTTCATTCAGAAACCAAACGCGCAGGAGTTCGGCTACTTTTGTTGCGT
>CALCJP010000242.1 GCA_937967625.1 uncultured Saprospiraceae bacterium
GACGACTGAGAGTCGTGCCACCACTCTGAATTCTCGTGGGACGACTCTCAGTCGTCCCACGAGTGGCTTTTGCAATACACTTTTCGAACCACTTATTCTTTGCCACTCACAGATTCTAATTTGGCTTGGAAAGTCTTAAAAATATTTGGTGTTGTTTGGTTTGGCATTTCCCGAAAGGGGAAAAAGCTATTCATACCGTTCCAACCTTTCAAAATTCAACTGCACCAAAACGAAAAAATAGAAAGGAATTAAAAAATAAATATCATGTACTTCCCATTCAAAAAAGGAGCGTAACCCCATAAACGCAAATAGGATCACAAAGAATGCCACTGCTCCGATGAGGTTGGATTTGAAGTAATTGTATTTGATAAATTTCTTACAACTTGGGCAAGTCCATTTAGAGAATCCAAACTTTAGGATGTATGCCTTTACAAATAAGGGGTAGGGGAATTGCCATCCGCATTCAGGACATTGGCGAGGTCTTGTTTTGGTAGTGAAGTCGTCTAAAATTTCGTTTCTCATTAGTGATTATTCTAAGTTGTTTTGTGCACCATGCCGTGCACCGAAAAAGTCTATTTAAAGTTACAATTCAACCCTGCTCATCGAATCACTTTTATCTGATTATTAGCTTCCTTCAATTGTTTTAAAATCTGCTCAAGTTTTCCTGATTTGATAGACATGATTGGTTCTGAGTCGCCTTGCCTGTAGATTTTCAGACCTTTTAATATTCCACTTCTTTCTATTCTTTTTATTTTTTTAGCTTTTCTAAGGCAAGTTGTTGATTTTTCTCGAAAGGAAAAAAAAGGATTTCAACGTCATTTCGGCGAAAGCCGCATCAAAAAAGCCCTCAAACCATAAAGACTTGAGGGCTTTTATTTTCTTTCCTCCCGAAGCAAGTTCGGGACAAGTTTCCGGAAAATATTAATCCTTGATAAACGGATAATCTTCCTGCAAATAATTGTCAGTGTACAACTCATGTGCCGGAGGCCAAGGCGATTCGTCAGCGAATTTAGTAGCCGCTTTCACTTGAGCTTTTACGCGATCTTTGATGGCTTTGATCTCATCAGCAGTTGCGTATTTGTAGTCCAACAATCGTTGTTCCGTAACTTTGACTGGGTCAATTGCTTGATATTCTTTCAACTCATCTTTGGTACGATAAAGTCCCGGATCAGAAACGGAATGACCTTTATATCTATAGGTTTTGATTTCTAAGAAGTAAGGACCTTTACCTGATCGAATGTGCTTCAAAGCCTTCGCAATTGCGTTATGAACCGCCTCTGGGTCCATCCCGTCAACAGGTTCGCTTGGCATATCGAATGCACTTCCAACTTTATAAATATCGGTCACGTTTGTGATTCTTTCCACAGAAGTCCCCATGCCGTAGTGGTTGTTTTCGCAGATGTAGAGGACTGGAATTTTCCAAGCCATCGCCATGTTGAATGACTCATATAGAGCACCCTGACGCGAAGCGCCATCACCAAACATGGTCACACAGACATTGTCAGTGCCTCGATATTTTTCTGCGAAAGCGATACCGGTTCCGATTGGAATTTGAGCACCGACGATACCGTTGCCGCCGAAGTAATTATGCTCTTTCGAGAAAAAGTGCATGGAACCACCTTTCCCTTTGTTCGAACCCGTGAATTTACCATATAGCTCTGCCATACAAGGATTCATCTCCATGCCGCGCATGAGGGCGATGCCGTGTTGGCGATAAGCCGTAACCAAGCAATCTTCCTTACGAAGGTTGGATTTGAGTCCTGCCGCGATGGCTTCCTGACCGATATAGACGTGCAAAAATCCGCGAATCTTCGCCTGACCATAAGCCATCAGGGTCGCCTCCTCAAATTTTCGAATACCGAACATCAATTCGTACCACTCCAAATAGGTCTTCTTGCTAAATTTAGATTTAGCGGTTTTCTTTCTGCCGTTGCTTTTTGCGGCGCCATTGCTTCCGGTGGTGGTTTTTTTCTTTGCTACTGCCATGTACGATTTTTTAGTAGCACCCAAATTTGTTTGGGTGTCAAAATAATTATTGCCCCTTTCGGGAAATATTCCACCCAATATCTTGATAGCTATCGGGAGGGTGTTGCTTCTATATGGCGAAAGCCAAAAAAAGCCAGACCGTAAAGATAGTCCAATCCATTCCTTTTTAAAAATTGATTTCAGACAAATCCTTTTCTTTTCCAAAAATGTCATTAAATCACATTGCCCCGCTTATCTTAGCCCTCAATTCAAACCAAAACGTACGGACGAAAACCAACTAACTTATGCAACTCACCACCCTTGATTGGTCGTTTATCTTCGGCTTCTTTGCACTTTCATTGCTAATTGGCTTTGCTGCTTCCAAAAAATCCGGTAAAGGTTTTTCTGAATACTTTCTGTCGGGTCGCTCAATGCCTTGGTGGCTTTTGGGGATTTCGATGGTCGCAACGACCTTTTCAGCGGATACGCCCAATTTGGTCACTGACATCGTGCGTAAAAATGGCGTGGCAGGCAACTGGGTCTGGTGGGCATTTTTGCTGACAGGTATGTTGACCGTTTTTGTCTATGCGCGACTGTGGAGACGCTCCGGCGTTTCGACCGATTTGGAGTTTTATGAGTTACGGTACAGTGGCAAACCTGCTGCTTTTCTGCGAGGATTTAGAGCCATCTATTTGGGCGTGTTTTTCAATGTGATGATCATGGCAACGGTCTGTTTGGCTGCCATCAAAATTGGTGGGGTCATGCTTGGGTATTCGCCCGAAAAGACCTTATTGATTGCCTCGGTGGTCACTTTAATCTACACCGTGATGGGCGGATTGAGAGGCGTTATTTGGACGGATTTCTTTCAATTCATCTTAGCGATGATAGGAACGATCTGGGCAGCCGTCGTGATTTTAAATCTCCCCGAAGTCGGTGGTTTAGACAACCTTTTGGCACATGAGGCAGTAGCGCCGAAGTTGAGTATTTTGCCTGATTTTGAGAATATGGATGTCGTGATTCCGCTTTTGATTATTCCATTGGCAGTGCAGTGGTGGAGTGTATGGTACCCAGGCGCGGAGCCGGGTGGGGGAGGCTACATCGCCCAAAGAATGCTTTCTGCAAAGGACGAAAAAAATGCGATTGGGGCGACTTTGCTTTTCAATATTGCGCATTATGCGTTGCGCCCTTGGCCCTGGATTTTGATTGCGTTGGCTTCGTTGGTGATGTTTCCTGATTTGGCGTCTTTGCAAAAGGCATTTCCAAATGTTGCGACTGAGACTATTAATGATGACTTAGCCTATCCAGCTATGTTGACCTATCTGCCATCAGGGCTTTTGGGATTGGTGATTGCGTCGCTAATCGGCGCATTTATGTCCACAATTTCTACCCATCTCAATTGGGGTTCAAGCTATATCGCCAATGATTTTTACAAACGATTTTGGAACGAAAATGCGACTGATTCAGACCTCGTTTTGGTGGGAAGAATCTCAACGGTTATTTTGATGATTATGGCTGCTTTGTTTGCCTTGCAATTGAGCAATGCCTTGCAAGCGTTCAATATTCTTCTACAAATCGGAGCAGGCACCGGGCTGATTTTCATCCTTCGTTGGTTTTGGTGGCGTATCAATGCTTGGAGCGAGATGACGGCGATGATAGTCTCCTTTGTGGTAGCTTTGTATTTTGAATTTGGGTTTACCGGAGACTGGTTAGACTGGGAAAAATTAGTGGCAGGTATCGGAATCACCACGGTGAGTTGGCTCGTTGTGACCTTTCTGACGCAACCGACTGAGCATAATAAATTGGTTAGTTTTTATAACCTCATCCGCCCACACTCGAATGGCTGGCAACCTGTCATTCAAAAAGGAATCTCAGAAGGCGCTTTGCAGCAATCTCAGATCACTACCGGTAAGTTGCCAGGCGAATTGCTCTGTATGTTTTTCGGTGTCTTCTTGGTGTATAGCCTTCTTTTTGGGACTGGTTTTTTCCTTTACGGAAATATGGTTAATGGTCTTATCGCACTGGTTATCAGTGGTTTAAGTGCGTTTGCGATTATGAAGTTTTGGAGGGGTTAGACCCCTCCGTCCCCTAAAGGGGGAACCTTCGGGAGCATTTAGAACCATGTAGTTTTTACAAAAAGAAGGCGACAGCGTTTCCCCTTTAGGGGACGGAAGGGGTAAAAATGAATAAATGAATATTAAATAAATATGGCTGAAAAAACTGTAAAATCATCGGACTGGCAAGTCATCTTGCGTACAGCAATCATGAGTATTGTCATCTTAGCAGCGCTACTTTTTAGTGCTCTATTTATAGAAAAAGCATTGTCGAATCCAATTCCAAAATATGCAGATGACATACGTATCGCGGCGGTTTTGTTTGCGATTTGGCTGGTGGTCGGAGCAGCTATTCGCAGTGCCGATAAAGTCAAACACAGTATTGAAGGTTGGAAGTTGATCTTGCTGGGCACTGCCATTGTGGTTGTTGCTGCATTCATCTATACCGTCATCAAGGGCTACTTTCCAGACATGATTTGGAATACCACAAACTCTATCGTCTATCCATTTGAGTGGAACAAATTTGGCTTTTTCAGTGCAGTAGGATTTGTGCTTTCCTTGACTGCTGTGATTCGCCTTCGGGTGGGGAGCAAGTTTTGGTCGAAGGTGCTGGTATATTTGGTATATATCGGGATTGCAGTTTTGGTATATGCGTTGAGTCGGATGTGATTTTGATTGTTTCGTGGCTGCACCACTGATTGTTGCTCCGCCTGTGGCGAATGATTGTTATCCTTTTCGCTTTCGCGAAATACCCTCTCTGTGAAATGCTGTGCTTTCTCTGTGAATCTCTGTGTAACAACCCATCCCATTTTGCGAAAGCGAAACAATCCTTCCTTCCTCCCTTTCGGGAAATGAACTCCCATTTTCATCGCCCCTCCCAATTTTCATCAAAAAAATCACCAACACTCAATTATTTGTTTTATTTTTATGACCAAATAAATTTAAAATAAACAAATAAATGGAAGCTACCTATTTAATTTTATTTCTAATGCTCGGTCTTTTGATTGGTATCTTAATGACTTGGTTGATTTCGAAATTCTATTACTCCGCCAAATCCATCACCCCCGGTGAGTTAAAATCCAACTACGTCTCCAAAGAACTCTTCAAATCAGAGCAAGAAGAAAACGCGCGCCTCAATTTGATTATCGAGAAAAAGGATTTGCAATTGCAGCAGGTATTGACCGACTTGGGAGGCGCCGAGCAGCAAGTCGCCCTCCTCACCCAACGCTTCGAAACCCACAAAGAAGAAATCGCCGCCAACGAGGAGCAACTCGAATTGCGCTTTGAAAAATTAGCCAATAAACTACTTGACGAAAAGGCAGATAAGTTCTCCCTCCACAGCCAAGCCCAATTGAATCATCTATTGCTACCATTTAAAAATCAGTTGGAGGTCTTCCAAAAACAAGTCACAGAAGTCTATAAAAGCGAAGCACGAGAACGCTTCACTTTGCAGGGAGAAATCAAAAGCCTCCTTGACCTCAACCAAAAAATAAGTCAAGAAGCTAAAAATCTAACTGACGCGCTCAAAGGCGATAACAAAACGCAAGGCAACTGGGGCGAGTTGATTTTAGAGAAAATATTGGAACGTTCTGGACTCACTCGTGGCAATGAGTATGAGGTGCAAGTCAGCAGTTTGAATGGAGAAGGGAATCGGATTCAGCCTGATGTGGTGATCAATTTGCCGGAAGGCAAACATCTAATTATCGACTCCAAAGTCTCGCTCAACGCCTATGAGCAATTCGTCAATGCGAGCGAAGCCAGCGACCAAGCCGAGGCATTGAAACGCCACCTGCTATCCATTCGAAGTCACATCAAAGGACTTTCGGAAAAGAACTACGCCTCCGCTCGCAAATTGAATACGCCTGATTTCGTACTGATTTTTATGCCCATAGAAAGTGCCTTTTCGGCGGCGATTCAAAGCGATTCAGACTTGTTCAATTATGCTTGGGATCGGAAGATTGTTTTGGTCAGTCCGACTACTTTGCTCGCCACATTGCGAACGATTTCGTCCATCTGGAAGCAAGAGAAACAAACCCGCTACGCAGTAGATATTGCCAATCAGGCGGGATCATTGTATGATAAATTCGTTGGATTCGTGGATGACATGAAAAAAATCGAAAGCTCAATCCAACAAACCGACAAGGCATTTCACGCCGCTATGAATAAGCTCCAATTTGGAAAAGGCAATCTCATCAGGCGCGCCGAAAAAATCAAGGCATTGGGAATAAAAACCTCTAAAAAGCTACCAGACTCAATATTGGAAGACGAATCAGACGATTCACTGATAAGTCAAATGACCTTTAAATAAATCAACACATTTGGAAATGCGGATTTTTTAATCTTTATTGCGCCTCGCTCATTGAGACCACAGGTTTGGCAATTTAAAAACCGTTTTAGACCAATTAATATGAATCGAGAGAAAGTCGTCATGGAGTTTTTGTTTAGATCATCTCCTGCCATCATTTATCAATTCTTAACCACTCCATCTTGCTTAGTCAGATGGTTTTGTGAAGGCGTAGATATCAGCGGAAAAAGCTTTATTTTTACATGGAGTGGCGCAGATGAAGAAGCAGAACTCGTCGAAAACGTTGAAAATGAGCGCCTAAGGTTTAAATGGCTCGACGCTGATGATCCAGAAGAGTTTTTAGAATACAGCATGAGTAAATCACCTATCACCGGTGAGACGATTCTGATGATAACTGATTTCTGTGATGAAGGCGAGCAAGATGATACGCGTCAGCTATGGGAATCTCAATTAGCTGCCATGAAGAAAGAAATGGGTGGTGGTTAAAAAATCACTTGAAAAAATATAAATTAAGAAAAGGAGGTCAAGTAAATTGTCCTCCTTTTTTAATTTTACGAAAGTAAAAATCAATATGCGACCAATCAATTGGGGAATCGTCGGTTTGGGAAGAATCGCCCATAAATTCACACAAGACATCCGCTTGGTGGAAGGGGCACGGCTCCATGCAGTAGCTTCCCGAAGCCCTGAAAAAGCTGCGGCTTTCGCCGAACAATATCAAGCCACGCACCATTTCGGAAGCTATGAAGAACTGGTTAATTGCCCTGATTTGGATGTGGTTTATATTGCCACGCCTCATGCCCAACATTTAGAAAATTCGCACCTCTTTCTAAAAAATAAAATCGCCGTCCTCTGCGAAAAGCCGCTTGCAATGAACAGTCGAGAGGTTGATCAAGTGCTCGCTTTCGCGAAATCGCATGACACGTATCTCATGGAGGCAATGTGGACGCGCTTTTTTCCAACTACCAAAGAATCGATTGCATTGGTGAAATCGGGGGTGATTGGAGAAGTGAAAACCATGAGAGCGGATTTTGGCTTTCACAAAGCATGGGATCCATCTGATCGGGTGTTGAAAAAAGAATTAGGTGGTGGTGGTATTTTGGATATAGGGATTTATCCGCTTTTCTTGAGTTTACTTTTTTTTGGGAAACCCAAAGAAGTAATTGCCAAATCGACCAAACACCGTTCTGGAGTAGATGATTCAACTGCCATTACCTTGATTTATGAAGATGAAAAAATGGCTTCTTTGTATTGCTCTGTCTCGACATTGACTCCAGTCGAAGCTACTGTTTATGGCACAAAAGGGAGTTTAAAATTACATTCACGTTTTCATCAGCCAAAGACGCTGAGTTATGGAAACTATTATGAAGAAATCATTACTAAAACGACTCCTTACTTAGGCAACGGCTACCTTTTCGAAATCGAAGCAGTCGGCAACGACCTACGATCCGGCAAAAAAGAGAACGACCTGATGACTCATCAAATGAGTCGTGATTTAATGGAACTTTTAGACCAAGTTCGAAAGGCAGCAAGAGTCACCTATCCGCAAGACGCTATTTAAGAAACGGCTTCCAATTCCTTCACTATCAAGCTTTTACGCTCAGGTCCGTTTGAGATCATGGTGACTGGAACTTCTAAATGTCTTTCGACAAATTGAATAAACTCTTTTGCTTCAGTTGGTAATTCCTCGAAAGAGGAGACATCATTTAGATTAGAATGCCAGCCTTTGATCGGCTCCCAGACGGGTTTGATTTCTTCCACACAAACGTCATACGGAAGTTGGTCAGTCTGCTCCCCATTGATTAAGTATTGAGTGCCTGCTTGAATGGTCTCGAAGATATTGAGGATGTCAATTTTGGTGATCACGAGTTGTGTGACGCCATTGAGCATAATGGTATATTTGAGTTGCGGTAAGTCAATCCATCCACAACGACGTGGGCGACCAGTTGTCGCGCCAAACTCCATCCCTTCTTTTCGAAGTTTTTCTCCTACATCGCCAGTCAATTCAGTTGGGAAAGGACCGCCTCCCACACGGGTACAGTACGCTTTGGTGATTCCAATTACTTCTCCGATTTTATGAGGGGCGACACCTAAACCTGTACAGACACCTGCTGTGATTGTATTGGAAGAAGTCACAAAAGGATAGGTTCCATAATCTATATCTAACATTGAGCCTTGTGCTCCTTCTGCAAGAATTTTTTTACCTGATTTCAAAGCATTGTTGATGTACCATTCTCCATCTACTGCTTTTAGGCTGCGAAGGGTGGCAAGGCTTTCAAACCATGCTTCTTCTTCTGCTTTTAAATCAAATTCTATGTCGCCATAGATTTTTGCTAATTTCAGATGTTTTTCTTTCAATGCCTCATAGCGACTGTGAAAGCTTTCGTGGAAAATATCACCAACTCGCAAACCGTTACGTCCGGTTTTGTCCATATATGTTGGACCAATTCCTTTTAGCGTACTTCCGATTTTATCTTTTCCTTTTGATGCTTCTGACGCAGCGTCCAAATAGCGGTGAGTTGGAAGTATTAGATGGGCTTTTTTAGCAACCAATAAGCGGTCGTGGTAATTGACATTGGCAGCTTCTAAGTTTTGGATTTCCTTTTTGAGGGTGATGGGGTCTATAACCACTCCGTTTCCGATGAGATTCATGAGGTTGGGACGAAAGATGCCGGAAGGCACTGTGTGCAAGACATATTTCTTTCCATCAAATTTAAGGGTGTGTCCGGCATTCGGTCCACCCTGAAAGCGAGCGACGATGTCGTATTGAGTGGCGAGATAATCTACAATTTTTCCTTTTCCTTCATCGCCCCATTGAAGTCCCAAAATCACATCAATTTTCATTTCTCAGATTGATTTTTTGTTTAAGTGAAAGTTCAAGAACAACAAGTTGATTGGATTCGGTTCTTGTTAGGCTTCCATTAAAACGTATGCTTTAAAATGCAAAATAACGAATAAACCAAGGATATAAAAAAAGAATAGAGGCATTAAAATAAAAGTTCATTTTTCAGCTCCGAAAATCTAATCTTAAGCAACTTTCATTTAGCGAAAGCGGAATAAAAAGGCCCCTAAAAAGAAATCTGGTCATCCACAAGAGCGTGAATGACCAGATAATTTGTGGCTAATGTTTTTTACGATGCTTACTTGTAATTGCTCAATAAATCCGCAGCTTCTTTAGAACCTAATTCTGCAGCACTTTTCCAGTTCTTTTTAAAGCCTTTTTTGCCAGCACGATGTAGAGCAGTGCCATATTTGCAAAGAAGTTCACCCTTGTCAATCTCCTTTGGCAGATTTTCTGAAGTCATCAATTTTTCAAAAATGGTTATTGCTTCGACGTTTTTTTCGAGGGCAATCAGCACATTTCCGTATTTGTATATGATCTGAGGCACATGCTTGAAGAAAGGATCTGCTTCATCGTATTTTCTCAAAGCTAAAAATCTCAAATCCATTTCTGCTTTGTCATAAGCTTCTTTTTTGAGCAGTAATTCAGACTTTAACTTTCTTGCTTTATTATGGATAGACTGAAGCGGAATGGAGTTTTTAATAGCAGCAGTCAAATCATTTACGGCTCCATTTTCATCTTCTAAAGTCAACTTCACTAAAGCTCTACCATAGTATGGCTCAGCATAGTGAGGATTCAAATCAATACTTTTCGTAAAATCATAAAGTGCGTCTTTATAATTTTTGAATTTATAATTGATCAGGCCTCTTCTTTCGTAAGCGAGTGAATGACGTTCATATTTCTCAATGGCTTTATTAAGTGCTGCCATTGCCTCATTTTCCATTCCGTCTTGGTCAATCAGTGCTTTCCCTTTGATGAAAGATTGAACTGCAACTTTATCTGTTTTGGGTTCGATCAGTTCATGCTCGATACGTTTCTTAGCTCCATCCTCACCAATTTTCCAAAGTCGTACAGTACCTGCTACTGAATACTCAGCTAAGTATTCCAGCAGTTTAACTGTGTTTTTCCAACTCTTGTGATCTTTGTGAGTTACCAGCCTTGGTATGTTAAGCATGAAGTTTTCGTGATCGAAGACCTCTTCTCGAAACAAGAGATCGAACTTGTAGAAGTTATCGACCCTGAATTGGTACATCTCAAGTACCTTGTCGAACGTCTTTTGCTTACCGAATTCCAATCGTCCGGCAACAATAATTTTGAATATCATTTTGCTGCTGCTTTAAAAAGTGAACAAACCCGTTATTTATAAAAGGTTTCTCGGTTTGTTTGTCTGAATGTTTTCTTTTAGTAAAAATTCGTATAGTGCTTAAATATGTGTGTTTGGACTAAATTTTTAAGTTTAGTGTGTACTTAGGTTTTCTTTGATAGTATGTTCTCTTAATTTTGGTAGGACTGTCCCTGTTGGTATCCAAACAAACTTCGGTAAGAGATTAAGTTAGAGCATTAAATGTATAACCAAATTTTTAGATATTATAACATTTGCAGCAAAAAACATAAAAAAAGATTGCAACCAAGCAAATTATGGTTGCAATCTATGGAAATGTGAGTAGCCCGTACGGGATTTGAACCCGTGTTACCAGGATGAAAACCTGGCGTCCTGACCCCTAGACGAACGGGCCTTAGTCATTAGCGAGCGCAAATTTAGCTGCTTTCTAAAAATTTCAAAATTACTTTGATATTTTTTTATTTTTTTTTCAAAAAACTACCCAATCCTCTCTGTTCTGATAGCAAAACGCTAAACTTTCTGTTTTGGTTCATCTATAGAAAAGGAAACAAACCTTCGTGATAATTGTTTTTTTTACAATAAGTCTATATTTGCGCAAATTTTAAACTCACTTCAAATTACTTCGCTCATGTCAAAAAGAATCGCCATCAATGGCTTTGGAAGAATCGGACGTCTTACCTTTCGTAATCTTCTCAACTTACCTAACGTAGAAGTGGTCGCTATTAATGACCTCACCGATAATGAATCATTAGCTCATCTCCTAAAGTATGACACTATGCACGGCAGATTTGCCGGAAGGGTCAAATGGAATGATAAGTACCTTACGGTAAATAGTAAAAAAATCACAGCCTTAGCTGAGAAAGACCCTGCAAAGTTGCCTTGGAAGGATTTGGCGATTGATGTGGTTATTGAGTGTACTGGTAGATTTCTTGCAAAAGAGAAGGCACAGTTGCACATTGACGCAGGTGCTAAGAAAGTTGTCCTTTCTGCTCCTCCTAAAAGTAAAGACATCCCAACTATCGTTTTGGGAGCTAACCATAAAACACTTAAGAAATCAGACAAGATCGTTTCTAATGCTTCTTGTACCACCAATTGTCTGACTCCAATGGCAGTGACCTTGGATGATACTTTTGGAATTGAGAAATTCTTCATGACTACCATCCATGCCTACACGGCTGATCAAAACATTCAGGATGGACCTCATAAGAAGGATCTACGAAGAGCCAGAGCAGCAGCAGAAAACATCGTGCCTACTACGACTGGGGCTGCCAAAGCGGTTCTAAATATCCTTCCTCACTTAAAAGGAAAGGTAGAAGCGCAGGCAATGCGAGTTCCAATTGCAACGGGTTCACTCACAGAAGTGACGGTTCAATTAAAAAAGAAAGCCACAGTTGAAGAAATTAATGCTGCTTTCAGAGAGGCGTCTAAGACTCGTTTCAAAGGCGTCATGGAGTATCAAGAAGATCCAATCGTTTCAAGCGACATCGTGCGCAACCGCCACTCTTGTATTTTCGATTCTTTGCTGACTACGGTCAATGGTAACATGGCGAGAGTAGTTGGTTGGTATGACAACGAAGCAGGTTATTCAGCTCGTTTGGCTGAATTGGCTGCGAAAGTTTAATATTTCCCGAAAGGGAAAAACAAGATTTCAATAGGAGGCAATTGCATAAATTGTCTCCTATTTTTTTTGGTAATCCTAAATGAATCGATTTTACTCTTGACCAATTGTAAAGGGCAGTTTAATACCATCCGAAAAAGTTACAGTCCACTTCAAACTGTTAAAATAAGTTAAGTTCCAAAATCGGATTAAACGCATTCATGGTCTGAAAGTCTTAGTAGTGAATCTCATTTTTTTCACAAAAACAATTAAAGATGAAATTGACAAAGAAAGTTTTAGGGTTGACAATTGCTCTTTTCGGAATGGTGGCTTTCGCTAACGCACAAGAGACTGTTCCTGAATTTGAAAAAAGAGGAAAAGCGCACCACCAAAAAATGATTGATAAATTGGGCTTGAATGACGAGCAAGTGGCTGCGTTTAAAGAATTGAAGAAGACTTACCGCGGGAAAGCAAAAGCGCTCAAGTCACAAACCGACAGTAAGGATGAATTGGCAGATTTGATGTACCAAAACAGAAAAGCCAAAACCGCTGAAATCAAAAAAATATTGACTCCTGAACAATATGCGATTTTTGACAAAGTGGACACCAACCGAAGAAAGAGAGGGAAAGGCAAAAGAGGGAAGAAAGGAAAAGCGAGAAGAGCGTTTTAAAGGTTGACGGTGGATGGCCGCTTCGCTGACGGAAGACGGAATTTTCCGAAAGGGGAAAAACAGAAAGCCCGAAACGAGTATCTCGTTTCGGGCTTAATTTATTTTCCGAAAGGAAAATAAAACTCCATCAGCGAAGCGACCGTAAGCCGTCCCACCGTTGGTCGTTTTTATTGTTTGACCATTTTCTTAATCAATCTGTTAGCGTCGGCGTCAGTCACTTCCAAAAGGTAGATGCCTTTCGGCAAATGACCCGTTTGTAGTTCCGTCGCATTTTTGTCCGAAAGGACGACTCTTCCGCTCAAATCCATCAACTTCACGCTGTTTTCAATCGTCGTGTTCGAAATTTGAATCACCTTATTGAAAGGATTAGGAAAAGCTAAATTTTCGTCGATGGTAGGTTCGTCAACATTGACTGGGTTGCACAAAACATCTGATAGTTTAGACCACATGTCTCTGTGCAAGTCCAATGGAATTTGTTGGACATTGGCAGCTGATCCAAAACGAACAACAACCAATTTGCGACTCGGAATGATGTCAATGAAGCTTCCCTGAAACCCAATTCCGGAAACCATATCAGCAGGAGCATTTGGGTTGAAGCTTCCGTTTTGCAAATTTGCGTCATTTGGCGTGCGGTAATTTGCTTGACCATTGACCCATGTTCCATATCCATAACTGGGGTTGTCATTGGAAGAAGGAGACATCATTTCTTTTATGTAATCCTTATCTGCGACGATATCTTTCGTTCCCCATTTTCCTTCAGCCAACAAAACCAGCCCCACGCGAGCCGCTTCTCTTGCTTTTCCAAAGAAACCATTGCCAGGAAAAAACTGAGGTACGATTCCCATATCAGGAAGCAATCGCGCACCTACTTGAAAATTAACCCCTTGACCTGGTCCAAAAGCTGCCTCGATGACATCATCAACCAATTCGTATGGTCCATTGTGTAGCGCCCAGCGCGTACCGGCATCAGTCACGTAGGTCAAGCAATCCGGAGTACGGCAATTTAGGTTTGTGTTATCCAAACCAGTCGTCATGCTCAATTGATTGGCAACCGTAATAAGGTTTTCTTTTGAAGATGGAGCAGAAGTCCATGTGCCTAAGAAATTGCTGGTAGGTTTGGTGATGTCCAATCCTCTCAATTCGCGAGACATTCCCGTGATGAAAGCAATCAACGGATGCCCTGCCTGGTTCCAAAAGTAATTGGTGTTTACTGCACCAGTTCCAAAATATCTTTCAACGGCAATTTTGCCATCTTTTAATATGATAAATGCCTCCGCTCCGTTGGTTTCAAGGTCAATATAAAGGTCATCCAATTTATCTGTGCACCATCCCAAATCACTTGGTTCGACAGTTTCCCAATTGCCAGATGAAGCAGGCACAGGCGGATAATAAGAAACCTGTGCAGTCAACGCAACCGCAAAAAGGCAAAAAACAGCGAGTAAAAAATTCTTCATTTAATTTTATTTTGAATGATGGAGGAATTATAAATTTTGGCATAAATCCATTCTGAGAGATGCGCCTTAAAATTTTAATCCGCGAAATTAGATTTTTTTCGAGTGAGATGTTGGTTTCATTGTAGATGTCTGCCTGATTGATGACAATTTGCATTCCAAATATTCATAATACGAAAATTTGAAAAAATAGATATTTGCCTTTCGGCAAATAAGAAAGGTTTTAGCCACTAAAATCGTCACTTTCAAATAGGATAATACCTATTCATGAACTTTCGAAAATGAGGAAATTAATCACATTTATACTCCTGTTGGTAACTGCCCCTAACCTCTTTGGTCAATGGAAAAAATATCGCGGCATCGACAAGTCAATCGTAACCGTATTCGCGAAAGCGGACAAATGCTTTTTGGGAACCGCTTACGCGGAAATAGGCACCAGCACCGATGAAGGCAGAAGCTTCGCTTTCACGAAAGTGGAACCAAAAGGCTATGTGCAAACCATCAAATTTCAAGATCAAAATATCGGCTACGCCGGAGGCGGCTGCATAGTCGAGTCCGACAGTTGCTCCGCCAACACCCTCCTCAAAACCATCAATGGTGGCGAATCATGGGGCTTTATCAACAAAAGCGAAGGCACCGGCAAAATCACTCAAATCGAAATCACCCCCAATGGCAACCTTTTCGCCCTCAGCGAATTTGAAGGCATCTATCGCTCCACCGATGGCGGCGAATCTTTCGATTTCATCAACATCGACCCTTCACAGACCCAAGGAAGTTTCGTCAATTTTCAAATGGTAAGCGATGAAGTCGGCTATTGCTCCTTCTCCTTTCGGAAAATGAAGCGGTTCTACAAAACCATCGACGGCGGGCAGACTTGGTACAATTTCTTCGAAACCGAACTGGTTAATTTTACCCCTCGTTTCTATTTCATAAATGAAGAAGATGGCTTCCTCATCATGCAAAAAGGAAAAGTCTTTGCCACCAATAATGGAGGAGCGACTTGGGAGGAAAAAGCCCTTTTTTCAGAACGCGAGACCATCAATCAAATTTATTTTCCTTCCAACAAAGTGGGGTATGCTACCACTCGCAGCAGCAATCTCACTGCCTCACTCTATCGCACTGATGATGGCGGCGCTACTTGGCAATTAGAACTAAGCCCCTCCGAATCCTACTGGAGTCATCTTCACTTTTACGATGAGCACAATGGCTATGCAGTGTTGAACGACAACACGGTGCTGCGTAGATATGCCCCCTCTGTTTTGGATGAAAATCAATTCAAAGTGAGTCCGACTGCCTTTCGGCAAAAATTCTATCTGCTCCTAAAATATTACCAACCCAACTATTTTGTAGAACTCTACGATTCCTACGGAACCTTGCTTGCCGCTGATCAGGTCTATGATTTTCAGTCGGAGTTTACGCCTGATTTTTTGCCTCCGGGGTTTTATTATTTGAAGGTGAAGAAGGATGGGGAAACGGTATTTGCCGAAAGGCTGGTGCGGTTGTGGGGAGAGGTGGAGTAGGGTGATTGCACCTTGTTTGCCTCCTGACCCCTGACTCCCGACACGGGGGAACTTAGCTTTCAAACCTGATTTTTTTCAGATTTAACAATTGAGAAAAGGTTCAAAATTTCTTAAAAATAGAGGCTGTCTTACAAATAGCATTTTGACGTAGGCTTACTAAACTTCAAAAGTTTAGTAAGCTTTGAATCAGTGAATTATAAATTTAAAAAACATTAAATCGTTTTAAAGGATAAAGTAACTTAAGCACATAGAAGTATAGTTAAATTCCTAAATGCTAATTCAGGTTCCCCCGATTCGGGGGTCAGGGGGCAAAAGCACAAAGAAACCGAAACTCCCCCACCTAAGCCTTATTAAACACCTCATCAATCA
>CALCJP010000243.1 GCA_937967625.1 uncultured Saprospiraceae bacterium
CCAAGACCACAACCGACAGCAGCTAAAATCAATCCTTCGGTAACGATGAGCGCAAAATTTTTGGCAGGCGAGGCACCCATTACGCGCATGATGGCTAATTCATAGCGGCGCTCTTTGAGAGAAGCGTATAGAGAGATAAAAATACTCATCATCGAAACGGCGATAATCAACAAGGCAAGCCAGCGCAATGCTTTTTCGCCTACTCCGATATTGGCGTATAGTTGATTCATCTGGATGGCAGGAGAGGTTGCCATCATGTTGGTGTTTTCGTTGATAGCATTGGGCATGCTAAGCGTACGAAAGTTTTGTCCTTTGAATTGGACAAGGATGGACGTTATAGCTTTTTCTGCAGGTTCTTCTTCTGTTTTTCCTTCTGTTTCGTGGACTTCCCAAATGGTTTTTGTGCTGGTCAAAATGAGTTGATCAATGACCGAACCCGTTGATTTCAAAACTCCTGAGACCGTAAAATCATGGTGGTCATGCGGATTCAAACCATCGTGCACTAAGCCATGAGCTGAGTGGAAAGCACTTCCAATTTTCAGTCCTGTTTCGGTAGGGATATTGGCTCCGATGACGCATTCATAATCTCTTCCCCAGAGTCGTCCTTCTCCCAATTCGGCTCCATACAAATCCATGATGTCAGCTGAGGTGCCCACAATTCGATAGCCCTGATAGTTGTCTCCCAACGACAACGGAATCGCCGTTTTAATCAATGGATGTTTTGGATTAAGGAAGGGTTTGGCCGCTTCAAGCGGAATGTTGCCAGTAGGCGCATCAACGTGATACATCGAAGAAAGAATGAGCTGCAACGGGCTGCCTTTGGCGCCAATCACCATATCAATGCCAGCAAGGTTCTTTTCAAATTTATCGCCTAACTGCTTGTTAATCAGCAAGATAAAGGAAACCAAGCCGACTCCTAATGCGAAGAGTACCAAATTTAGAAAGAGGTTGAGTGGCTTGTTGATAAGGTTTTTCCAACTTAGTTTGAGTAGGTTCAAGTTGCTTTGTTTTGCCCCCTGATCCCGATTAAAATCGGGAAACCTGAATTGGAGGTCGGTTTTTTCAATTATAAAAGTCTTTCAAAAGTTTTCATTTTGCTTTTGCCCCCTGACCCCCGACACGGGGGGACCTGAATTAGAGGTCGGATTTTCAATCATCAAAATCTTCAAAAAGTTCCAAATTTAACTCAAATGAGAATTTCAAATAAATTTTCATTTGAAGCAAAACATCAAAATATAGCTCTGATATAAATAATTAGATTGGAGTTTGAACAGCTTGGTTCCCCCGTGTCGGGGGTCAGGGGGCAAACCCACATCAAATCCCAAATCAAACCGCAAACGACTCCCCACAAGCACACTCCCTCGACGCATTCGGATTATTAAAATAAAACCCACGTCCATCCAATCCACCAGAGAACTCAAGTGTTGAATCAAAAAGATAAAGCATACTTTTCAAATCCGTCACCACGCGCACGCCGTTGTCATCAAACACTTGGTCGTTTTCGCGAGGCAGATGGTCGAAGTCCAACTTATAGGTCAGTCCTGAACAGCCGCCACTTTCCACTTCCGCTCTGATGAAATGTGACTCATCCCAACCTTCTTTGGTTCGGATTTCAATTATCCTTTTTTTCGCACTGTCAGCTACATGAATCATAACAAAAGGTTTAAAAGTTGAAGGTTCAAAGTTCAAATCATGTTGGTTTTTTCAACTTTGAACTTTCAACCTTAAACGTTTTTAGGCTTGCGCTTTTGGCGTATTAAAATTCATTGGGAATGATGGGGGGGCATTTTGCTCTGCGATGACGCCGTGTTGAGCCTCATACTTTTTGACATTATCTGCCAATGCTCTGAGCAAACGCTTTGCGTGATGTGGCGTCATGATCATTCTTGACTTCACTTTTGCTTTTTGGACATTGGGTACGATACGCACAAAGTCCAAAACAAACTCAGTGTGAGAGTGAGAGATGATTGCCAAGTTCGCATAAACGCCTTCCGCCAATTCTTCTGGCAATTCGATATTTAATTGATTTCCTTTTGGAGGAGTATTTTTCTTTTCAGCCATTTCTGTAAAATGTATTTTCTTAGATATTATGGGCAAAGTTACCCAATAAACAGTAAACCCGCTAAATGGTAAGATGTTGCCCCTTTCGGGGAAAAATTAGGGTATTTCGCGAAAGCGAAAGCCTATTAAATACTTAAGCTACGGATTGACCTGAAGTGCATGGATTTCCATAATCCGTTAAATCTGTGTCAATCGGTGGCTTAATAAATCAAGGTTTCAATTTACAAGTCAAAACCGTAAAGTCATCAGTATAATTTCGTTGACCTTTAAAGGTTTCGATGTAGCCTTCCAGTAAATTATTGAAGTCTTTGGCAGTTTGTTCTGAATTGCCACGAACGAACTCCTCGACCAATTCTTCAGAAAGGAAATCGCCGATTTCGTTTTCTAAATCAGTCAATCCATCTGTAAACATCAGAATCAAGGCGTCTTTATCAATCATGACCTCTCCAGCTACAAAAGGAGGCAATTCATCAAACATTCCAAGAAATTGGCAGCCTTCAGTGAGGCGCTCAATTTTACCGTCTGAGGCAATGAAAGGAGGATTATGACCTGCGTTGACATAAGTCAGCAAGTTGGTTTTAAGATTAAACTCAGCAACGAAAAATGTAATGAATTTTTCGTGTTGAGTAGCACGAACCAAAGCACAATTTATCAATCGAATAAAGTCCACCAACGGCATATCTCTTCGAATCATCGTCTGAAAATTCGCTTGAAAATTTGCCATTAGTAATGCAGCAGCAGCTCCTTTGCCCGTGATGTCCCCAACGCAAAAAACAATTTTTTCATCGCCAAATTCCACCAAATCAAAGTAATCGCCGCCTATCAAATTGTGCGGGCGATAGATACTCGCTAACTGATATTTTTCCCTTACGGGCAATGATTCAGGAACCAGTTGCAACTGCATTTGCTGCGCCAGTTCCATTTCTTTTTTAAGCGCTGTCTGTTCCAACTGACTTTTGAAAAGCCGTTTATTTTCAATCGCAACAGCGATGATATTTGTAATCGTCGTGATGAATTGCACTCGATTGAAAAGGTCTTCTTCCTTATCCATGCCGCCGATAAATGCGTAAGCAATGGCAGTTTCTTTATGCTTAACAGGAATGACCACATCAAATTGACTCAGAAAAGGATGGTCGCTTTCCGGCATTTGATAGGTTCTATCAAATCGCGAAAATTCGGACGTAACTTCCTCATATTCAATGTTTTCGGAATCCACTCCATGAGAAGTAGCCAATTCCCAGTTGCCTTCATTTCTGTAGAAAAGCGCCATTTTTTTGACGCCCATCTCCCAACCGATGAAGGAACTGTACATGCTAAAAAGCCCAGGGGCTTTGATGTTATCATTAATAGATTGCGTGATCGTCAGTAGGCGATTGATCTGAAGTTGCTTCAGATTTAGTTCTCGTTCAAGTCGCTCGTACTTGGACAAGGTTCTTTTTATTTCTGACAAATCGGACACGCTGTTGGGAATGTTTTTAGATTCAATAATTTAGAAAAAGGCACAGTCGCAATTACATTCTCAAAGGTAGAAAAAGAACCCACTTTGCCGAACGAATTAGTGGATTAAAATATTAATGAAATCCAAATGATAAATGAACTTAGTAAAGTTGAAATAATAAAGTTTCGAAAATGAAGTGAGTTATTTTTCTATCAGACGAGGCAAAAAACGCAGACAATGCCTTAGCATTGGCGAGGCTTTTTAACGCGTGTCCCGATTTTAATCGGGGAAGGATGATAGGAAAAGAACCGCTTCAAATCGAAATGTTATTGTTTCATCTTTACTTAATCTATGAGGACTGTTGATCTTTTCGCTTAATCGTAAAGACAATTCATGAATTGTCTCTACTTAGGCTTCTTATAAATCGGAACCGTAGAGCACGGCTCCCCAAACATAATACTTTTAGCCACAGGGCGCAGGCGGCGCGTCAATTCCGCGTAAGCGAAAGGAGGGATGGGATGGTCAGCGCAACCTTTTACGATGACGCGCTGATCTTCATATTGATTGATGTCTAATTGATTGATTTTTTCTTGAAAATGAAATTCTAAAAACCGCTCCGTGCTACCTTGATACACTTGAATCGCATGAGGCTCTGCATAGGTCACCACAAGCATATACGCCCACATCGGGATGATAGCGTCGGCGCTACAAAAAACCGCCAAATGTCTGCCGTCATATTGCGCCCAATCATGCGCCTTGAGCGCTTCACGAAAGTCCTTCTCCCGCAAGATCAGTTCTCGAAACAAATAGTCTTTCAAATCAAAAACAGCGATAGGTTCCGTTGGATACAACTCCTCCAGTTTGAATGTTATCAGCCCACTATTTTTTATTCGATTGACTAACATTTTTTAATTAAAATTAAAATGAGAATAAAAATTAAAACAAGAGAATAAACTATTGATTTTCAATTAGTTAGGATTCTTTTTCATCGCCTTCTTCTTTGGATTCAGTAGCACTTTCAGCTATACTATCTTCTTCTACCTGCTCCACTTTTTCATTTTCATTTTCACTTACTGTCTGCTCCACTTTTTCATTTCCACTGGAATCATTTTCACTATCCATCCCAGCTATACTTTCATTTTCCACCTGTCCCACTTTTTCATTTTGATTTTCATTGTCATTTTGATTTTCATTTCCACTTGCTGTCTGCTCCACCATTTCACTTTCATTGGAATCATTTTCACTATCTGCCTCAACTATAACTTCACTTCCACCTTGCTGCTCCTGTTCCACTTTTTGATTTTGATTTTGATTTTCATTTTGATTTTGATTGACTTGCGCAGCAGGAGGCGCCCCCGGCTCAATTGCAGCAGCCAATTCTTCAATCGGCGCTTGCTCCCCAATCGAATTATCAGGGATATGAAAGTCTTTCGGTTTCGGCAAATCATCCAATGATTTCAAGCCAAAATAATCCATGAATTTTTCGCTGGTGCCGTAGAGTAGCGGACGTCCGGGTCCCTCACTTCTACCTACGATAGTAACCAATTCCTTCTCCAAAAGTTTTTGGAGGGCATAATCGCAGCCGACACCTCTGATATTTTCCATTTCGGATTTGGAGACGGGTTGTTTGTAGGCGAGGATGGAGAGCGTTTCCAAAGCAGATTTGGAAAGTCGCTTACGGGTCGTCAATTTGAGATGCGTCCCGACAGTTCCGAAATATGCCGACTTGGTCAAAAATCGCAAGCCACCCGAAATGCTGACCAACTCAAACGCATATTGGTCATCCTCATATCGCTCTCGAATCGATTCGATAGCCTCTTTAACTTCCTCCTCCTTAAATTCAGTTTCGAAAGTCGCCTCCAGGCAATCCATAATCTCCTGAATCGAAATCGGACTATTGGAAGCAAAAACTAATGCTTCTATATGATGTGCTAATCTATCCACTGTTTGTATGTTTTAGGAGCGCAAAGGTAAGAAAAAGACCGTAGGCTGAGCTTGTCGAAGTCGAAATCAATTGCTTCCGGCTTCGACAAGCTCAGCCTACGGTTTCGTGCTACTTCTTATGCTGATACCCAATCGTCTCGACCTCAGTGCCTTCCGGCAAATCTCCCGACGTGATCGTATAATTCGCCACTTTCGTATTTTTAAAATCCACTGGCGCCATCAGATTTTTTTCGCCTTTCGGCAAATCTCGATTACTCAAACACTGCAACAGCGAAGCGGCTGATCTCGGATTCGCTAAAATCGGATTGGTCTCTCCCGCAATCACGCAACGCGTCACCTCAATCTGACTCACCCTCGTGCTGTCCTCAGGCGTATGCACTTCAATCCCAATTTGATTATTAAAAAACGTCGTGTTGCGAATGATGGCATGAGAGGATTCTTTCACAATGATTCCCTTTTTGCAACCAACGATGAGGTTGTTTTCCACGCGGAGGTCGCGACTGGAGCCGAATTTTTCACTCCCCAATTCCATCCCACAATCTTTGACATCGAAGATGCGGTTGTCTTTTATCAAGGTGTTCCAGCAGGAGTTTTGGTCGATGGCGTCATCGTTCATGCTTTGGAAATGATTGCCGATGATTTGCCCGTTGCCGCAGTCGATGTACTCGATAGCGTCTGGTATTTTCCGAAAGGAACAATTTCTGATAATAGGCTCTTGCACATTGTGGAGCAGGAAGCCTTCCCCTCTATTGATGCCGTCGATAGAGCAGTTTTCGATCAGCACTTTTCCATACCAAAAGCGGGCGATGGCGTCATTCCACGCAAGTGGTTGTTTGGTTTTGAATTGGACGTTTTTGAAATGATTGTCGGTTTGATAGGACATGATTTGCCCGTCTTCGATGATCGCGTTGTGGATGATGAGTTGCGCGCATTCGCCTTTGGCGCGTAGGATTCCCCAGCCATGTTTTGGGTCGCTTGCTTTGATGATGACGGGGTTTTCTTCGGTTCCATTGATGAATACATTGCCGCGTGCGATGATGCTGACACCGGTGTCAATTGTGATGACCGTACCTGCGTTGATGATAAGTGAATCACCCTCGTCGATGGTCAATTCTTCGGAGATGTGAATCGGGTCAGGGGCGTCGAAGATGATGGCTTCGCCTTTGCAGCCGAGAAGAAGGAGGAGGATTAAAAAGCCAAGTAGGTTTATAAATTTCATGTGTTGATTTTTCCTTTATCCCTTTCGGGAAATAATCACGCTCGCGCCAACCTCTGGGTTGGTGTGCTGCATCAGCAAGCGTCTTCGCTTGCGTAGTTTAAAGGCGAAGACGCCTTTTGATCTTACACACCAACCAAGAGGTTGGCGCGAGCGTGGGACTATGACACCCAAATAAATTTGGGTGCTACTTTGGGGCGCGAGCTAAAAGCCCATTTGCGTTCTGATGAAAAAGCCGCTTTCGTTTTCGCCATTGAAACTGTATTCCATTATGAAGACTTTATCGACGTAGAGTACCATATTCAATCCTACTCCATATCCTACCAATGGTCGATTGCTAATCGGATTGGAGGAACGGAAGGCGGGGTTGTTGGCATAGCCGACGTCACTAAAACCAGTCAAGTATAATTTAAAGGGCATTTTTCGAAATTGCTTGATCAGCATGTATTTGCCCAAGTTGAAATTCTTATTGAGGAGGCGATAGTTGACGGTATTTCTGGAAAGGAAAAAATCAATTCCATCAATCACATAAAACTCATAGCCTCGCACAAATGAGCTGCCAAATCCCAATGCCTGACTATTGAAAAACGGCTGTGGTCTTCTAATCAGGGCACCGCGAACTCGTAGATTATGACCTGTGCTCCATTTTTCCGAAAGGGGAAAATAATGGCTGTAGCTCAGGGTGGCCGACAAAGTATTAAGATCATCAAAAATACCCATGCCCTCTTTTTTTGCCTCAAAAGTAAAATAGCGCCCATCGGTCGGATAGGGTCGCAAATCACGGGTGTCGTATTTATAGCGATACTCTAAACTAAAGAAGCGTTGCAAAGAAGTGCCCTCCTTAAAAAATTTAGGATTAAGGTCAGTAGAAACAATATCGTCCACCCGGTTTTGGGTAAATGAAAGGCTATAAAAATGGTCTGAACGGATTTTTGGGCGATGTAATAGCGCTATGGAAGCCAATGCTCTTTCGTAAAGAAACTTATCCGGGTCTCTAAAAAATTGTTGCCTATTATCTACGGTATTGACCTGCAATTCGCGCTGTTGCTTAAAATTCATGACGGCTTCAAAACCGAGCGTTTTGGCTTTGTTGAGATAGGGATAGCGGTACTTGATTTCGTATTTGCGAGTGTAGCCAAACTGCGCCAATACTTTAAAATAATCTCTCCTCCCAGTGAAATTGGTATGGTAAAAGTGCGCTCCTAAATTGATTCGATTGAGGGCGCGGTTTTGCTCTGACCACCAGACGTTGAAGTTGCGATCTGCTAACTCCAAAATCGGAAGCGGGAAGATGTACCAGGTTTCTTCGAGTTCGACAGCGAGGTCGAGTTGGTTGTTTTCGCCCCAGTTTTTGACGTTGAGTTTGGCACTGTTGAAGAGACCCGTGTTGAGGAGGAGTTCGCTATTTCTTTCCAGGTATTCATCGAGTTTTTCAAAAGGAATGGTATCGCCTCTTGCGATATTCATCTCGCGGAGCACGATGGATTCGTGGGTGCGTTTGTTACCAGAGACCAGTATGGAATCGACAATGACCATTTTCGATTGCGCCATTGCAACTCCGCCAACCATCATCCAAAACCAACAAAGAGATGTCCTAAAAGTCATGTACCATTTTAATGAACCGCAAAGAAAGGGATTTCATAGGTTAGATAACGCACGAATTGAGTCGGTCGCTTGTTGTATGGGGATTTTTTTTGTCTCCCTGAACCGCAAATTTACCAATTGAAGCAAAGACAAATTATAAAAAAGGAAGGCGACTTTGGGTATTGCATAAAAAGCTTGATTTCAAAACCCCTCCAACTCCTCACTTAAATAATTCCGCATCGGCAGTTCCACCAATTTTCCCGAAAGGGAAAGCGCCTCTAAATACATCTCAAAAATATCTGCTTCGATGCGTTTTAAGGTAGCTCGATCTTTTGCTTTCGAGATGAGGATTTGGGTATAGGTTTGCACATCAATCGCATATTGCGCAAATAAATCTTGATAATAAAGGAGTTCTTTTTCCTGCTCAATTTGCTTTTGCAGAAGTTCGTATTGGTAAGTTAGAAAATCCAATTTTTTTAAAATGCGATGGAAGGATTGCTCCAGTTCTGCTTTGGTGATCTCGGCGTTTTTTTGAAATTGGAGGGTTTCGAGATGTTGCTCTTGCTCGCGGAGAGAAGGTTTTTTGGGATTGGTGAGACGCATGCTCATACTCACTGATAAGCGCTCGCGGTAACTATCTTTTGGGTTATGAGCATAGCGAACTTGAAAGAATTTAAAAATCTGACCTGCTTCTTTTGCCTTTAGTTTCTCTTCATTTAGAGCGAATCCAGTTTGTGATTGTCGGCGCAACCAATCAGGATGATTGAAGATGTTTTGTGCACGCAGTTCATTGATGACCTCTTTTACTTTTGCAATAGAAATCCAATCGTCCCAAACGACTTTCGTCGAATTTCCTTTCCATTTGTCTAACTTTTGCTGGTATTGCTTTTGCAAAAATTCCATTTCAGCGATTTCCATTTTTTCCTCTCGAATGTCGGCTTCGATTTTGATGAGGTCATTCAATTCAGGACTTTCGCTAACGGCCAAGGTGTTTTGAATTATGCGTTTTTTGTCTTCAAGAATTTCCATCATTTTGGTTTTGCTTTTCAATTCTTCATTTAAGTAGTAATTGGAAACCAAAGCATTGTATCGGTCTTCCAAAACATCCATATAGGCTGCAACTGTCTCATTATCAGCGATTTGGAGCATGGATTCATAAACACGTTTTTGCTGTCTGATTTGTTTTCTTGGTGTTCTTTTGAACCGAAAAGCATAGTCGCTGTCCTGAATATCAAAACCGGTCACACGAGGTCGAAATTCGATTTCTTCCCAACCAGGAAGTATTAAGGGGTTTTGCTTGAGCAGTGCCGCTTCTTCGTTTTTTAGGACAAAAATGGGATCTGATTTCGCGGAAGCGAGGATGGAGGAAGTGGTGATTTGGGAGTAGAGTGGGAGGGTGAAAAGGAGGAGGAGTATTGCCCCTTTGGCTCCCGATGCATAGGTTGGATTAGGTTTAAATTTTGGCAAAATATGATTTGCCATCATGATAGATTTAAAATTAGCGATTACATGATTTATGATTTGCGAGCGAAATCGACAATCAAAAATCATTTGATCTTTAATCTTCAATCCATCTAATTTGTGTCCTTTCAAAATTTTATTTTGCAAGATTTCAAAAAAATTATAGAACGAATCGCCTCTGCCCGACACAGGGGAACCTCCGGTAGATTTTTGATAGGTTGTTTTTTGTTGCAAGTGTTCTAAGTTTTTGATTTTGATAGTTAGGAAGCGATTGCTCAATGAAAAACTGAAAGTTCCCCCTTCAGGGGGCGGAAGGGGTCAAAACAAACTCCCAAACAGCGCACTGTTCGACTCCATCTCCTCCAATTTTACCAGAACCCGCTCGCCCTGCATAAACTGATTGCTCCCCGGAATGCGCACCTGAACTTCTCTGCCCCATGCTTTCATTTCCGGCATTTTGCGGAGGCGTTCGGGGAGGCTCGTGATACGAGTTCCCAACCCGATGACCAGACCTTCGACCTGATAGTCAGGCGCATTGATGGAAGCGATGTGTAAGGTATCGCCCATTTCGATTTGTGCTAATTGACCATCGGCGACGTAGGTGGTGACGATGTTGGGGCGTTCGCCATAGATTTTCATGAGGTTGGCATAAGCCTCGACGTTTTCGCCTTTTTGATAGTTGAGTTGCCCAATGATGCCGCTCATTGGGGCTTTGAGTAAGAGTGCGTCTTCTTGCTCCTGAATCAAATCTAATTCTTGCCGCAGCTTTTTGATTCGGACATTGACCAAATTACGTGAAGCCGATATGTCTTTTTGTAAATTGGCGATTTCGGAATTGATGGGTTCGACTCTTTTTTGGAGTTCGGAACGGAGGTCGCTGATTTTTTGATCGAGTTCGGTGTGGCTGACTTTTAGGTCGATGGTTTTGACACCTTGCAGTATTTTTTCGCGATTGGATTTTTCTAATTCGAGTTGAGCGATTTTGTTTTTGTATTCGGTTTCGATGAGGCGTTTGTCGCCCTGGAGTTTTTCTATATCGGTATTTAGACGTAAGTCTGATATTCCTTTTTTAGAGTCCAACTCTTTGAGTTCGTAATTGATGTCGTTCATCTTGATGGGGAGGGAGGTGCGGTGGAGTTTGGCTAATAGTTGCCCTTGCTTTACTTTTTGTCCCAACACGACATCCATGGTTTGAATCACGATGGGGTATTCGAGATTGATGGCGCGCTCCTCGGTTTCGGCAATGCCATAAAATTCCACAGGGTGCTGATTGAGTTGCCTCGTGAATGGCACAAAGAATAGTACTCCAATGATGAGTAGTAAATAGATTAGGTTGAAACGCATTTTTAATGAAAATTAAAAGGTATAAATTTAACTTCAAAGGTCAACTTCAACTTCAAAGCTCAAACTCAAAACTTGACTCAAACGAATTCTTTTTTCCTTTCGGAAAATACTCTTTCTTGGTCATCACTACTTCGTTGAGGTTGCATGATGGTAGGGCATTTCCCGAAAGGGTGAATTCTTCTCTCTTCTCTTTCGAGAAATGATATTTTTCTATTCGATTAAGTGTTTCTCAATTCCTTCTTTTCTTCCTTCTAATCTTTCAAAATAGTCTTTCGCTGCTCGCAACACTCTCGGCGCCATAATCAAAGTCGCCGTCATGGTCGGAATTGCCATCAATGCAAAAAAGCCATCTATCAGATTGAGCATCATGTCGAGCGAAGTGACTGCGCCAAGCACAATGCTGAAAATGTAGAAGTAATTGTACAAATGCTTGTTCTCTGCGCCTACCAAAAATGACATGCACTTGGTGCCATAATAGGAGTAAGAAAACAGCGACGAAATACTAAAACAAGCAACCGCCAGCATCAACAAATATTGCCCATAGCCCGGAAACGAATTGGCAAATGCGGAAGCTGTCAGACTGACGCCATTGTCGGCGGTGGTTTCCCAAACGCCTGTCACCAAAATCGCCAGCGCCGTCAGTGTACAGATAATCAAAGTATC
>CALCJP010000244.1 GCA_937967625.1 uncultured Saprospiraceae bacterium
TGTCAGGAAGATTGGCGTGTAAAATGGATTGCAAAAAGTGGTTGACGGTTTGCCGTAGTTACCCAACATGGTGAAACTAAATCCGAACAACGGCAACAATGGCAACAACGGTAACAACTGCAACAACGGCAACAATGGCAACAATGGCAACAATGGCAACAATGGCAACAAAAATCTACATTTGCGAAAAATTGAAGAATATGCAAAAACGAATTCTAATAGACATGGATGAGGTGATGGCTGATGTGATGCCGAAGTTTTTGGATTTATATGAGGAACGATTTGGGGTTCGGCTCAAGAAGGAGGATTACTGGGGGAAGAAGTTATATGACTTGGAGGGAGCAAAGGAGTTGAGAGAGGTGCTGTATGAAAAAGGATTTTTCGCAGATTTGCCAGTGATGGATCATGCTAAAGAGGTAATTCAGGAATTGATGGGCACCTATGAGATTTTTATCGTCACGTCAGCAATGGAGTTTCGAAATTCGTTTGTGGACAAGTATGATTGGTTGCAGGAGCATTTTCCTTTTATTCATTGGCGCAACTTTGTTTTTTGCGGGCAGAAGCAGATGATTGATGCGGACTATATGATAGATGACCATGTGCGCAATATTGAAAAGTTCAGAGGTCATGGACTTTTATTTACTTCTACTCATAATATTCATGAGCATCGATTTACGAGAGTAAATGATTGGCTGGAGGTGCGTGAGTTTTTCAAAATTGCAGATGCTTTATAATTTTTTGCGCTTTTTAGGCTGAAAATCAGTGACTTAGGCAACATTTACAATTAAAATGAGTTTCTTTGGAATAAATGTTGACATCATAGATGTTAGTGTTTTAAGTTTCATAAACTAGTGAGAGTAAAGGAAGCAGTTTCTCGGATTGTCCGATGAAGCTGCTTCGTTTTTTGTGCCTTATTGAATAGTTTGTGCCTTTTAAATGACTACATTTGCGCCGCCTATCACCGAATGGGAACGTTTTATACCCAAATATAAACTCGGAAACAACATTTTGCAGAATTCTTAAATCAAAAGCGAGACTATTCATAAAGTTTGCCGTCTTAAGATTTCAGAAGGAAAGTCTGCATAAATGTTTTTTATAAATTAATTCATCTTTCCGACACCTAAATAAAATTGTACGCAACAAAACATAAGCAACTGACAGATCCGCAAGTGATAGAGAAATTTCTCACTACGAGAAACTCCACTTACTTTGGAATGTTATACCAGCGATATTCTTCAAAGGTATATGCTAAGTGTATCTCTATGTTGAAAGACACTGCCCGTGCAGAGGATGCAACACAAGATATATTTACTAAGATCTTTCTGAATCTGGCGAAGTTTAGTGGAAAGTCACAGTTTTCTACGTGGCTTTATTCTATTACTTATAATTACTGTATTGACATTATCCGAAAGGATAAAAAGAACAAGAGCATATTCTCGGACGAGATGGAACGCGCACCCGACGTGGTGGAAGATCTTGACGACCAAGAGCTGCTTCAGATGCGAGTCGATCGATTAAAAATCGTATTGGATCGTATTCCTGAAGGAGATAAAGCAATTTTGTTAATGAAATATACTGATGATTTTTCCATTATGGAAATTGCCGAGACGCTCGGCAAGTCAGAAAGCGCCGTAAAAATGAAAATCATGAGAGCAAAACAAAAAGCCCGACTTGTTTACGATAACCTATTTAAAGATTGATTTCCTATGAGTGACAATAATTTCAAAAAAATCGACAGTGATGTACAGGAGCGTAATGGTTCTCCATCTTCTCGTATAGAAAATGGCATCGCTCACACTACTAATTTCTTTACTTTTGCTGGAAATATCCTTGAGATTTTCCTTCCTAAAGTCGTTGAAATGTTTGTAGCTATGAGCGGCGGCTCCTCAAAAAAATATACAAAAAACACAAGAACTCCCGACAAGGGAGGTAATCAAGGACCTCGTATGACTCCTTAATTATTGTAAAGAAAAACCTATTAACAAGAATTTTCCATATTTATGTTAGATTATTTAAAAAACGGTATTCTTCCTGAATTGCTAACGCAATTTACCAATGCAGTGCCTAAGTTTTTGGTTGCATTGGTCATATTCTTGATTGGATGGGTAATCGCTAAAGTCATTGCTCGCCTGATTTCCAATTTGTTTGGGAAAATAGGAGTTGACAGAGTTGGAGAGCAACTGAATGAAATTGATTTCATTAGAAACTCTAATGTAAAAATTAAGATTTCAGCTATCTTCTCGAAGATCGTTTATTATACTTTATTACTGTTTTTTTTAGTAGCTGCGGTTGATGTGGTTGGCATGGAGTCACTTTCCAATTTGGTTAGAGACCTCATCAACTATATTCCAAAACTTGTAACTGCCTTAGTTTTGCTATTGGTTGGAGCATTGATTGCAAATGCGCTATCAAGCATAGTCAAAACTACTTGTGCTTCTTTGGGCATACCTGCTGCTGGCATTATCGGTAGCATGGTGTTTTGGTTGCTATTCATCACTATCGGGGTTAGTGCGCTATCTCAGGCAGGTATTGACACAGACTTTATTCGGTCTAATGTCACTGTGATATTAGGTGGGATTGTTTTCGCATTTGCGATCGGATACGGTTTGGCTTCTCGCTCAACTGTTGAAAATTTTCTAGCTTCTTTTTATAGTAAAAATAAATTTCAAATCGGGGACACCATTTCAATTGAAGAGATCAAGGGAGTCATTACAGAAATTGATAATACTTCCTTTACCATTGAAAATGGCAACTCCAAAATCATCTTTCCGTTGAGTAAACTGACTACCGAGAAGGTAGAAGTATTTCACCCTGTTAATTAATCCTTTGTAACTTTTATTCACGCATTTATAATTTGGATTAAGAACAATTTTAGACAAAATCATTTTAAACTTAAATCACGTATCATGGTAAAAAGATTACTGCTGTTGGCGGCTGTTATTATGTGTGCAAATTTTGCGACAGCGCAAACATTAGAAGAATTAAAAGCAACTAAAGCGACTAAAGACGCTGAATTAGCTACAGCTAAAGCAACTTTTGATGCTTTAACTGGCGAAGTTGATGGATTAGCTACTCAGATTGCAAACCTTTCAGGTTGGCAGTTTGGTGCATTAGGTACTTTGGGTGCAAACATCTCTCAATTTAACAACTGGCTTGGTGCTGCTAACCCAGATGTATTCACTACTCAGTATGGAGCAACTGGTAACGCATTTGCGAACCTTCAAAACGAGAAGTATTTCTGGAGAAACGGCTTGAACGTTGTTGCTACCAAAACTCGTTTGGTTATCGACAAAGATGCCAGAGACGACGCTGAGTTTGAAACAACTGCTGATGCAATCAACTTGACCTCTTTGTATGGTTACAAATTAAACAGCAAATGGGCTATCTCTGCCTTAGGTGAGTACCGCTCTACTTTGCTTGACAATTTCAACAACCCTGGTTACTTAGACATCGGAGCAGGTGCTACTTGGACTCCGATTCCAAACGCAGTGGTTGTTTTTCACCCATTAAATTACAACTTCGTCTTTGCTGATGGAGATTTGGCTTATGAGTCTTCTTTAGGTTGTAAAATCGTTGCAGATTACTCTCAAGCATTGCCAATGGGTGTCGCTTGGAAAACCAATCTTTCAGCTTTCATTAGCTATGATGACACTAATAACTTTTCTAACTGGACTTGGACTAACGGTTTGAGCTTCACGGCTTGGAAAGGAATCGGTGTTGGAATTGATTTTGGTTTGAGAGGCAACAGACAAGAGTCTTACAACAGCTTCTTAGGCTTGCCTAGTACAGTAGCTGCAGGCACAACTAAAGATAACTTCGCAATTGGCGATTTAGATGGTGCTGACGACCCACTTCAATCTTACTGGGTAGTTGGTTTATCTTATAAATTATAATTTGCCCGTTATAACCCAAACACGTAAATACTCGTGTGAACCGTCTTTGGCTTTTGTCCAGAGGCGGTTTTTTTTTATCGTTCCTTATTTTTCCCGAAAGGGAGAAAAACTATGATCTTTAGAAAATACGCTCTCCGTTTAATCTTTTAATTTTGTTAACAAATCCCATATCCCTCAAAAATCGACTTAGCTTAAGAATTGATATTCATCTTACTTATATAAAAAGTTCGTTATCAAGTAGTTACGAATTTTCAGCTAACATTTTTATGTTATCTTTTATCTGTAAAAAAAATATGTGACATCCATACACTAACACGTCAAAAACAAAAAATTTAAAATTTTCTTAACTTAAAATAACATTTAAATGAACTTAGAGAACTTCTTTGAGACCTCCATCGGACAAAACATCTCCAACATGCTCCCTGGAGTATTGGGTGCACTCGTTGTTTTGTTTGTAGGAATCCTCATTGCCTCAGGTGTGAGAAGACTTGTTAGGGCTTTATTCAACAAAACCTCTTTCGATGAAAAATTAGGGAAAAGCATGAATTCTACTGCTGACGTAGGAGCATTCATTGCCAAGTTAGCTTACTATCTTGTTATGCTTTTCGTGCTGCTGATTGTCTTAGACATCTTGGGAGTCAAAAACGTTTTGGAACCACTTCAAAACATGTTGGATGGATTCTTAGCCTTTTTGCCCAACCTTGTTGGAGCTGGAATCATTGGTTATGTAGGATATATTCTTGCAACTATTGTTTCAGGTGCCACTGGTTTTATTTCTGAAAAAGCAGAATCATTTGCACTCAAGCAAGGCATCAACACGGGAATGGATCTTTCCGGAGTTATCAAAACTGTCGTTTTTGCCCTTGTATTCATTCCTATCCTTATCGTTTCTTTCGATACCTTAGGCATGAAGGTTATTTCAGAGCCAGCAAAAGAAATGCTTAGTGGATTGCTCAATTCTATTCCAAATATTATTGCAGCTGGATTGATTTTAGGTGTATTCTACTTTGTGGGTAAATATGTCGTAAACCTTTTGGTTTCTCTATTGGACAATATGAATATCGATTCTTACGCAGACAAAATGGGTATCGACAACATCGTTGGCGAAATGTCTATGTCAAAAACAATTGGCAATGTCGTTTTCGCTTTGTTGATGTTTGGTGGTATCGTAACGGCTGCTGAGAAATTAGAATTAACTGCACTTGTGGACGTATTGAATAAACTTTACGGAATCGCAGGAAACATCTTATTCGGATTAGTAATCTTAGTGATTGGTAACTGGATTTCGAAAACTGCTGCCAATGCAGTAGCTAACTCAGGCGACGACGCATGGTTGTCTTCTATCGTTCGATTCACCTTGTTGGGGCTTTTCCTGGCGATGGGCTTGAGCACGATGGGTATCGGTGAAAACATCGTTAACCTTGCATTCGGATTGACTCTTGGAGCAGTTGCAGTTGCTTTCGCACTTTCTTTCGGATTGGGAGGAAGAGAAGCAGCAGGTCGCCACATGGACGACTTCTTGAAAAACTTACGTAAGTAAGTTATAGAAAAAACATACTATTCTCAATTTTCTCTTTCGAGAAAATTAATAGATAAGTTCTCAAGCCGCTTGTGCATTTCGCACAAGCGGCTTTTCTTTTTTCCCTTTCGGGCAATGACTCCCTAAAACGTCCGCCTACGTTTTTTACCTTTGCCCTTATGTTGAAACGAATCGTAAAACTGACATTTCGCGAAAGCGAAATCACGACCTTCAAAAAAATATTTGAAGAAAAGAAAGATCGAATCAGAGGATTTGAGGGCTGCAAGCACTTGGAATTGTGGCAATCAAAAAACGACCCACGCATCTTTTTCACTTACAGCTATTGGGAATCAGAAAACGATTTGGAAAAATATCGACACTCCGACCTCTTTAAAGAAACTTGGAAAAATACGAAAGCCCTTTTTGATGACCGACCAGAGGCGTGGAGCGTTGACGGTTTAGAATATTTGCCGTAAGGCACCAAGATGAAAAAAATAACTGCCACCGAATATGACCTACACCTCGGAGACGCAACCGAAGGGCTTGCCTCTTGGCTCGCTGAGCGGCAGTACTCCGGTGTGTTTGCCATAGTCGATGCGGAAGTCAACAATCACTGGAAGCCGCTCCTAAGCCGTTGGAAACACCAATTTCACACTCAGCAGTTCATTGCCCCTTTCGGGGAAAAACGAAAAAGTCTCAAAACCTGCCAATCCATCTGGAAATGGCTCATGGAGCAAGGTGCCGACCGCAATGCCCTGGTGCTCAACATTGGCGGAGGCGTGGTGGGTGATATGGGTGGTTTTTGTGCGGCGACATTTAAAAGAGGTATTCCATTCGTTCAAATCCCCACTACCCTTTTGGCTCAGGTAGATGCTTCCCTTGGCGGAAAATTAGGTGTCAATTTCAATCAAATTAAAAACAACATTGGTCTATTCAAAAACCCCAAAACGGTTTTGATTGATCCTCAGTTTTTTAAGACTTTACCCAAGCGAGAGTTACACAGTGGATTTGCGGAGGTGACAAAACATGCCTTGATTGCAGATAAAGAACTCTGGAATAAGTTACTGAAAATCAATGACTTACAAAAGATAGATTGGCTCGCGCTACTTCCGAAAATCATCGAAGTCAAAAATAAAATCGTCAAAAAAGACCCTTTCGAAAAGGCAGATCGAAAAGCATTAAATTTTGGACATACCGTCGGACATGGGTTGGAAAGTGCGTTTATGAATTCCAAAAACAACTTGCTTCATGGAGAAGCCGTGGCGATTGGGATGATTTGTGAAAGTTACTTGTCACATAAATATTTAGATTTGCCGAAAGGCGAATTGGAGGAAATCGTAAACTTCATCAATCGCTTTTTTGATAAAAGAAAAATCAGTGCTACTCGAATCAAAAAGGCATGCGAATTGGTCAAACATGATAAAAAGAACGACGGAGGCAAAGTGAATTATTCGCTGATTTCGAGGATTGGAGCGTATTCGATTAACCACCATTTGACGAAAGTCGATTTAGAAGAAAGTTTAAATTATTACAACCTGATGTGATTATGGAAAGAGTGATTGGTAGATATGAAGGCGAGGAGAAAGGACCACTGTTCATTTGTTTTGGCGGCATGCATGGCAACGAACCTGCGGGAGTGAAGGCATTGAAAATTATTTTTAAAATGCTCGAAATTGAGCCACACAGAAATCCTACATTCAAATTTAAGGGGCGATTTCTGGGGTTGATTGGTAATAAAAAAGCTTTTGAGGCCCATCAGCGATTCATTCAAAAAGACCTCAATCGACAGTGGAAACCTGATAATCTGAAACGAATTTTGAATAGTCGCCCTGAGCACCTTCTTCCTGAAGAGCAGGAGATGCAGGAGATTTTACTCTTGATTCGAAAAGAAATCAAGGACTACCAACCGGAGCAGATGATTATATTAGACATCCACACGACTTCTGCCTTTGGGGGCATTTTTACGATTGTCAACAAAGATGAAGAAAGTCTTCGTATTGGTAGCCAACTGCATGCACCTGTGATAAAAGGCATGATTGACGGCATTAGCGGCACGACGCTCCACTTTTTCATAGACAAAAATTTCCCAATCAAAACGACGGCTGTCACTTTCGAAGCGGGGCAGCATCAAGAGCCGCAGGCAATCAGTCGAAGTGTCGCTGCCATTATCAATTGTCTGAGGAGCATCGGCGCTGTGGATGGAGATGATGTGGAAAATATCCATGACCAAATGCTTCAAGATTACTCCAAAAATCTACCGAAGATCACCGAGTTGCTTTACATTTATAGCATTCAGGAAGATGAGGCATTTGAGTTGTTGCCTGGTTTTCGAAATTTTCAAGCCATTGAAAAAAATCAACTTTTAGGTAAAAACCAGCATGGAGAAATTAGAGCGCAAGAGGCGGGCTTGATGTTGATGCCGCTTTATCAAAAACAGGGAGAGGATGGATTCTTTTTAGTGAGAGATATTTCAGATAATTAAGGTCAAGAGCAAATTTTGAATTTCATTTTCATTTTGATTTTCATTTTCATTTTGATTTTTGATTTTCATTCTCATTTTGATTTTTGATTTTCATTTTCATTTTCATTTTGATTTTGATTTTTGATTTTGATTTTCATTTTGATTTTGATTTTCATTTTGATTGATCAAGGTCTATCCCACCCCAAAACTGATCTCACCTTTTGGTAAATCTCCGTATTGTCATAAATGCCTTCAAAGACTTCTGCGCCTGGTCCGTATGCGAAAACAGGAACCATCACGCCAGTGTGAAACTTTCCAGTAAAATCCATTTTGACCTTTCCAATTTTCTTTCCTCCAACGGACATTCCGCCGCACTCATGGTCGGCAGTGACGATGACGAGCGTTTCTCCATCTTGTTTGGCGAAAGCCAAAGCTTTGCCGACGGCTTTGTCAAAATCTTTCATTTCGGAGAGCATTCGTTCGCCGTCTTTGGCGTGGAGTGCCCAGTCGATTTGTGAGCCTTCGACCATCAGCAAAAATCCAGTAGTGGAGTCTTTCGACAAAAAGTTGGTCGCAACCTCCGTTGCTTTTGGCAAGTAGCGCCTCCCCTCTTCTATCGAAACGGGATCTTCTTCGGCGGTGAACCAAATGATTTTTTCATAAATCTGGATTTTATTGAGACGTGGCTCATAGTTAGTCAGTAAATATTGCTTTTGCTTTAGCTCTTTGAGTAGATTTCGCTTGTCCACACTTCTTTTCGAAAAGTACTTTTCTCCTCCTCCCACCATGAAATCAAAATCACATTTGATCAGTTCTTTCGCTATCCCTTCGTAGTCGCCTCGATTTGAATTGTGAGCATACATGGCGGCAGGTGTCGCATGCACCACAGAGGAGGAAACGACGAAGCCAACATCCATGCCTCGCTTTTTCCCTTCCTCAAAAAACGATTCTAATTTGGAGCTATCACTGCGCACCCCTATCATGGTATTTTTGGTTTTCTCACCACAAAACATCGCGGTGCCTGAAGCAGCCGAATCTGTGATTAAATTATCATCTGCATGAGTTTTTTGAAAACCGATGGAATTGAAGTACTCAAAATATGATTTGCCAAATTGGTCAAAATGATAGGCAGAAATTTGGCTTAACCCCATTCCGTCCCCAATCAGCAAAATTATATTCTTTGGAGGCGAAAATTTAGGCAACGAATTTGCAACTTTCGGCGTTGTCGTTTGTCTATAGAAAACGAATATCAAAAGCACCGAAGCGAATGCAAAAAACCAACCTTTAGCCAAACTATTTTTTTTCAATTTATCTGATTTTCATCTTAGTTAATCGAACAAAGAGGAATCAAAGATTAACCTCCTTTAATTTTGAAAACGTCAAACATTTAGCAAATTAAACGAACCCGATTAAAATGAAAAACATTTATTCTTTTATCACTCTTTTCTTCATTAGCTTTTGCGCTTTTGCGTCGCAGCCACAGTCGCTTTTTGACGCCATAGAGCAGGATGGAGCCCTCGAAATCACACTTCAAACTGACCTCACCAGTTTGATTGACAATAAGATGATCTCAAGTGATTATCAAAAAGGGCTTTTCTCCTTTACCCAACAAGATGGTAAAAAAACTGAAATTCCGGTAAAAGTTAAGGTAAGAGGTAAGTTTCGTCGCAAGCACTGCGACTTTCCTCCTATGAAATTGAAATTTAAAAAGAATCAGTTGGCCACAATGGGTTTAGATACTTTCAATAAATTCAAACTGGTGACCCACTGCTTGGCAGACTCAAAAATGGGCGAGAACGCTCTTTTGAAAGAATTCATGGCTTACCAGATGGCAAACGCAGTTTTAGACAATAGCTTCCGCACTCAGTTGATTAAAATCAAATACGTGGACCAGCAAGGCAAGCGTCCCAATGTGAATACCTATGCCTTTTTGATAGAAGAAGATGAGCAAGTTGCTAACCGAATGGATGGCATGCTTTGCGATTGCATGAATAAGCCTATGGAACAATTTGATAGAAAAAGTGCCGCTCAGGTGGCATTGTTCAACTACATGATTGGCAACACTGACTGGCACTTACAACGCGCCAAAAATATCAAATTGGTCGAAAGCCTTGACGGCAAATTATCGCCTGTGCCTTATGATTTTGATTTCTCTGGATTGGTGCGTCCGTTGTATATTAATTTCACGAAAGTGAAAGAAGAAAGGCGCTACCACGGCATCGACCTGACCGAAGCAGAATGGGAAGCAGTCAAAAGCCACTTCCTTTCCAAAAAGGAGACTTTACTGAAAATGATCAAAGACTTTGACCACCTTAGCCCACAAGCAAAAGGCGATATGCGGCGCTACATCAAAGCGTTCTATAAAGATTTACCAGACATGGATTTGTCGGATTTGAATTTGGCGAAAGAGGAAATGAAGCGGGTTTTGAGTAAATAGATTGTTTCGTGGCTTCGCCCCTGATTGTTTGATTGTTGCGCCACTTCGTGGCTGATTGTTTCGCTTCGCTGATTGTTTGATTGTGATTCTGACTTTCGTCAAATAAGGAAAACCTACCGCTACTCATTTGACGAAAGTCATCTAACCCCCAACAATCAGTGCCGAAGCCACGAAACAATCAGTGAAGCGAAACAATCAGTGGCGAAGCCACGAAACAATCAGCAAAGCGAAACAATCAGTGGCGAAGTCACGAAACAATCAGCGAAGCGAAACAATCAGTGGCGAAGTCACGACTCACTCCTTCGGCAATCGCACCACCCTAATCCTATCAATCTTCGTATTACTCACCATTTCCAAAATAAATTTATGGTCGCCCAAGATGATTTCGGAGCCTTCCTCTGGGATGTCGCCGCTAGTCATCACGAGATAGCCAGAGAGCGTTTGATACTCCCCTACTGGGAAATTGAGTAGGTACTTATCGTTCAGATAATCGATCTCTAAGCGACCAGAAAGGACAAATTCATCATCTGAAACCTGTACCTCTACCAAGTCTTCCTGATCATGCTCATCGTCAATTTCACCAAAAATCTCCTCCACGATGTCTTCCATCGTCACGAGACCAGAGGTGCCTCCATACTCGTCCACCACGCAGGCGATACTAATATTGCTTTTGATGAAAATATCCATCGCATCGCGCACCCTCATCGCTTCCGGGAGGAAGTCGATGGGTAGTATTATTTTTTTGAGAGATTTAGGATTTTTGAATAGTTGTTGGTGATGCACATAGCCCACGATGTTGTCAATATCTTCATCGCTAATCAAGATTCGCGAAATCTTCGTTTCGTTGATGGTATCTTTCAAATCAGCCAAAGAAGAGCTATAATCAATGTGCACTATCTCCGTCCGAGGAATCATGCAATCGCGCAGTCGTACCTTTTGCAGTTTGAGGGCTTTTTCGAAAAGCTCCGTATCGACTTCCTCTTCTTCATCAATCGTTCGGGTGCTTTTGATGAAATCCTCCAAATCGGTTCGAGTGAAGGTATCATCCTCATCATCGGCGGGTAGATTGGTAAATTGTCCCATGATGGACTTCGATGATTTGAACATCAACCACGAAGGGATTGCCAATATTTTTTCTAAAAAAGAAAGTGGGTAAGCGAGAAAGTAAAGAATGCTATCAGAGTAAAGCCGAAAAAAGGTTTTGGGCAAAAACTCTCCAAAAATCAAGACGACCAAAGTGATGATGCAGGTATTGACCAGTAACAATAAAATATCATCTCCTAATCCAAATTGAGACTGCACCATTGGCGTGAGCACCATCGTCATCAAGGAGGTAAAAATGACCAGCACGATGTTATTGCCCACGAGCATGGTGCTCAAAAAGTCCGCAGGTCGCTCAAAAAATTGAGCTAATATCAACCCACGTCGAGTACCGCTTTTTTTCTTCAACTCCACCCGAAGTTTGCTCGAAGAAATAAACGCAATCTCCGACCCGGAGAAAACCGCCGAGAGAATCAAGGAAAGTATGATGCCTGTGATTATCATGTCTTGGGTATTCTTGTGTTTGGGTGTTTATGTGTTCGAGTGTTTGGGTGTTCATGAGCACACGAACACACAAACAGATGAACACTCGAAAAACACCTACAACACATCAAGAACTCTTCTTAAGGGTAATTTCTTCGTCCTTATATTTTGATGGACATTTGATGAGCATGTCGCCTTCTTTCACCACAAAGACGTCATTACTTTTATTCATCACACCAGTGACAACCACCTGCTCCGAAAGTTCGAAGTCTTGTGGTTTTGCGCCTAAATAAGCGACCTGCCGCTCCACTCCATTATTGTCTTTCATGTAGAAGCTAAAATAATTTGGATCTTTTGCCGGATCATAAATCGGCGCTTTATCAAGCGTCAATTGACCTACTACTTTGACGCTTTCGGCTTTCTTTTCCGCTGTCGCGAAATCTGAATACGTGCCCAATTCATTGGAAGAAGACATCAATAATGCCATAGCGCCAACTACCAATAGCGCAGCGATGATATATGTTTTTTTCATAATTAACTTTTTTTGTCAGGTTTCTTCTGTGCGAAATTACAAACAACCTAAACTATATACGAGTTTAAACTTTATTTCTTTTGATTCTAAATAGTTTAAGAGAGATCGGGAATTTGGGAGATCGGGATTTCGAGAGGTTTTTCGCTTTCGCGAAACCGTAACGCGGATTGGTAATCCGCGAAACATTTGTAAACAAAAGAGTTAACGTCATTCATTGAAAGATACTTCTCCAAAGAAAAACTGCCTTTGTTTTGTAAAACATCCTTGGCGGAATGCCATTCCGCCTTACGTATTTTTCGCTTTCGCGAAATCCCGAAATCTCGATGTCTCAAAGTCCCATTCCGCGAATGCGGAAAAAACTTGTAATAAATCCACACCTTTGCGTGTCTAAACCATCGTATGGCTTTTTATAAAAACGACGCATTCAATTTTCTTTCAAAAATGACGCCCCGCCGCATCAACAATGCCGCGAAGGTGGTCTCGTCGTTTTATATATCCAAATGGTTGAAAAAACCGATCCAATGGGGCAAACCCTTTACCATTTCTATTGAACCAACGACGGCTTGCAATCTCAAATGTCCCGAATGCCCCAGCGGCTTGCGTGCCTTCACGCGCCCAACGGGCAATCTAAAAGAAGACTTCTTCAAAAAAACCATCGGCGAATTGCACAAAACGTTGATGTATTTGATTTTCTATTTTCAGGGAGAGCCGTATATCAATCCGAAGTTTTTGGAAATGGTCAAGCATGCCTCAGATAAAGGCATCTATACCATCACCTCCACCAACGGACATTTCCTCAATGACGAAAACGCCCGCAAAACCATCGAATCAGGTCTCGACAGATTGATTATCAGCGTGGACGGAACAACCCAAGAAACTTACGAAAACTACCGAATCGCCGGCAAATTAGAATCCGTCCTGCAAGGCGCTCGCAATGTCGTCAAGTGGAAAAAGGAAATGAAGTCCAAAACGCCGCATATCATTTTCCAATTTTTGGTCGTAAGACCCAACGAGCATCAAATTCCAGAAATCTATAAACTCGCCGATGAGATCGGCATCGACGAAGTCAAACTCAAAACCGCTCAAGTTTATGACTACGAGCATGGCAACGACCTCATCCCAACCATCTCAAAATACGCGCGTTACCGCGAAAATGCAGATGGGACATTTTCTGTAAAGAATAAATTAATGAATCACTGCTGGAAGCTCTGGCATGCTTGCGTCATCACTTGGGATGGATTGGTGGTGCCCTGTTGCTTTGACAAAGACGCCCAACATCGCCTCGGTGATTTGAAACAATTGAGCTTTTCGCAAATCTGGCAAAGTGAACCTTATCAGCAGTTTCGGACTAAATTATTGAAAGGAAGGAAGGAGATTGATATTTGTACGAATTGTACGGAGGGGTGTAAGGTTTTTGAATAACGCTCCGTCCCCTGAGCTTGTCGAAGGGGGCAATCAAAAGAACTTTCAGGTTTCGTTTGTCCCCTTCGACAAGCTCAGGGGACGGTTAGAAATCTAAGCATACCGCTCATCCACAGAAAACAACTCCGGGTGCCAAGGCACTCCACCACCAAAAAAAACCATCATTTCTTTCATCACATCATCCATATCTTGTTCAGTAGTAAAGACGGGGCCAAAATCGCAAGTTCGTTTTGAAAAGTCGGCTCTGAAAGTCACCATGGGCACATCAGCGGCTTTCGCCAAATGATAGAAACCCGTTTTCCAGCGCGTGCGTTTGGAGCGCGAACCTTCTGGGGTGATGACAAAAGCAATGCGTTCATAGTCATCAAAAATAGACGCCATCATGTTGATGTGGTCTTTTCCTTTTTTACGGGAACGATCTATGCCCACGCCACCTAAAGGCTTGATAATCAAACCAAAAGGAAACTTTGTCCAAAAATCTTTGATGGCTAATTTCATCGGAACGCCGAGGCGCCAAATGCACAAAACGCCAAAATAGAAATCCCAATTGGAAGTATGTGGCGCGAAAACAAAGACGCACCTGTTTGCCTCTTCGGGCATGGGTTTGCCCACAAATCTCCAACCATGTACCGTTTCGAAAAGAAACTTTCCAATTTGCTTTTTCATAAATTCTTTGAAAGGGTTTCACGTTTTTCGGCTGGGAAAGGTAGGGCACATCTATTGACCCTATCAAAGAGTACGAAGACAATTTTCATGGTACTCAACACCTCATTGGTGCGTGCATGATACATCTCATGCAAGACTGTAAATGCCTTCGCGTTGATGTCTAAAAGCGAGGATTGAATTTTTAGAATATCATCGGCATGTACCTCATTGAAGTAATTGATTTTTTGCTCCAAAGCGACGACGCCCAATTCGGGATTGGTTGCCAATTCGTTCAGCCCCATTTCATGCATGAAGTTGCTACCCGCTTGCTCGAATTTGTTGACGTAATACATCACATTCAAGTGGCGGTTGGAGTCACACTCCCAAGGCATTGCAACGCCTTTGTAGGTTAGTATTTTTTTCATTCAAGTTGTAATTTATAAAAGGCAGCTAAAGGTACACTTGCATTTCCATTTAGCGAAAGCGAATTAAAATCTTCGTTAGGGAAGTAGATATCTGTCATCACGGTCTGTCCATCATCTGCAAATAATTCGCAAGAACCTACATCAAAAAGCAAACGCATTTTCACCGTTGGACTATCGGACTTCCGAGGGGCATAATGAATCTTTGGAGCAAATTTTTCGGAGAAATCTTTTTTGCCTGCATTCATCCTATTACTAAAAAAACGATTCTTATCTACCTCATAACCAACCGAATAGGTTTCCCCTTTGGAGTTACTCATGGTGATTGCTAAATCTGCTTTTTTGAATTCGAAGGTAGCTTCCATACTCGCTGGGGAGAAGGGAAGCGGCACTTTGAAGTCCTTAAAGCCGTCCATGTTTTCTAAAGTATATCGGTCATTTTTTCCTCCACGCAGACCATCCAATTCCTTAACGGGTAGGGAACGAAGTCTATAATCATTTCCTTTTTTATGCAGTGTCAAGGTAGTCGGAACCGTCATCGCACTTCGCCATACATAGGTCGGAACCACTTGCGCATAATCCCAATTGCTCATCCATCCCATGAAAATCCGACGTCCATCAGTAGCAGGTATGTCAGACCAAGTTACGCCGGCATAATTGTCTCTTCCGTGGTCGAGCCAAACGGCATTTCCTTCTTTTACATTTTCCGCGAAAGCGGGATCTAAATTGAAATTTTTGCCATCAAAATCTCCGACAAAATATTGGGTGCCGGAACCGCCATTGGCTGAGCCTGGATTGAGACTTTGGAGTAGCACCCATTTGGATTCATCCATTCCATTCACTTTTATGGGGAAGAGATCTGGGCATTCCCAGACGCCGCCATGAGCGCCCCATTCTTTGCCCCAATCACTGAGGTGAGTCCATTTTTTGAGATCTGGAGAACCGTAAAATTTGACATGATCATAGGCTGCAAAAACCATCACCCATTGATTTGAGTCTTTATCCCAAACCACTTTTGGGTCTCTGAAATCTTTTATGCCCGGATTGGGAATGACTGGGTTGCCTTCAAATTTTGTCCAGTTGCGTCCTTTATCATTACTGTATGCAATGCCCTGATATTGAAAATCAATTGCGCCGCTCTTCTCCCCCGACATCAGATGGTAGGTAAAAATAGCGACCATCGGTGGCGCGCCATCTTTTCCAAAACCGCTCGTATTGTCCCAGTCAATCACTGCCGAACCCGAAAAAATCAAACCCAACGAATCTGGGTATAAAGCTATCGGCAGATGCTCCCAATGCACCAAATCCGTGCTAACAGCATGTCCCCAATGCATGGGACCCCACACGTTGCTATCTGGGTAGTGTTGATAAAACAAATGGTATTCGCCTTCATAATAAACCATGCCATTGGGGTCATTCATCCACTTGGCTGGTGGGGTGAAATGATAAATGGGGCGATGCTGTTCTCTATCGCTTACCTCCACTTTGTCTGCTTGATTCTCAGCGACTTTCGTCGAATCTCCACATGAAACCCAAAGACAAATCATTCCGCAAAACAGCAAAGTTCGAGAGACGAATTTGAGGATGTTTAAACTATTGAAGGGTTGAGCTTTTTTCATGAATTTTATTTTGATTCTTTATTGGTTCACGGTTGAGGGTGCACGGCGTGGCGGAAAAACAATTTAGAATAACCACTTTTCTTAGAGCCGCCGTATTTTTAGTGTGCAAAAATCACCATGATGGGCGAAAATAATAAGACATTTGGTTTTAGATGAAGATTATTGAAACTCATATCGTTCCGGCACTTGAAAAACCCATTCGGTTGAGCGATTACTTGGTCGGTATCTTTGAGCAATTGCCTTCCCGTAAATCTACCAAAAAAGCACTCAAAAGAAAGGAAATTCAGTACAACGGATCGGTTGCCACTTCCGGCGTATGGGTCACTGAAGGCGCCACCATCCAACTCCTCGATCTCGAATCCCAAGCTCCAAAAATTTACGAAATCGATCTTCCCATCATCTATGAAGACGATTACTTCGCGGTCGTTAACAAACCTGCTGGGTTGGTCACAAGCGGCAATCAATTCAGGACTTTGTCCAACTCCCTTTCGGGAAATGTGCAGCCCTCTCCCCTCCCCGACGCTTGGAAATATCCCAAACCTGTCCATCGGTTAGATAGCGCTACAAGTGGGTTGGTTGTGGTTTCGAAAACGTCGAAAGCGCATTTGGCGCTAAGCCAATTATTTGAGAAAAGGGAGATTCAAAAAACCTATCAAGCCATCGTGGTTGGTAAAACTCCTCCAAACGGCACTATCACGCAACTCATTGATAATCAAGAAGCTACGACTCATTTTGAGACTTTAAAAACGATTCCTTCGCTGCGCAATGGCTTTCTTTCTTTAGTAAGGCTTTCGCCGAAAACGGGTAGGACGCATCAGTTGCGGATTCATCTTTCTGGGATGGGACATCCGATTGTGGGAGATACGATTTATGGGGAGAAAGGGAAAACGCTTTTGCATAAGGGGCTTTTCTTGGTGGCGGTTGGGTTGGCGTTTGAGCATCCTATTTCCCGTAAGGGGGTTACGATTGAGATTGAAGTGCCGAGGAAGTTTGGGGCATTTCTCGAAAGAGAGGAAAGGAGGTGGGGGAAGTTTCGGAGTTGATTTTTAAACCACAAAAGGCACAAAAGTTTCGCTCGTGATGGGTTGTTACACAGAGTTTCGCAGAGGAGCGCAGAGATTCACAGAGGCATATTAGGCGAGTACTACTACTCCTAAGGGAGGTAATTTTAGAGCGGCGGAGAAGGGTTGTCCATGCCAGTCTTGGGTGTCAGCTGTAACGGTGCCGTTGGTGATATTGGAGCCGCCGTATTTTTCACTATCGGAGTTGAGGACTTCTTTCCATTTGCCTTTTGAGGGCAAACCTACTCGATAATTTTCGCGAACGACAGGGGTCATATTGCAAACGATGACATACGGTTTTTCACCCTCTGCTTTTCTGATGAATGCTAAAACCGAGTTTTCGTAATCATTGATTTCCAACCATTGAAAACCACTCTCCTCAAATTGTTTTTTGTAAAAAGCAGGGTTGGATGTATAGAGTTGATTGAGGTCTTTGATGAGCGCTTGCATTTTGTGATGTGGCTCATATTGCGTCAGGTGCCAATCCAATCCACGAGTAAAACTCCACTCTTCAGTTTGTGCAAATTCGCCGCCCATGAAGAGTAGTTTTGTGCCTGGGTGTGTGAACATGTAGGTATAGAGCAAGCGCAAATTTGCGAATCGTTGCCAGTCATCACCCGGCATTCGGTCGATGAGGGAGCCTTTGCCATGCACCACCTCGTCGTGCGAGAGCGGTAGCATGAAATTTTCAGTAAAGGCATAAATCAAGCTGAAAGTGATTTTGCCATGATGGTATTTTCGATTGACGGGGTCTTCGCCAAAATATTTGAGAGAGTCATGCATCCAACCCATCATCCATTTCTGACCAAAGCCTAATCCACCCAAATAGGTGGGGCGCGAGACATTGGGCCAAGCGGTACTCTCTTCTGCAATCGTAACAGCAGTTGGAAAGTCCTTATAAACTGCTTCGTTGAAATCTTTTAGGAAAGAAATTGCTTCCAGATTTTCTCTTCCGCCATATTCATTCGGAATCCATTCTCCTGCTTTCCGCGAATAATCGAGATAGAGCATAGAAGCGACTGCATCCACACGCAGCCCATCAATATGAAATTGGTCTAACCAAAAAATCGCATTGCTTATCAAAAACGAGCGCACCTCATGGCGCCCATAATTGAAGATGTAGCTTTTCCAGTCAGGATGAAATCCTTTCTTTGGGTCGGCGTGCTCGTATAGGTGCGTACCGTCAAAATCCGCCAAACCATGCGCATCAGATGGAAAGTGCGAAGGTACCCAATCCAAAATGACACCAATGCCCGCTTTATGAAAAGCATCAACGAGTGCTTTAAATTCCTGAGGCGAACCAAATCGACTCGAAGTGGCGAAATAACCCGTAATCTGATAGCCCCACGAAGGATAGTATGGGTGCTCCATGACAGGCATCATTTCGACGTGGGTGAACCCCATTTCTTTTACGTAATTGACTAACTCTTTTGCCATTTCGAGATAGGAAAGAGACATCGCGTCGGCTTTCTTTTTCCATGAGCCAAGGTGGACTTCATAGACGGACATGGGCGCTTCATGCCCATTTGCCGAAAGGCGATTTTTCATCCATTTGGCGTCCTTCCACTTGTAGTCATCGTCCCAAACGATGGAAGCCGTTCGAGGTGGAATTTCCCAATAGCGGGCGAAAGGGTCGCCTTTTTCGAGCCATTCGCCGCGTTTGGAAAGGACGGCATATTTGTAATGCATGCCCTTGCCAATGTCGGGGATGAAGCCCTCCCAAATGCCAGTTTGATCCCATCGAGCGGAGAGGTGATGGGATTCCTTATTCCAAAAATTAAACTCGCCAACTACCGATACTTTGAGCGCATTGGGCGCCCAAACCGCAAAGTAAACGCCCCAAACGCCATCGACCTGCATGATATGGCTCCCCAATTTTTCATACAATCGAAAGTGCTTCCCTTCTTTGAAGAGATGGCTATCCGTATCCGTGAATAGGCTGAAATTTTTGACTTGGCTCATAATGGTTGTAAGAAAAGGAATTTTATTGAAAAAGAGTGCATCTGCAAAAATCGAAACAAAAAAAGGATCCCCGCCGGGGAGGCAGGGATCGAAATCGGTTTTTAGAATGCTAATTGAAACACAAATACATCTTTGTGTTTGCTCAAGAAAAAACTCTTAAATAAAGCACTGTCACCGAGGGCAACGAGGCTATTATCTACCTATATTTTTGTGGGAATTATAATTAGAGGTCGAGACCTTGAGAGATCGAGATTTCGGGACTGGCAGCGTACCGAAATTTCGATCTCTCAAAATCGCGTTGTCTCCTCTTACAGCAAAATCATCTTTTTTGTTGCAGTAAACTGTGGAGTTTCTAATTGATAAAAATAAACGCCTGCCGTTGGCAAGTCATTTTTGCTTATTAAAATTTGATTCATCCCCGATTTGAAATTGCCTTTAATTCGCTTGACGACTTTGCCAGACAGGTTGGTGATGCGCAATTCCGCTTGCATCATTTCGGGAAGTCGGAAGTTGATTCGGGTGGACCTTTCAAATGGATTAGGGCGGTTTTGAAGCAATTCAAATTCCGCTTTCGCGGAATGCGCTTGCAACTTAATCGGACGCATAGCATCTGCTGCGTATGCTTCCGCCTCTAAGGTTGAGTTCAATTGAGCATTTCCCGAAAGGGATTTTATGCCAAATAATTTTTCTCCTTTCGGAAAATGCACTTCACTCGTATTCACCCAACTTATCAGCACTTCATTTTTCCTTTCGGAAATGTGGTTGGAGTTAATGGTACCTTCAATGAATTCGAATTGGGCAGAACCTGCATTCAACGATAGCTGAAAACCATCCAATTGAATCGCCTCATTTAGTTGCACCCAACTGATTCCATTTTCCTCTTTTTTGATTTCAAAAACGAGGTCATCTCCAATGGTTCTCCCTCCTATCGCACGCGCCAAACTACCGCTGATGTCTCCCACTTTGACGCCAATAAAATCTACATTTTCGATATCAGTTCGCACATCTTCAAAAACGAATCCTTCCTTAAACTGCTCCTTCAATGGACGCAAAGAATTGAATTGATGCGTCGCATCAATAAAACGCCAAGAAGTGTTGGCAGGAAACTCATTTTCGACGTGTAGAATCACTTTTCTTAGAGCAACAATGTCAAGCGTAGAAATATTCCCAGTCTTATTGACATCAGCTGAAACGAGGTCGTATGGGGAATCTAAAGGCTCGACATTAAGGATATGCTTATTCATCAAAACGGCATCCCAAGTGGAAACGCCTTCATCTGCGAAATCATTTTTAAAAGGTGTGATTTCATAATCGCGCCCCGCTTCTAAATCGACGAATTGATAAAAACCTGAAGAATCCGTTTGCGTTGATTTTTCATTTCCGTTAAGGAAAACATCAATGTTTTGCAACGGCTCCCCTGTCGGCATTTTCAAATACCCAGAAATCGCCACTCCTCTCGAACCAGGGCAACGCTGCATATTATCTTGAACCTCTACGTTCACGACAACGAAATCGGCATTCCCCAATTCATCCACCACCCAAAACTGAAATTGCTGCAACCCAATATCTGAACAATCCAACTGAACCATTGTCTCCGATGGCACCATTTGATTCAGCACCGAAACATGAGGTCTTATGAAATATTGCAAATCGCTTTG
>CALCJP010000245.1 GCA_937967625.1 uncultured Saprospiraceae bacterium
GAATTTGTGTGTAGGTGTTTGCCATAGTTATGTTATTCGTTTTGGTTTGCGAAGTTAGTGTTTTGATAGTTTAACGTTGGCATCGCTACGCGCTGCAGGTTTTTGTTGGGGTATTTTTCTACCAACATTGGTGTCGCTACGTGCCATTTAAGTTTGTTATTTGGAAACGGTTTTGCCACTAATATAAAGGCGCGTAGCGACTAAAATGTTGGTAGCAGATTAATTTGTCCTGAGAAATAAAGAAGCGCGTAGCGATTCAAACGTTGGTAGAAAATAGCTGTCCCATAAGCCCTTGTGGCGCGTAGCGACACCAATGTTGAATTAATTTAACAAAGAACACTACATGAAATTTTACGAAACGAATCTCTACCTACTTTTTGGATCGATATGCCCTCCTAAACCAACCCCTCCAAAATCTCATCATCCACCAAACTCGGCACTGTCACCCGCATCTCCGGAAATGCCTCCATTGCTCGCTCAATGGTATCCATCGCCTCTTTATTTCGCGCCCATGACCGACGTGCAATTCCATTATTCACATCCCAGAACAACATGGATTTTAGGCGACGTTCGGAGTCAGCGCTGCCGTCGATGACCATGCCGAAACCACCATTAATCACCTCGCCCCAACCGACGCCACCGCCGTTGTGAATGCTCACCCAAGTGGCGCCTCGGAAACTATCACCAATCACATTGTGAATCGCCATGTCGGCGGTGAAGCGGGAGCCATCGTAAATATTTGCGGTTTCCCGAAAGGGGGAATCTGTGCCGGACACATCATGATGGTCGCGACCCAGTACGACTGGAGCAGACAAGCGCCCGTCTGCAATCGCGTCGTTGAACGCTTTGGCGATTTTCATACGTCCCTCGGCGTCTGCGTAAAGTATGCGCGATTTTGAACCGACGATAGGTAAGTTTTCGTCGGCTGCATCTATCCAAGTGATGTTATCTTTTAGTTGTGGGTGGATGTCGGTGGGAGCAGATTTGAGCATTTCGCGCAGCACATCACCAGCGATTTTATCGGTCAAATCCAAGTCCTTTTTATCGCCCGACGTGCAAACCCAACGGAACGGACCGAAGCCATAATCGAAACACATCGGTCCCATAATATCCTCGACATAACTCGGATATTTGAAAATGCCTTCTTCCTTGTTTTTCCAAATGTCGGCACCTGCTTCGCCTGCCTCTTTGAGGAAAGCGTTGCCATAATCCCAGAAGTACATACCGCGTTCGCAAAGTGTATTGATTGCCTCTACGTGTCTGCGCAAAGTTGAGCGTACTTCTTCCATAAACTTAGATTTGTCACTCAATAATAATTTTTCCGCTTCCGCGAATGTGTACCCAATTGGGCAGTAGCCCAAGTCATCAATGTTGTGCAAAGAAGTCTGATCGGAGCCTAATTCAATATGGATATTTCGCTCGACGATTCGCTCCCAAAGAGCGACGATATTGCCATCATAGACCAGTGCGATGGCGGTTTTATTGGCGCGACATTCTTCAATTCGATCGATGAGTTTGTCCACGTCTTGATAGACATTTTCCGAAAGGATATAACCATCAGTCACGCGCTGCTGAATGGCGTCGGGATCAATCTCGCCAATGACGCCCACGGCGCCCGTGATGACCGCCGCACCAGCCTGCGCGCCCGACATGCCGCCGAGACCGGAAGTGATATAGACTTTACCTGCGAGGTTATCACCCCCTCCGCCCCCTGAAGGGGGAACCTTCGGTGCTACTTGAGAGTCAGATTTTTCTAAAAAGTTCGGCGGCAGCGTTCCCCCTTTAGGGGGCGGAGGGGGTAATCGCCGCCCCGCATTCAACAACGTAATCGTCGTCCCATGCACAATCCCTTGCGGACCGATGTACATATATGACCCTGCAGTCATCTGCCCATATTGCGTGACGCCGAGGGCGTTGTATTTATTCCAGTCGTTTTTGGAAGAGTAATTTGGAATCATCATGCCGTTCGTGACCACCACGCGCGGCGCATCTTTATGAGATGGAAACAGCCCCAATGGATGACCAGAATACATCACTAAAGTTTGCTCCTCGGTCATCTCCGCCAAGTATTTCATCGCTAAGAGGTATTGCGCCCAGTTTTGAAAAACGGCTCCATTTCCGCCATAGGTAATCAACTCATGTGGGTGCTTCGCGACTTTCGGGTCGAGGTTGTTTTGAATCATCAACATGATCGAAGCTGCCTGTGGCGTCTTCGCCGGGTATTCATGAATTGGTCGCGCATACATCGCATAATCAGGACGAAAACGATGCATGTAAATGCGCCCATATTTATTCAATTCTTCCATAAACTCCCGCGCCAAAATCTCATGAGTCCCTTTCGGGAAATAGCGCAGCGCATTCCGAACTGCCAATTTTTTTTCTTTGCCAGTAAGGACGCCTTCGATGACGCGACGCGGTGCGTGACTCACTGATGGGTCTAATGGTTTTGCAGTTGGCAATTCGCTTGGAATGCCTTCTAAGATGGCGGATTTGAAGTTGGTAGTAGTGGTATTCAATATGATATGATTTTGATTGCTCCCTGACCCCGACACGGGGGGACCAAGTTGGGAGCTTAGGTTTTTACTTAGTAAAGTTGAAAAAATAACATTTCGATTTAAAGCGGTTCTTTTCCTATCATACTTCCCCGATTAAAATCGGGACACGCGTTAAAAAGCCTCGCCAATGCTAAGGCATTGTCTGCGTTTTTTGCCTCGTCTGATAGAAAAATAACTCACTTCATTTTCGAAACTTTATTATT
>CALCJP010000246.1 GCA_937967625.1 uncultured Saprospiraceae bacterium
GTTTTGGATTTAGTCCTGTCATGTTGGGTAACAATGGTAACAAGGTAACAATGGTAACCATGGTTACCCAGCAACAAGACAAAAATGCAACCCATGAGCCAAATTAGCACCTTTACACATCTTATCTTTGCAAGATAGATAAACCTACCAGTATGAATCATTTCCTACTCCCTATATGTCTCCTCTTTTCCGTCCATTTGATGGCTCAAGAGTTTGATGGCTTTGCTTTGTATAATTCACTTAATAGTCGAACCACCTACCTCATAGATAAAGATGGCAATATCGCCCACCGTTGGGATTGCAACACCCGAGGCAATTACACAGTGCTACTAAAAGACGATGGCAACATCGTCAGAGGGGCTATTTTTGATGGCAATGATATCAGAGGTGCGGCAGTAGGCGGCATGGTTCAGGAATTAGACAAAGATGCCAATGTGATTTGGGAACACATCTATTCGGATGCGACCAAAGTAAGTCACCACGACATGACCTTGATGCCGCAAGGAGGCGTTTTGCTTACTGCCTGGGAAGTAATTGACAGAGCGCATTTGGATATGTTAGGTTACACAGCAACAAATACACAACGTTATGGAACGCACTTCGTCGAACTTCGTCAGATTGCAGGAACCCAAGAAGCAGAGGTCGTTTGGGAGTGGCACATCGTTGACCACATGATACAAGATGTCAATCCAGATTTGCCAAATTTTGGAGTCATCGCTGACAATCCTCAACTCATGAACGTCAACGTCCCCTCCTCAGGTGGATTTGGAGGTCCAGGTGGCGGAAGCGATTGGTTCCATGTCAATGGAGTTAATTATAGCGAGGAGTTAGATTTAATCACTTTTAGTTCTCGTTTTTTGAGTGAGATTTATGTGATAGATCACAGCACGACATCAGCAGAAGCTGCCGGACACACAGGAGGCAACTCAGGTATGGGGGGTGACTTTTTATATCGTTGGGGAAATCCAATGAACTATGAAACCCCCGGAAACAGACGTATCTCAGGGCCTGTCCACGATTCTCGTTTTATCCCAGATGATGGTCGTTTCAGAGGTGGATTTATTCAGTTTTTCAATAATTTAGGAGCAGATGGCACCACTGCAATCACTGCCATTGATCCACCTTTTAATGGCACTACTTACGACCGCGAACCCGGCAAAGCTTATGGTCCTGAGATAGAAGATTTCACTTTACCAACCCGTGCGAGAGCAAGCGGACAATCTGCTTCTAACGCAATGCCCAATGGCAATACTTTTGTCAACCTTTCAAGTGGCTACATGTATGAAGAAGACATGGATGGCAATCTTGTCTGGCAATATCCAGAGGGACCCGCAAAAGCATTTAGATACACTTGCGACCACCCAGGCATCAAAGCACTTTTGGGCGATGACTCCGGCTGCCCAAGTTCTTCAACTAAATCTTATTTAATAGAAGAAAATTTACAAATGGCTCCAAACCCATCTAACGGTTTTTTCAATATTACTGGGCTTTCCGGTTTGAATCAAATTGAATCTATTGAGATCACGGATAGTGCTGGCAAATTGCTACAAGTCATTGAAAATCAATCGAATAGCATTAATTTGAGTAATCAAGAAGCAGGGGTATATTTTGTGAAATTTAATTTTGATGGGAAGCGGTCGCAGACCAAGATGGTTGCTGTGAAGTAGTGAGCGTTTGGGTTGGGTAGCCCTAAGCCTTCCATACCCTCTATTTAGAAATCGCTTTTAAAAACGCCTCCATCCCCAACGCATTCAAACACATCTCCTTCGTCAGTCCTCCTTTCCTTGCGGAAAATACTCCAAAGCGAGTGTGCTGCAAACCACCCACACTATGCGCATCTGGATTGATAGAAATCTTCACCCCTTTCTCCATTGCCACTGGAATCCAACGCCAATCTAAATCGAGGCGATGTGGATTCGCATTGAGTTCGATGGAAACGCCATTTGCCGCGCAGGCGTCTATAATTCGTTGATAATCAATTGGGTAGCCTTTTCGCGAAAGCAATAATCTGCCTGTCGGATGCCCCAAAATGTGGGTGTATGGATTTTCAATCGCACGCACTAAACGGGTCGTTGCTTTATCAATATCCATTTTCAAATTGGAATGGACGGAAGCGATAATGCAATCAAATTGCTTCAATAATTCCTCTGGGTAATCCAGTTTTCCATCTGATAAAATATCGGATTCGATGCCTTTGAAAATTTTGAAGTTTTCCATTTTCGCGTTAAGCGAATCGATTTCTGCCCATTGTTCATGGAGGCGTTCTTCTTTTAATCCATTGGCATAAAAGGCAGATTTGGAGTGGTCAGATATGACGATATATTCGTAGCCCAAATCCTTGGCGGCATTCGCCATTTCTTCCAACGTATGCAGACCGTCGCTATAAGTTGTGTGGTTGTGGACGACACCTTTGAGGTCTTTTTCTTCGATTAGTTTAAGGAGATTGTTTTCGGTGGCTTTCGCCAAAAAATAGGTGGTTTCGCGAAGTTCGGGTTCGATTGGAGGGAGCTTTACTTTTTCAAAAACCGCTTGCTCAGTTTCCAGATTTCGAAAATCGGTTCCCTTAAATTGCTCCAAAAAGGAATTCATAAACTCCTCTGTGGCAGTGTAGCGAAACAGCTTTGAACCAAATTCTTCCTTTTTACAATTTCTTATGAAAACCGGAATTTCATTGACCGTAAATGCTTCTACACCGTTGTCGATCTTGTTTTTTTCCGTAAGGAACTCCCCATCAAAAATTTCTTTTGGGTCATAATCTCCAGCAATTAAGACTTCCATCTCGTTGATGACATTGCACTTCCTGCGCATTTCGCCGGTGAGTTGGATTTGGCAATTTGGAAGGCGCGTCTTCAATTCTTCAACCAAATCATCTGCCTCTTCTTCCAGCGTCGCATAGTGAAATTTATCTCTTGAGCGGAGGTAATATTCAAGGGTCTTTTTGAGGTCTTCTTGCGTTTTTGCTCCGAAGCCTTTTAGCTCCACGAGGCGGTTTTCGTTGCAAGCATAGAGCAATTCGCCGATGGTTTCGACGCCCATATCTTTCCAAATGGTCTTAATCTTTTTGGGCCCAAAACCTTTGATTTGAATCATCTCTTGCACCCCTGGAGGGGTCTTTTCAAGATAGCGCTCCATCGTATCGAAGGTGCCAGTAGTGAGCAAAGAACGGGTTTTGGAAGCGATGGCGTCCCCTACTCCCTTGAGTGATTTGATGTCTTCATCAGACATTTCGGTGAGAGGTTGCCCCAATTTCCGAAAGGTGATATAGGCATTCGAATAAGAGCGAATGCGATAGCTGTTTTCCCCATGCAATTCCATGAGGTCAGCGAGTTTTTTGAAGCTGCGTGCTATTTCTTTATTGGTCATCTGCGTGGTGCGTAACGCGGAATGGCATTCCGCGAAAAGTTTTATAAAATAACTTAGTAAACCTAATTAATTTCCTTTTTGAGCATCGTCTCCTGAAAGGGACGATGCGTTACTTGGTGTCGCATTATCCTCTATTGAAAGACGATGCTCAAAATTTCTCAACCTTTCCCAACTTTGTTCTTTTGCAAATCGGGTGGCGGAATACCATTCCGCCCAACGTATTGCCGCGAAGGTAAAAAAAGATACCTTTGCGCCCTATGAGTGAAGCTATCAATATCGGAGATCGAGTTTTATATAAAAACAACCAACTGATTGCCGTGGACAAACCATCTGGAATGCCCGCACAATCTGACAAAACGGGCGACCTCCCGTTGGTCAACATCGTGTCAAGTTATTGCAAGCATGAGGTCTTTTTGATTCATCGGATTGACCGACCTGCGAGTGGCGTCGTGCTTTTCGCCAAAAACAAAAAAGCGGTTGCTCATCTCAATGACCAATTTCAAAAAGGAGAAATTTCAAAGACCTACCTTGCCATTGTAAAAAATCCGCCTGCTGAGCCATCAGGAACGTTGACTCATTTTCTTTCGAAAAATGGCAAGACGAATAAATCCGTCGCTTCCGATAAGGAAACCAAAAACTCAAAAAAAGCGATTTGCGAATACAAAACCATCGCACAAAGTGAACAATATCACCTCCTGCAAATTAATCTAAAAACAGGTCGGCACCATCAGATTCGTGCGCAATTGGCTGCGATTGGTTGCCCTATCAAAGGCGATAATAAATACGGATTTAAAAGAGGCAATAAAGACCGCTCCATCAATCTTCATGCGTGGAAATTGGGTTTTAAGCACCCGGTGAGTAAGGAGGAGATTGAGTTGGTTGCGGATTTGCCGAAAGGCGATTCGTTATGGGAGTTTTTTGATGAAAAATTGGAAAGTACGAACTCTTGATGTTGACTTCGGCTCCGCTCAGTCAACGGTCAGCAGCGGACGTTCCCTGAGCGAAGTCGAAGGGAAAACAAAAAATGAACTGCTTGTGATGTTGACTTCGGCTCCGCTCAGTCAACGGTCAGCAGCGAACGTTCCCTGAGCGAAGTCGAAGGGAAAAACAAAAAATGAACTGCTTGTGATGTTGACTTCGACTCCGCTTAGTCAACGGTCAGCAGCGAACGTTCCCTGAGCGGAGTCGAAGGGAAAAACAAAACCCAAAATTTAAACTTTGAACATTAAACGTTGAACCTATAAAAATGGAAGAAACAAAAAGAACGAACGTAAATGAATTGGGGGAGTTTGGTCTCATTGACCACCTCACCGGGCATTTTAAAAACAGGCATAAAAGCACCGTTCGCGGCATTGGTGACGACGCAGCGGTGGTTGATAATGGAGGAGATGAATTGACTGTCGTCTCGACCGATATGCTTTTAGAAGGGATTCATTTTGACTTAATGTATTCGCCGCTCCAACATCTGGGGTTTAAAGCAATTTCGGTCAATGTCTCCGACATTTATGCCATGAACGCCACCCCGGCTCAAGTGACGGTTTCGATAGCGATTTCGAATCGTTTTTCAGTGGAGGCCTTGGAGAAATTATATGAAGGAATCGAGTTTGCTTGCGAATATTTTGGCGTCGATTTGGTGGGTGGAGACACTACTTCTTCGATGAAGGGATTGGTGATTTCAGTGACGGCGATAGGCAAAGTAGCAAAAGAAAAAATCACCTATCGCAACACTGCCAAAGTGGGCGATTTGATTTGTATCACAGGGCATGTTGGGGGTGCGTATTTGGGTTTGCAGTTGTTAGAAAGAGAAAAGCAATTGTATTTAGACAATCCCAAAATTAAGCCTGATTTGGAAGAGCAAGACTACCTCGTCGGGCGTCAATTGAAGCCTCATGCTCGCAAAGATATGATTGAGCAATTTGCCAAAAACGACCTCGTGCCCACTGCTATGATTGACATTTCTGATGGCGTGGCTTCTGAGTTGTTTCATATCTGTAAGCAGTCGGATGTGGGAGCGATTTTGGAGGAAGAAGGCGTCCCGATTCATCCCAAAGCAGAAGAAATGGCGCTGAAATTTAGCCTCGATCCAGCCACCTGCGCATTGAGCGGAGGCGAAGATTATGAGTTGCTTTTTACCGTTGATGCAAAAGATTTGGATAAGGTGCGGTATATGGCTGACATCTATATTGCAGGAGAGATTGTGGAAAAATCGGAAGGTGTGATGCTGCATACGAAAGGAGGGAATCGGCATAAGTTGCAGGCGCAGGGATGGAAGCATTTTTAGAGGGGTGCGTTTGTGGAAATGGAAATTTTTGCGCACTGACCCTCAAATTGGTTAGGGGATTTCACACAAAAAAGCGCAACGAAAAACTCGCTGCGCTTCAATTGCTTTTTCATTTTCACGAAAGTGAAAATAATTCTTAGCCAATGGCTTTAAGGGTTTTGCGAATTTGCTTTTCATGGCGCTGCAAGTGTCCCTCAAAAAAGGCAAGCATGCCTTCTATGGAGAGCCTTCCGGCAAATGGGTGTTTGTAAATTTCCTTGTCCAAAATCTCTTCTGAACTGTTGGTTAAAAACGCCCTCAAATCAGCTCGAATGGCGCGCCAATTAACGGAAACTTCTTCCAGTTTGCTCTGTTCAGGCAAAGCATCTCCGCTGATATATTCAGGAGCATTCACCTTTATTGGCGTACTGAGATAAGTGGTCATCAATTTTTGACGCATGACCGTTGAAAGACTCGCTTTCTTCAACTTCGGATTATAGCTCAATTTCTTTTTGACATAAGCCAAACTTCCTTTTTCGGCAAGCAAAACATGATGGCAAACCTGCAAAGCAGACCATGCATCTTCAGATGGTTTCTGATTTAATTTTTCTTCCGAAAATGGTTTTAAAGAAAAGAGTAAATCTTCAAGGAGGGAATCGAGTTGGTCAAGTTGGCGGAGTATATCCGTTTTTGTCATAAAAAGTAAATCGCTTTTGAAATTCGAAACATCGTTTCGGTAAACCATAAACTTATAAATTTTAATTTCTCAATTCGGCACGAAAGTAACAAAAAAATTGGATTGACTCTTTTCCTGCCATCTCAAAAAATCTAAAAATTATGTTAAAAATGTGCAGTAGGCAGTAGGCAGTATTACAGTTGGCAGTTTGCTTGCAACCGAAAAATTACTGCAAACTGCCTACTGATTCACTGCAAACTGCTCACTGATTCACTGCAAACTGCCCACTGATTCACTGCAACTCCGCCGTCATTATTGCTCCGCCCATCGCAGGCACGACGGAAGAAGTCTTCACAGGTTTTCGTTGCTTATCAGCTGTTACCCAAATCGTGGTGTTTCCGGGGTCACCGTTGGCGGGTTTGAGTTCCAACTTATAGGTGTCGAAAGTTCCGGCAGCGACCGTTACGGATTCTTTTCCAGTGACTTCGAGGCGCATGATTTTTACCACTTTCTTTTGAGAATCGAAGTTGCGGAAAGTGGTCGCGTATCCTTCTTTCAATGGGAGGCAAGCCAACACATTTTTAGAACCCGCTCCTTCTGCAAACAACGCTCCCTGCGTCTCAGTGGTTAAGTCATTTTTGGTGTCCCCCATGTTCATCTGACCCATTACTTTTTTATCTGAATATTCGATTTCTAAAGTAACATGTCCTTGCAAGGTGTTGCGTTTGATGGGTTGCAAAGTCTTTTTGTCCAAGTAAGTTACGTCAGACATATTGCCCATTGCAGAGGTCAAATTATCGGTTACTTTCCACATGCCATCCTCCTCTTCGACGGTGGTTTGCATGTCCATTTCCATGCTTTGTCCTTGGATGGCTATGGCAACTTTGTATTTGTCAGCCAGTGGAGACAATGTCTGCTCTGGCATTGGCGGGGCGTCGTAAAGTGTGGACGCAGCCATCTCTTTTGGCAATTCGACGGAAGTCGGATCTACAGTGATTTCTTTCAGACGAGTAGCGATTTCATCAGTCATGTCAGGTTGAAATCTGCCTCCCAAATGGTCAGAAAAAAACCGCTCCATGGAAGCGATAAATGCTTTTTGATTGATAGGACGCGCGAAACCATGTCCCTCATCAGGCGCAACGATATACTCAACTGGCAATCCTAAATCACGACAAGCAACCACAATCTGATCAGACTCGGCTTGCTTCACTCGCGGGTCGTTGGCGCCCTGTACGACCATGAGTGGTGCTTTGATTTTATGCGCCAAAAATAGCGGAGATTGCTTTCGCAAAATGGCTTCTCCCTCATCCGTTTCGGGGTTGCCCATGCGCTCATAAAACATATCGCGAATCGACTCCCAATAAGGTGGGATGGATTCCAAAAGCGTTTTCAAATTGGAAGGCCCCACCATCGAAACGCCGCAAGCATAGACATCGGGCGTGTAGGTCAGACCTGCCAAAGTCGCATAACCTCCATAGGAAATTCCGAAAATCCCCACGCGAGATTTATCGACGATTCCTTGGTTGATTAGGTATTCCGCGCCAGCGGTAATGTCATCCTGCATGGTGTGTCCCCATTGCTGATTTCCGGCGTTGAGGAATTTTTTTCCATAACCCGTCGATGCTCTAAAGTTAGGCTGCAAAACGGCATAGCCGCGATTCGCCAAAAACTGCGCATAGGAATCATAGCCCCAAAAATCTCTCGCCCACGGTCCGCCATGCGGATTGATTACGAGCGGTAGGTTTTCGGCTTTTTTGCCTTTCGGCAAAGTCAAATAGGCGTTGATTTCCAAGCCATCTTTTGATTTATACTTGATTGGTTTCATTTCGGAGAGGTACTCTCTTCTCAACTCAGGACGCACGGTGTATTGCAAATCAAGTTTTTTGGTCTTCCAATCGAATAGATAAATTGAACCAGGATCAGTATCACTGAAAACTCTCACTAAAGATTTAGATTCATCTTTTGTAACGGATTGCAAGCGCACCTCTTTCCCCTCAAATTCTTTTTGAAGGTGATTATAAATGGATTCGTATTTTTTGTCTTTCCAGTAAATTTTTCGTTTTGCGGCAGTGTATGAAGTGCCGACCAATTCATCATTTTGATTGAAGATTGGTGCGCCAAAATCGACTTCTTTGTTTGGATCGACTTCGACGATATCGAGTGCGTTGGTACTCAAATTATATTTTGCCAACATGGTCAAATCAATCTTTGGTCCTTTGTTGGTCACCATGTAGAAGTACTTGTCTTCTTTCAAAAATGCGATGGGATTGCAGGATTCTTTGATACTGCAATCATAGATTTTTTCAAAACCATCAGCAGTTACTTTTAGGATTTCTGTTCCGCCATCTTCGTTGGTTCGAGTGGCTAATCTAAGGTTGTCTTTAAGGTCGAATGTCCAACCTGTGATTCGTTCTGTGTTTTCTTTGATTAACTCTTTTGCGCCCGTGTTTAAGTTGACTTTGTAGAGGTCATGCCATGCTGGGTCTCTATCATTCAGACCAACATAAATAAAGTCAGGCATTGATTTCGGAACGGCATAGATAAAGGCTCGCACCTTATCGCCCGAGGTCACGGCTGTCGCTTCTGGCACGCCTCCTTTTTTCGCTTTCGCGAATGAGCTAACGGCATAGACGTGAAAATTTTCATCGCCTCCTTTGTCCTGAACAAAAAGGATTTTCTTTCCATCGCGACTCCAGTAGTAGCCACGAATCGGGCGATTCTTTTCGCCTGTCAGTGGACGTGCATTATCGAATGGCTCATCAACAGATTTGACCCAAATGTTTCGAGTTCCCTCCAATGGTTTGATAAAAGAGATGAATTTGCCATCGGGCGAAAGTTGTGCTCCTGAGATTTCGGGATCACCGAAAAAGAGGTCTCTGTCTAAAATTGGCGTCGTGCCGGGAGCTGGTTTTTGTGCGGTTAAGGTCACTGTAAGTGTAAGTAAGAAAAGGGTGAGGAAAAAGGGAATTCGCTTCATTGTTGTCTTTTTATGTGAGAAGTCGGGTGATTTATTTCGCCTGCGAATGTCAGAAATTTGTTCTAAAATCAAATGAGTTTTTAGGTTAATGCTTGAAATTCATAGACAAAAGATTCAGCAGCCATTTAAACTTATCAAGTTGGATGCCTGTTTTATATTAGTCTTCGTTTTTAAGTATTTCTTACAAAATGGATTCAAAAATTATCATAAATTTCACTTTCGTGAAATTTCTGTACCTCAGGCTTCCAGCCTGAGCAATCCATATTTTGAAATCAAAGATTTCTTCTCAGGCTGGAAGCCTGAGGTACATTAACTACCTTCACTTGATGAATTTAAACTTAGCCGACACCTTCAATATCGAACTCCCTGCTGACCCAATGCAGACCAACAGCCGCCGCCAGGTGCATGAAGCTGCTTTTTCGACAGTGACGCCACGCGTGCCAACGCAACCTAAATTGATTCATGCTGCGGAGGAAGTAGGTGAACTTTTGGGCATCCCGAAGTCAATTCGGGAGGGGATTCAATCCAAAGATTTTTTGGAAGTCTTTTCTGGGGCAAAAGTTTTGGAGGGGTCGAACCCCTACGCTATGGTTTATGGCGGTCATCAGTTTGGAAATTGGGCGGGGCAATTGGGAGATGGACGTGCGATTAATTTGGGAGAAGTGGTTCATAATAATCAACGTTGGGCAATGCAACTCAAAGGAGCAGGTGAGACGCCCTACTCGCGCATGGCAGATGGATTGGCGGTGTTGCGATCTTCGATTCGGGAGCATTTGTGTAGTGAAGCGATGTATCATTTGGGAGTGCCGACGACTCGATCTTTGTCTTTGATATTGACAGGCGATGAGGTGTTGAGAGACATGATGTATGATGGGAATTCGGCTTATGAAAAGGGAGCAGTGGTCTGTCGCGTAGCGCCAAGTTTCGTTCGATTTGGAAATTTTCAAATATTTGCCGCAAGGCAGGACAAAAAGAATCTGCAAAAATTGGTGGACTATACCATCAAATATTTTTTCACAGACATCAAAAGCGAGGGCAAAGAGAAGTATATTTCGTTTCTCGAATCTGTGGCGAAGCGCACCCTAAAAATGATCATCGAATGGCAGCGCGTCGGATTCGTCCACGGCGTGATGAATACCGACAATATGTCCATTCTTGGATTGACGATTGATTATGGCCCCTACGGTTGGCTCGAAGGTTACGATCATGGTTGGACGCCCAACACCACTGACCGAGGCACGAAGCGCTATCGGTTTGGCAATCAGCCGGTTATCGCTGCTTGGAATCTTTTGCAATTGGCGAATGTGATCTACCTGCTCGTGGAAGAAGCGAAGCCATTGGAGACGATTTTGGAGTCGTTTCAGAAGGAATATAAAGTTGATTATCTAAACATGATGAATCAAAAATTAGGACTTTCGTCAAATGACGGTTCCAATGAAAAACTCATCACTGAATTAGAACGAATGCTTCACCTTACGGAAACGGATATGACTATCTTTTTTAGAAATTTGGCGAATGTCAAGCAGGAGGATTCTTTTGTTGATTTCGCGAAAGCGATTGAAAAAGCGTTTTATAAAAAAGAAGAATTAGTGGGTACCACGCTGAAAGAATGGCAAAAATGGTTTGCTATGTATCAAGTGGCGTTGAAAAATGATTCCTCATTCGGCGAAAGCCGGAAAGCATCAATGAATCAGGTGAACCCAAAATATGTGCTACGCAACTACATGGCGCAATTAGCTATCGACGCAGCAGATAAAGGAGATTATAGTGTAATTGAGGAGTTGTATCAATTGCTCAAATCGCCTTATGATGAGCAGCCTGAAAAGGAGCAATGGTTTGCAAAAAGACCGGAATGGGCGCGGCATAAGGTCGGGTGTTCGATGCTTTCTTGTAGTTCTTGATTTCACGAAAAGTGGATTGTTTCGTCTAATTTTGAGGAAGCAATTTTTCCAATAAATTCATTTTCATGAAAAATTTTTTCATCCTATTCCTCTTCCTAATCACTTGTTTTTCAACGAGTCATGGTCAAAACAATCACTATGCCGCCGGTTTCGAAATTCAGCAATCTATTGATGGATACCAAGCGGCAATCAGAGGCGAGTATGGTTTTGGGAATCATTCAGCTGCTTTTTTGAGACTGACTGCTACTGAATTTTGGAGAGACATGTATGGCATTCATGATGATGAAAACGGGGTTGGATATGGCGTTGGGTTAGGCTATCGCTATTATTTCAAACATCGAAAAAGAGGTTGGTACACAGAACTGCGAGCCGACCTTTGGCGCAATGAGGTAGAATGGTTCGAAACCGAAAATCAGATAAAAACGACAGGCATTACTAAAGTCGTGGACTTTCAGCCTGCTATCCTTTTTGGCTATGCTTTTCATTTGAGTCGGAATCTGCGATTAGCTACGACTTTTTCCATTGGGGATCAAATTCATATTTACACAGAGGGAGCGGAATTGAGTTCTTATGGCGTAGTGCAATGGGGATTGGTGGCGGATGTCAAGTGGGATTGAGTCGCGTCCTCAAAAAACCACACCTCTACCCCCACCCTTTTAATCCAACTTCCACTCAATCTTCCCAACCTCATGCTCCTCCAAATACGAATTCGCCTTTGAAAAATGATGGTTATCAAAAAACGCTTTTCCCGCTAAGGGAGAAGGATGCGCGGAAGTCAAAACGAGATGTTTGGTTTCATCAATCAGTTCCTTTTTCGCTTTCGCGAAATTGCCCCATAGCATAAAAACCAGATGCTCCCTGTCTTCCGAAAGTTTGTTAATAACGGCATTCGTAAATTCCTGCCAACCTATCTTTTTATGAGAACCTGCCTTTTTGTGCTCCACGGTTAGCATGGCATTGAGTAAGAAAACGCCTTGCTCTGCCCATTGGGTCAAGTCACCATGCTGAGGCGGCGCGACATTCAAATCTCCATAGAGTTCCTTATAGATATTTTTGAGCGAAGGCGGCACCCGTACTCCCTTCGGCACCGAAAACGATAAGCCCATTGCCTCGCCGGGGTTATGATAAGGGTCTTGCCCCAAAATCACCACCTTCACCTTTTCGAAAGGCGTCGTATCAAAAGCATTGAATATCAGCGAACCAGGCGGATAAATGGCTTTCCCATTTTGCTTCTCCTTTCGGAGAAAATTTGCCATTGCCGTAAAGTAGGGTTTTGAAAATTCGTCGGAGAGTGCCTCCTTCCAAGAGGCTTCGATTTTTACGTTGCTCATAAGTATGTGTGTTTGGGTGAAGGTAGGGACGATTGATGAATCATCGTTAAAAATTAGACAAAAAAAAATCCGCTGCCCTACCGGCAGCGGATCAATTTTCCTAAGTAATTAGGGGTGTGTTAATGCACAATTCAATTCCTTAGGGTGGAACTTGGAAGACCTGCTTATGGATAAGCAGTTTTCAATTTTTCATTGACGCCTTTAGCAGCTCGGTACTGCTTGCTCATCTTCCATTTTTTATTTTTTCCTTTAGTGGCTTTCGCTTTTTTCACGGCAGTGTAAACATTCACTACTCCTCCGGTTACAGACAAATCACTGAAAGGTACCATTTCTTCAGTACCTGGTTTTTTCACCTGCTGATTGAGCGGAATTACAGATTCCATAATGATGCCTTTCACCTGCTTAGCAGACAACTCAGGGAAGTAGGAACGCAACACAGAAGCAACTCCTGCCACTACTGGTGAGGCCATACTTGTTCCGTTAAAGTTAGCATACTCATCATTTGGAATGGTTGAGTAAATATCAACTCCTGGAGAGAATAAGTCCACGTTGTCTTTTCCGTAGTTAGAAAATTTCGCTGGAGCGTCTGCTCCCTTTTTCCAACTCAAAGCACCTACTTCAATCCAAGTTTTATTTTTCTTAGGACTGAACCAACCTGCTTTTTCATATTTGTCATTTGGGAAGTTGCTCGCCGAATCGTTGTTTTGGCTGCTGTTGCCTGCTGCATGAACCAAAAGCACATCATTTTTCTGAGCATACTTCATCGCATCATCAACGATTTTCTTGTTCCAAGAATATCCTTTTCCAAAACTCATATTGATGATAGAAGCGCCATTATCTACAGCGTAGCGGATTGAGTTCGCTACATCTTTGTCACGCTCATCGCCATCCGGTACTGCTCTGATAGACATAATTCTAACGCTGTTGGAGACACCTTTCATACCGAGGTCATTGTTACGAGTTCCAGCGATGATACCTGCTACGTGCGTTCCGTGACCAGCGTCTGGACCTTCGATATCGTTGTTGCCATAATCCTTTTCAGTTTGGTCTGCGTAGTTATCACCAACGATTTTACGAGCGTCAAAATCTGGATTATAATGGTGCTTGTATTGTCCTTCGAAATATTTCAAAGCACCACCTAAGTCTTTTCTTAATCCTTCAATGGTTCCACCACCACTTACGACATTCCCAGCAATATTGGCTGCTTGGCTTACGCTTGGGTCATCAAAAGTCATGGTTGCTAAGTCGCCCAAAGTCAGCGAGTCTTCTGCCATTTTCTTTTCTAATTTATCCAAGCCTTCTATGATTGCAGAATATTTTGTGTAATTTTCTTTTCCAGCTTTTTGCTTGTTGGAAATCATCTCTTCCAACTCCTGATACTCAGCAAATTGCTTACGCATTTTTTTATTCATACCAGCGCTTGAAGTTTTACCTGCAAACATCTCTCTGTACTTTTTGAGTACTCGTGCTGCTTCCAAATTGTCAGCACCAACATGGGAGCCATCTTTGCCTCCAATGAAGTTCCAACCATGAATGTCATCAATGTAGCCATTGTTGTCGTCGTCAATTCCATTGCCTGGGATTTCATCCTCGTTGACCCACATGACGTCTTTCAAATCTTCATGTTCTGCATCAACTCCTGAATCAATAACGGCAACCACGATGGTTTGCTTAGGTTTCATTCCATTGAGCAGTTCTTTATAAGTTCTTTCAGTACTCACTCCCTGCACCTTATCCGTTCCTGCGTCAAGGTTAAACCAATTTTCAGGAGCTTTGTCTTGAGCGAATGCGGCAGTCAATCCAAACAATGCCACAAGACATAAAATCAATCTATTTTTCATGAAAAAATTGTTTATTAAATAAATTATAAGTTAAGAGGAATATCGTCGTTTAGAATGTATTCCTGATTTATTGCAAACGCGCAAAAATAATTTTTAAACGTTAGAATTAACATAAATTGCAAAAATGAATTGGGAATTAGAACGTTTATGTAAAATTCAAGTCTATATTTTTTGTACCCAAAAGCTTTAGGTAAATAATATCGTTATTTTTGCCTCCGAAATATTTGGCGAAAGCCGAAAAAAAATAAAAAGTCAAAACTACTTTTTGATTTTCATTTCTATTTTGATTTTCATTTATAAATGACACTCCCTTTCGGGAAAAGTTGTACTAAACTCATAAAATGACCATGCGACATTTCGTAATTTTTCTGCTTCTTATTACACCCATTTTGGCGAAAGCCCAACACCCCGAAATCGGAATTTTGGTGGGTGCTTCTAATTACATGGGCGACCTGTCCAACAACACGAGCACCATCTATTTTCAAGAAACGAAAATTGCCGCCGGCGCTTTCGCGAAATACAATTTAAACAATCTTTTCGCAGTGAGAGGTGGCTTCAACTACTCTCAAATCTCAGGCGAGGACGCCAACTCCAACAACAGATCTATCAGCTCTCGAAACCTCAGTTTCAAATCAAATCTATACGAATTCAACCTTTTGGGAGAGTTTAATATCCCTGGCTATCAGCCTTATAATTTGTCTCAACCATTTTCTGCTTTCCTTTTTGGAGGAATTGGATTTACGGGTTTTAGCCCAAAAGCAAACTATCGCGATGAGTGGCAAAACCTTCGTTCCTTGGGTACGGAAGGTCAGGGAATTCCTGAATATGGTTCTCCCTACGGCTCAGTCGCCGTGGTGCTTCCTTTCGGACTTGGCGTCAAATGGGCGGTCAATGACGCTATCAATGTCGGTTTCGAAGCAGGCGCTCGTTTTGCATTAACCGATTATTTGGATGACGTCGGAGGCGTCTATGCCGACTATGCAGAATTGCTCAATGGCAATGGCGAAACCGCCGCAGCCCTCTCCAATCGCGCTGGCGAATTGGATGGAACTGACCCAATCATTTTGCCGAAAGGCACGCCAAGAGGCGATGAAGCCAATAACGATTGGTACTTCACCGCTGGCATTTTCATTTCCTATAATTTCTTAGACAATGGTTTGGTAGGAATTCGAAAGCGTAGAACGAAAAGAAGCGGCTGTCCGAATTAGGCAGTTTGCAGGGATTCAGTAGGCAGTAGGCAGTAACTTTTCAGTTGCAACCAAACTGCCTACTGTAATACTGAAAACTGATTTAAACTAAACCTTGTTGCTGCAAAATCACC
>CALCJP010000247.1 GCA_937967625.1 uncultured Saprospiraceae bacterium
GCCGCTTTGCTGACGGATGAAGGAACGTCATCCATTACGTCCAGCGAAGCAGCCGTGCACCGTGCACCGTCAACCGTTAGCCGTTTTATTACATGGATAATTTTTTGACATGATTCATCATCTGGACGCCGTTGACCAAAGTCGCACCGCCCTTGATGGCTGCAGCTACGTGAACAGCCTCCATCATTTGTTCTTCATCTGCACCCTTGACAAGGCAAGCAGAAGAATAGGCATCAATACAGTAAGGACACTGTACCGCATGAGCTACTGCCAATGCGATGAGTGCTTTTTCCCTTTCGGTCAATGCGCCTTCTTTGAAAACCTCTCCGTACCAATCGAAAAACTTATTTCCCATTGATTCTTGAAACTCGGTAATGTTTCCAAATTTCTTTAGGTCATCTGGATTGAAATACGATTTTTCCGCCATAGTTGTTCTTTTTATATTTTGGGCAAATTTAGAACAAGTACGAAGGAAACCAAGGTTTTGGATCAAAAGGTCGATAATAGCTACATTATATGTTGAAACTGTCGGCATTTTTAGATTTTGGAATAACTTTACGGCAAAAGCCACAAACTGTGAGAAAATCTTTATTCTTAATTCTAATTGTAAGTTTTGTCTTTTGCACCTGTCGCAAAAGCAATGACCGACCTGCCAACTACTATAAACTCCCCGTTCAAATCGAAACGGGCATCAACATGGTGGTCGAAATACCTGCCGGAACCAACCACAAAATCGAATACGACCCTGCTACTGATTCTTTCAAAAACGACCAAAAAAATGGTAAAGACCGCGTGATTCAATTTCTCCCCTACCCAGGCAATTATGGTTTTATCCCTTCTACCAAGATGGACAAAAAACGAGGCGGCGATGGCGACGCCTTAGATATTTTAGTGATTGGAGAAGCGAAGCCTACTGGCACAGTTATCCCAGTCCAACCTATCGCAACCCTTCAACTCTTGGACGGTGGCGAAATCGATACCAAAATTATAGCCATCCCCTCCCGTAAAGAAGATCAGGTTATTGCTCCACTAAGTTTTCCTGAATTCATTGTCGAGCATGACGCAGTGAGATTGATGATTGAAAAATGGTTTCTTAACTACAAAGGAGCAGGCGTCATGAAACTGGTCGGATGGCAGGACGATGGGTTTGCGCTGCGAGAAATTGAAAAATGGAAGGTTGGGGAGTGAACAGTTTGTAGTATTACAGGGGGCATTGATTTAGTTTACAAAAAGCTCACCTGCCTACTGCAATACTGCCTACTGTCAAACTGCCCACTGCAATACTGCCCTAACTGAACTTTAACACTCCATCCTACCAAAAATCAATATTTCTTCCCCAAATTTGCGCCGCAAAACATATTTACAAATCCTAATGAACAGGTAGGCTTCCCCACCCTTTTTTTTTAGACCTCCTATCCGTTCTCGAAATCCGGTTTTTTCCCGCAATCAAGACTACCCTATTCATAAAATTTGAAGTGTATGCTTCAAGTTTCAGCGAATGTATTTTGGATTAAAACCGAATTTGAACAAACTCACGTTTATGAAAGCCCTCTACACAATGCTGCTCCTGATGGGGAGTATGCACGCATTTGCCCAATTATCAATTCTTTCAGCTGGTTCTAATCCAGCAAGTTGCTCCAACAACGGCTCGGCAACCATCGTCATTTCGGGTGGCGACCCAATTTTTTGCTATCGGATCAATGGCGGTCCCTGCCAGTATTCCAATAGCCGAAATAATACCTTTTCAGGTCTATACAGCGGAAGCTACACCCTTTCTGTCGAGGACGCCTCTGGCAATACTGTCAGTCAAGTCGTCACAGTTGGTGGCAATTATCAAGAACCAAACGCCTGGGCGAGCATCAATGGATGTGCGATTTTGGCGCAAGCCAGTGGCGGTCTGCCGCCCTATCAATATGCGATTAGCATCAATGGTGGACCATTTTCTGCGCCGGGAGGCGACCCAAATTTCACGGGAGTCAATGGCAGTTATTGCATTCGAGTCTATGATGCTTGCAACAATTTCACCCAATACTGCGGAAACATTGCCATCGCTCCGCTGACACTTCAAGCCGCTTGCTGCTCTGGCACCAATCAGATGTGTGTCAACCTCACAGACAATGCCGGCAACCTGCCCAACAATCCAGCTTTTTGGATTGGTGGCTTGCCTCCATATACTTTTACAGCTTCCGCCAATGGACAAACAGTCACCTCGCCCAATGGCAATTTTCAGTTACCACCTGCTTGCCCAGGTTGGACATTTACGGTAACTGATGCCTGTGGCAATACCGCCACCGCGACCGCCAACTGCCTTTCGGCAAATGTCCTCTGCATCAACTGCACTGACGGAACTGCTCAAATTGAAGCACTTTATGGAACCCCGCCGTTCACTTTCGAATATCAAGATCCATCAGGCGCTTGGCTACCAAATCCAGCAGGTGCCAATAATGGCAACTTCTCTGGACTTCCTCAATTTCCAAATGGAGGTGGCTACGTTTTTTCTTTTAGAGTTAGAGACAACTGTGGCAATGTGAGCGAGATCGTAACAGGTACTTGCCTCGATGGTCCAGCCACCTACAACTGCGCTCGCGGAGAAGCCTATCTCAATCCAAACACTGATTTCTACCCAGTGACCGTCACCTGCAATACCTGCACCCCTCCCTCGACTCAAACCGTAAATCAAGACGAAGCCGCTTTTTTCAATTCCCTTTCAGGAAATGATCAATTCACCGTCACCGATGCCTGTGGTGCTGAAATCATCAAAACCTGCGAAGAAGTTGAAACTGAAGTCCAAATCTCTCGCTCCTGCAACGAACTCAAAGCATCCATGCAATCCATGTATGCTTGCGATGGCAACGACCCGCTGCCCGTCAATGTCGAAAACGATGTCACTTATACCCTATTCCTCAAAAGTGATTTGACCAATCCACTCGCCACCAATATGACCGGCGAATTTGGCGGTTTGAATCCCGGAGCTACTTATGTGGTGCGAGCCGTCCACGCCATTTGTGGAAACGCGGAAGAAGAAACGACGCTTTTCAATTATGGAGATTTTCAAATTGAATATTTCGTGGAGCCAACTTCATTTATCAGAAATGGCGTTTGCGTAAGCGGCTACAATATTTCCCAAAGTCTTAAACCTGAGCCAGACTTGCCCCCTCAATTTGCACTTTCAGGAGGCACCTATTTTGACAACTCCGTTCAAAATGTTTTCAAAAAAATGACGCCTGATGTGTGGCTTTTGGAAGCCACCAACTACTGCGTCGAAACCAATATCAACCTCCCTGATTGGGAACCCGACATGACAGTTGAATTGCCACCATGCCCAGGCAATGGCGGCTGCGTCACCCTCACCGGAATGCGCAACCAGCAAGCATGGTCAGATTTCGGAAATGCCAATGGTTTGACCATTTACATTGGAAGTGATTATTATACTTTGAATTGTCCCGATTTGGCGCAAGCCACTACTGGCTGCGAGGGAAGTTGGGATGGACAATTTTGCAACCTAATTCCGGACCAACTCAACACCGTTTACCTCCGCCCTGCCGTTGGCGAATGTCCGGTTGACACCACTGAATTTGTTTTCGAAACAGGAGGCGCTGCCAAATTGGATAGTGTTTCTTTGACTACCGGCGTTGCTTGTGCGATTGGCGGTTTTGCAGATTTAACAGCGGAAGTTTTTGGAGGAGCAGACCCGATCTATCTCGAAGTTTTAGATAATAATACTTCCCAAATTTTACAAACCATTCCCGATAGCGATGGCGACCACATCATCGAAATCACCCAACTGATGGCAGGTAGAGACTACCTTTTTAGAATCGTGGATGATTGTGGCAACACCACAGATGCACTCGCCAATGTCATCGCCCTGCCTGAGGTAGAAATCGAATATGCATTCAACTGCCCAGGGCAATTAAAACTGTTTACTGATGTTATTTTTGGCGCAGAATATACTTGGCTGAGGGAAGATGGTTCTACCATTCAGAGTGGAATCAATTTATTTTCTGTCGATGTGCCAGCTACTCCAAATGCGTCGAAATATTCTGTGGTTATTAATTTTTCAAGCTGCCCGACGCATACCACTTCGATTGATATTCAGGGGTTTCCGATACCGGAGATTTCTTTTGCTTTTCGTGACACGCAGATTTGTAGCGCCACGCCTTTTGTGTTGGAGCCGATTATTGCTGCTCCTGGAAATTATAGTTTCGAATGGAACGACAACTCCACTGACCCAAACATAACCATCTCACAATCAGGTACTTACATCGTTACGGTAACAAATGATGACAACAATTGCTTCTCTGTGGATTCAGCAACAGTTGCCCTTTCGCCACCAATTTTTCTCTCTTTCGAGAAATCGGATTTGCTATGCTACGGCGACCAAGATGGCTCCGCAAAGGTCACCCCTTCCGGTGGGCAACTTCCTTATCAATTCACCTGGAGCAATCAAGTTACTGGCAATGAAATCTCAAATCTCACTGCCGGAAAATATAGTGTAACCGTCGAAGATGATCAAAATTGCCGAGTGGTTGATGAAGTCGAAATCTTACAACCTGATTCCCTAAAAATTATAACAACTTCCACCGATCCAACTTGTGGCGGAACGCCCAATGGGATGATTTCCACGAAAGTGGAGGGAGGCGTTCCCCCCTATCAATATGATTGGAACAACGGTAGCACTGACCCTGATTTAATGAATATCCCCGCTGGTAATTATATTTTAAATATCGAAGATGAGAACCGCTGCCAAAAGCAACAATCAATAGATGTTTTCACCCCTGATTCGCTGTTGGCTGAATTGCAGGTGACTCATAATCTTTGCTTTGGCGAGTCTAAAGGAAGCATCCAAACTGACCTCTCAGGAGGCACCCCACCGTTCCGATTTTCATGGTCAAACAATGAGACGACTCAAGACCTACGCAATTTGCCGAAAGGCGATTATACTTTAACTATCACGGATGGCAACGGTTGCGAAATCATCCTCAATGCCTCGGTTGAAGAACCGGCAGTATTAACCGCTTTCGCGGAAACGGAAGACATCACTTGCTACGGGTTTGAGAATGGAAAAATAAAAGTGAATCCAAGCGGCGGCACACTGCCTTATCAGATAACTTCCGTACCTGATTTGGGTAATGGCGAAGACCTCGCGCCGGGCGTTTATGACATCACGGTGAGAGATTCGAACAATTGCATTTTCAATCTAAATGCCTCGCTTGCTCAACCCGATTCTATTGATATTTCCTTTTCGAAAATTGACCCTACTTGTGGTGGGTTGGAAAATGGAAGTATTTCCACTACAGTGGTTGGAGGAGTTTCTCCTTATCAATTTAGCTGGGACAATGGCAGTACGGATTCTGATTTGGATGCCCTGGCTGGTGGCAATTACATTTTGAATATGATGGACGAAAACGGTTGCGAAAAACAACAATCTATAGAACTGATTACCCCCGATTCGTTAAGGGCAGCATTTGTGGTAACGCATAATAAATGCTTTGGCGAATCGCTCGGTGCCATCCAAACCCTCCAATCGGGAGGTACGGCACCTTTCCAATTTAATTGGTCAAATAACGAAACGACGCAAGACCTTTCTGATTTGCCGAAAGGCGATTATTCATTGGTCATAAAAGATGGCAATGGCTGTGAAATTTCACTCAGCACCTCCATCACGGAGCCGCCACTTTTGACCGCTTTCGCGGAAACGAAAGACATCACTTGCTTTGGATATGACAACGGAGAAATATTAGTCATTTCAAGTGGAGGAACGAGTCCTTATCAAATTACTTCGCAGCCAGACATTGGCAATGGAGAAGATTTAGCGCCAGGGAATTATGACCTCATGGTCATTGATTCTAATGATTGTGCGTTTGATCTTTCAGTGGAACTCACGCAACCTGATTCGTTAAAATTGGATGTCGATTGGGATGACGTCGATTGTCATGGAGCATCTACTGGAAGTGCCTCTGCTGTTGCGACTGGTGGAACGGCTCCTTACCAATACGATTGGAGCAATGGAAAAACTGACCAACAAATCAATAAGGTTTCCGCAGGCAGCTACACCGTCATGGCGATGGATGACAATGATTGCATGGATCAATTCGATTTTGAAGTTGAAGAACCGATGCCTCTCGAAACTAATTTCGTTGCTAACGAAATCAAATGTTATGGCGAAATCGTAGATGTCGAACTCTTAGCTTCAGGAGGCACCCAACCCTACCAAGGCATTGGTAATCAACAACTTACGGCAGGTGACTTCGAATTTACTATAATCGATGACAATAATTGTATTGACACCCTCAAGTTTGAATTGGTGCAACCTGATGAGCTTTTGATTGATGAAGTGAAGGTCATAAACGCGGGTTGCGACGGCGACTCCAATGGCGAAATCGAAGTCATCTCAATTGGTGGAACGCGACCTCATCAATTCAATTGGACAGATGGGAGGAGTGGCGATTTGATTTCAAATTTGCCGGAAGGCACTTATGAAGTTTTGGTAAGGGATGATAAGGATTGCGAAGTGACCACCACTGCTGAAATCACCGATTACGAACCCCTCGAAGTGGAGACTTCGCAAGTCGATGTCTCTTGTTTTGGCTTTACAGATGGTGCTTTCTCTTTCGAGAAAATCGAAGGTGGTGCGGGAGCGCCTTATCAGTTGGATGATGGAACCGTAATTCGACCGGGGATGGATATTGATGAGTTGATTGCAGGCACTTATGATTACGTGATTACCGATAAAGAAAACTGCGAATTAGACCTCCAAGTAGAGATTTACGAACCACCTCTTTTCTTCATTGAAGTCCCTGAATTAGTTGAGCTAAAATTGGGTGAAAGTCTTGATATTCAGCCATTTATAAATGGTTTGCCTGCTGACCCAATTGAGTGGAATTGGACACCTGACGCTTATGTGGATTGCGCTGATTGCCCTGAGTTAAGGATTCGTCCGTTGCATTCCAATACCTTTGTGGTGAGCGCAAAAGATGATAATGGGTGCGTCTCAAAAGATACTTTGGAGTTGCGATTGGATCGCAATTGTGAGATATTTTTCCCTTCCGGATTTTCTCCTAATAATGATGGTTTGAATGACTTGATTTTCCCCTTTGCGCCACCTTGCGTGGACCAGATAAAGCGGTTTGCCATTTTTGATAGATGGGGTGCGCAGCTATTTTTGAAAGAAGATTTTGAGCCTAATAATCATGACTTTGGATGGGATGGAACCTTCCGTGGAAAGTATTTGCCGCAAGGCGTTTATGTGTGGTTTGTGGAAGCGGTTTTGATTGATGGAAGAGAGGTTTTGTTTAAGGGGGATTTGACGGCGGTGAAGTAGGGGTTTGTTTTTTTTACCCCCTGACCCCCAAATTGGGGAGATCTGAATTACAGATTCGTTTTTGAATAGTTAGTTTTTGCAAAATTTATTTAGGAACGCTCAAAAAATAAGTTCCCGATTTCAAAAAATTAGTGAAGGAAAAGTGATTGATAATGAGGTTTTTCGAGCTAATTTTTTGAATTGAAGAGGGAA
>CALCJP010000248.1 GCA_937967625.1 uncultured Saprospiraceae bacterium
AGGCGGCAAAACGGCACCTGCTCCAATCTTAACCCCTGCAACGTCTCCGGCAAAGAGCGTACTTTTCAACTCCCAGGAGACATGATGACTAGCATGCCCTGGAGTATGGATAGCTTTTAATTTTGTTTTTCCAACTTTTACTTTTTTTCCATCTGCTACTGAAACAAGCTGTTTATCAGAGATGGGTTCCATTGGTCCCCACAGTTCTTCCATTTTGTCACCATAAATTCTTTTGGCTGAATTGTATAGCTTTTCTGGATTTTTTAAATGTTTCTTTCCTTCAGGATGCACATAGATTGTTGCTCCGTTTTTGGCGAAAGCCCAAGCGGCTCCAGCATGATCAAAGTGAACATGCGTGATAAAGACATGCTTGACATCTTCGATGGCATATCCATGCTTTTTCAGTCCTTTTTTGAGTTTGTTGATTGTAGAATACGGCCCTGTTTCGATAAGAATCGGTCCGTCAGCTGTCTCAAGTAAAAATGAGGCGATTGTTTCCTTCTGACCCAGGAAACCTAGATCCAAAATGTTAACCATCTGTACGGTTTTTAGACGTTCGTGGTGCAATATATCACCATGTTTGTGTTTAATTTCGTTTAAAAAAAGGAAGGGTTAAAAGCTTGATATAAGGTCAATAAGAACCTTATTTAGATTGTCTATTGCCAAAGAAATTTTCCAATTTTTTCTATTTCTCGGCTCAACAAAGTTTGAGATACTTCTTACTTGTAAATAGTTTAATTTTTGTAAAGCACAGTAAAAAGCAAAAGAAGCACCTTCCATAGTTTCAATTTGGGCTTCGGGGTATTTATTTTTTATAATTTCAATGCTTTTAGATTCGCCGTGAACTTTGTTCACCGTGATTCCAAAAGCTTTTGGAAGAAAATTAAAGTTCGCAGTGTTTTTGTTAACTATCCATCCATTTTCAAATGGTGGTTGGTTTTTATCAGTAAGTCCCAGTTCAAAAACATCCGTAAATGTACCGTTTTTTTCTTGAACACCAAGGTCAGCGAATCGTTCATTATTTATTTCGAAAACTTGGCCTATTTCAAAATTTCGCGAAAGCGAACCAGCAATGCCTGCATTTATAATAAGATCGAACGATTTTAGATCCGACACTGAAAGTGCATATAAGGTTGCAGGTATTCCGACCCCTGTCTCTAAAAAGGATACTTGGCAATTTTTGAGGCTAAAGGTTTTAGACTCAGTAGAAATGTTGTTTTCTCCTAAGTATTGTTTAAGGGGCAAAATTTCAAATGGAGTTGCAGAAACGATTAATATTTTCACTTATTGATTTGATGATTTATAAAGCCCTTCTGACAACTCAGCGGTCAAAATTACATTTTTTCCTGAATCTATCTTATCTATTTTTACAAAAAATCCATTTTCTATTTCCAAAGGTTCGCCTATTCTGAATTGACTCGCATTGAGATTTATCATTTCTGCCCATGAGGACAAGGAGATAAATTTGGGGGACAAACTGCTGATGTATTCAAATTGTTGTGCTGTTAAAAAAAACCAATTGGGGTCTCCTTCGCCTGGTTTTGTAGTAGTGAATTGAAAAGTTTGCTTGATATGATCGCAACCAGACTGATCGAGTTGGAGTTGCAATTCGTTTTTGAAAGTTACTGATTCAGTAGCATTTCGATTTTCTAAATTGAAAGAATGCGAATTGATAAAACTCATCGAATCCGAAAAGATAGCCACAGGAGGTGGATATGCACATTTTTGAGTTTCTTCTCCACATCCCCAAAAACACGCACAAGCAATAATTAGAAGAAAAGGTGTAAGCCGGAATTTCACAGATGTTGATTTTGTTGGGTGCATTTTATTTTCACTTCTTTTTCGCTTTCGCTAAATTATAGGTTATTTGCCGAAAGGCTCGTCTTAAACTAATTTTGAGCGCGAAAAGTACGAATTTTTGAAATGCACTTATTTTATTTTAATTCCAATGTAGAATTAATTTTTGAAATCGCTCATTTTTTGAAAGAAAAATTCATTCGAACGAAACCAATATCTAAATTCAGGGTATCTTAATCTTTGGTTCTATTTGTTAGTGACTTTAGAAATGTTCCATTAGTTTTTAGTTGAATATATAGTCGCTGCTTAATAAAATATAATTACTTTTGTTTTTTGTGCTTACAGGCAAAATTCAACTTGTTTTTAAAGAAATGTGAGGCTGGTTTCATGGAAAATATTCAACAACTCAAAGATTACTTAACGCAACCTCGGTTTATAACCATCATCTCCCATCGGAATCCCGATGGTGACGCAATTGGTTCATCACTGGGACTTTACCACTTCCTCAATAAGTTTGGACATACGGTTCGAGTGATTTTGCCGTCAGAATATCCCGCAAATTTTGCGTGGATGAAAGATGCCGATGAGATTACGATTTTTGATATTGAGCAAGATCCTTCAAGAGAGTTGGTTGAAAAATCAGACGTTATTTTTTGTTTGGATTTCAATGCCCTTGATAGAATTGATAAATTGGGCGAAACCGTCAATTTCTCAAAAGCACAAAAGGTTTTGATAGACCACCATCTGGACCCAGAACCATTTGCTGATTTTGTGCTTTCTGATACCACTGCAAGCTCTACTTGCGAATTGATTTATCATTTCATTTCGATGTTGGACGAAAAGTCCAAAATGGATAAAACCATAAGTGATTGTTTATATACTGGAATCGTAACAGATACAGGTTCTTTCAAGTTTTCTACCTCTCCAAGACTTTTTAGAGTCGTGGCGGATTTGGTTGAATTTGGAGCAGATGATTATGTGGTTCAAGATCGAATTTTCAACTGTATGTCCGAAAAGCAATTGAGAATTTTGGGGCATTGTCTCTACAATCAGATGGAAGTCCTTCCAGAGTTCAATGCAGGAATCATTGTGTTGACAAAGAAAGACTACGAAGAGTTTGATATACAAAGAGGAGATACTGAAGGCATTGTAAATTACATCCTTTCTATGAAAGGCATGAAAATGGCTGCTTTCATTACCGAGCAACCAACGATTGTCAAAATCTCCTTGCGCTCGAAAGGTGATTTTTCAGTTCAAGAAATTGCGAGTAAATATTTCAAAGGAGGAGGACACAAAAATGCCTCAGGCGGATTTAGTTTTAAATCACTGCACTGGGTCGTCACAAAATTAAAATCAGTTCTTCCAGAATATAAAGACAGGTTGAATGCGTTGGAAGTAGGTTAGTCCGACTTTCGTCGAATGTTAGTTCAATTACCATAAACATAATCCATACCATGAAAAAAACGTTAATCCCATTTATCGGTTTGATGGTGTGTGCCTTGATGTATTGCACACCTAAGCAAAAACAAACCACCATTCAGTACTTAAGTACACCTACCGGTTTTCCTTACTACATTCATAAAAACGTAGATGGTCCAACTCCTGAAGCAGGAGACATCATTCGCTACCACGTACATCACAGAAAATCAAATACTGTAACATTTTCTTCAAGAGCACTCAGTAAAAGTGCTTACAGTATCGAAATGCCTGATTTTTCAAATGGGGCAAATCGTCCTACTCCGATGACAGATGTGATGAGACTGATGAGCGTCGGGGATAGTGCCACAGTTCGCATGGATTTAAGAGATCTGCCAGGAAAGCCTAAAGGCTACGAAAATGAGCCATTCATTAATTACGACATCGTGATAACTGCCATTGAAAAAAACAAAGCTCCAATTGATTATGAAATTGAAAAATTAAGTACTCAATTAGGTGCAGAAGTAACTCCTGTTGAGATGGATCCTCAAGGCAATGTCAATACCAAGCCCAACCTGACAGATGCTCAAAAAGAAGACATGTGGAACTACCACATGCAGAAGCAACTCAAAACGGTCATGGACATCATGGTCAAAGAGTATAAAAAAGGAACCCTCACAAAAAATAATAAGTACCTCACCAAGGATTCGGGCTTGAAGGTCATGCCTGTAAAACCAGGTACCGGTGAAAAAGTAAAAGACGATAGTTTCGTAGCAATCAAATACATGGCTGCCAGTGTAGAGACCGGAGAAGTCTTCGATCAGCTTTGGACAAAAGATCGATTTTTGAGATTCAAATTAGGAAAAGGAGAAGTAATACCCGGACTCGAAGAAGCCGTGAAATCAATGGACTTAGGAGGTAATTACGTTTTCTTTATGCCTCCTCAGTTGGCCTATGGCGATAAAGGCAGAATGGGCGTTCCTCCAAACTCAGAAGTTTGTTATGTAGTAACTTTAAACGAAATCAATTGATTGATAGTTATTTATGAAAAATTTTATATTACATATATTTTTATTGGCTGCGTTGGCGGCAGGTTGCACAGGCGGTTCTAATGACCAAAGCGATGGCTCAAAAGGAAATACTCCCGGAGACAAAGAGGTCATTCAAAAAATTGCAGAAAAAAACCGAGACCGAACCATTGATGAAAAAATCGGTGATGTGATGGTTCAGTATTTGGGTGTCTTAGGCAATGACTCTCTTGAAAAGGCAACCAATATGCAGACCACTGAGTCAGGTCTGAAATACATCATGAACAGTAAAGGAAGTGGCTACCCACCAATCGACAGAGAGTTGGTTTCAGTTCAATATTACGGTATGCTGACTGATGGAACCAAGTTTGATTCCTCTTTCGGCAGAATGGAACCTTTTACCTTCAAAGTCGGAATGGGAGATGTCATAAAAGGATGGGATGAAGGAATCAAGTTGATTGGCAAAGGAGGTAATATTATTTTGTTTGTACCACCACATTTAGGATATGGCACACGAAGCATGGGCGATATCCCATCCAATTCTGATTTGATATTCTTTATCACTTTAGATAGAATTTATAGATAAAAAGGAGAACAACGAAAACAGAAGTCTTCCTGAACTAAATAGCTCCAAGTCTAATTTGTTAAAAATCAAGAATTTTTGATGGAGCGATTAGTTACAAGTATCGAGTTGCGAGAACCCGCAACCCACAACCCGCAACCCGCAACTCGAAACCCGAAACCCGCAACCCTCTTTATTTTTCTCTTCCTTTCGGAAAATACCCCTTCCAACGAACTTTTAATTCAATAAAATTGTACCATTGCAGTTGCTGACCTAAATCGCCAGTGGTCGGCTATATTTTTAATCAAATTCGAACACATTCATACTATGACTGCGGAAGAACTTAAAAACCTGCGAGACAGGACGGCGCTGATAAGGGGGTATCTTTGACGTCGCTAACCGTGAATTCAAAATAGAAGACTTAGAACAAAAAAGCCTTGCGCCTGATTTTTGGACCAACTCCAAAGAAGCTCAGGCGGTCATGAAAGAACTCCAATCACATAAAAAATGGGTTAAGAATTATCATGATCTCGAAGAGCAGGTCGGTGATCTGGAAGTCCTTTTCGAATTTTGGAAAGAAGGTGAAGGCACTGAAGAAGAAGTCAATACCAAATTCGAAGCGGTTCGAAAAGTGATTGAAGATGTAGAATTCCATTCTACCTTAAATCAGGAAGAGGACGAGCTAAACGCCATCCTTGAAATCAACGCAGGTGCCGGTGGCACAGAGGCATGTGATTGGGCAGAAATGCTATACAGAATGTACCGCATGTGGGGAGAAAAAAATGGATACAAAGTCAAAGAAGTTAATTTCAACCCAGGTGAGGTCGCCGGAATCAAATCCGTTGAGTTAGAAATCGAAGGCGATTATGTCTATGGATTTTTGAAGGGTGAAAATGGCGTTCATCGCCTCGTTCGAATCAGTCCTTACAACTCACAAGGCAAACGCATGACTTCCTTTGCCTCCGTTTTTGTGCATCCACAAATTGACGATTCCATAGAGATTGAAGTCAATCCAGCGGATTTGCGTTGGGACGTATTTCGCGCAAGCGGCGCCGGTGGTCAGCACGTCAACAGGACCGAGTCGGCTGTTCGGGTGACACATATTCCTACTGGAATTGCAGTGGAATGTCAGGCAGAACGCTCGCAACATCTCAATAGAGAAACTGCCCTAAAAGGCTTGAAATCAAGACTTTATAAAAAAGAACTGGAAAAGAAAGCCGCCGAAAAACGAAAGGTCGAAGACTCCAAAATGAAAAACGAGTGGGGGAGTCAGATAAGAAGTTATGTCCTCGATGATAGATGGGTTAAAGATTTAAGAACCAATTATAAAGTTCATAATCCAGATAAAGTGCTGAATGGAGAGATTGATGATTTTTTGAAGTCTTACCTGATGAGTGGTTCGGTAGAGAAAGGGGAAGGGTAGTATTGTTGTATGGTTAAATGGCTTTATTGTTACATGGTTTGATGGCTACATAGGTTCTTTGAGTGTAAATATCTTTCTCGCTTTCGCGAAATGAGTCCACATTTCACGAAAGTGAAAAAACAATAAAACCATCCAGCCATGAAACTATATAATCATTCAGCCATCAAACCATAAAAAAAGCCCGCCAAGTTAGCGGGCTCCAATTCTCAAAAATTAACTAAACTATTCATAAACAAAAAATCATAAAGAAATACTTTTCGGTTTCGTGGATTCTTTCAAAAGTTCTTGGTGTTTTGCTTCTTTGATAAATACGGCACTGCCTGTTTTCGAAACGTTGTTTTTGAAGGAGCAATTTTGCCCATAAACATTTTCACTTTTCGAATCGGAGGAAATGAAACCCGCCGCCCCAAAGTCAGAGGTATTGCTTACGAAGCTGCAATTTTCAAAAATCTCCTTTTGACTACTTTTCTGATTGGAGTAAAAAGCGCCTCCAAATTTTGCCTCGTTAAGGATGAATTTGCAATTGCTGAAAGTAGAGTTGATAGTGCTTTCCGTTCCGAAATCCATGATTGCGCCTCCTGCATTCACTGCTTTGTTCTTTAAGAAAGTGCATTTTTTCGCGAGGATAGTGGCAGATCCTTTTTTGCTGTTGTTGAAAATTCCGCCACCTTCCGCCGCCAAATTTTCGAATACTAAACAATCAACAATTACCGGAGACGAACCTTTATCTTCACTACTTAGGTTGAAAATTGCCCCACCAGAACGATGACGCTCTCCATCACCAGCTTCCTTGTTGTCGCTCATTCCGCCTGTGATGATGAAGCCATCAAGAAGGGTACTTTGGTCAACATTTTCAAAAGAAACGACTGTAAATGAATTGTCGAAAAAATCATCCTGACCAATGTTTCCGCTCAATTGAGTAGGATTGTCCTTTACTTTTCTGCCAGCCGTGCTTGTTTCATTGCCAGCGAACCCGCCATAAATTTTCACTCCATTTGGAATGTTAAAAGATTTAGCTCTTTCGTACTGATTGCAAGTTTTACAAGCAGTCGGGAAGTAAGTCCCTTTAGCAACCCAGACTTCGTCTCCATAAATCGCCAATTTTAGTGCGTCCTGCAAATCGCCAATGGCGTCTGCCCAATTCGTACCATTTCCGCGTTCTCCTGATTTAACAAAAAGTGTTTTTGCCGAAAGGCAATTCAATGAGATTAGAATTATAGTTGTTAGAAATAAAGAACGTTTCATACTTAAAAGTTTTGACGGAGGAAGTTGTCGAAATCAATAGGTGCCAGTAGGTGCGAGTGAAACTTTAAGTACAAATTGGGAGGTTAGCAATTATAAACACAAATGTATTGGATGTTAGTCCTCAATGCTATTGCTGAATACCTGTAAAGATCAAATTAGTATTTTCCCTAATTCGGTAAATTTGTAATCCAAAAAATCAACAAAAAATGATGTAAGTAATTGAAATACAAATACTTACATCATTTTTCTGTGACATTTTTCCAGCGAACTTGAAAATGTAATTGAGTTGTTTACTTATCGTATTTACGACCGGAGCGGTCTATTGTAGTAGAATTTGCCTGTTGAGTACCCATTAATACGACGTCTTGAATATTGACATGAGCAGGACGGGTGGCGATGAAAAAAATTGTTTCCGCTACATCTTTAGAAGTCAACGGATTGAAATCTTCGTAAATCTTTGCTTTCTTTTTGTTGCCATCAAAGCGCACTTCTGCAAATTCGGTTTCTTCAACGTGAGCGGGAGCCACTTGGCTCACTCTGATGTTGTGTTTATGCAAATCGATTCGCATTCCTTTCGTGAGGGCATCCACAGCGTGTTTGGAAGCGCAGTAAACGTTGCCATTCGGATAAACCTCCTTTCCAGCGGTCGAGCAGACATTGATGATATGTCCACTTTTGCGAGCCACCATGAGCGGCGCTACCAACCGAGTCATATATAGTATGCCTTTGATGTTGGTATCAATCATCGTCTCCCAATGCTCATAATCTCCCTCGTGGATAGGTGCCAATCCTTTTGCCAAACCTGCATTATTGATTAGCAGGTCGATTTGTTGCCACTCTTTAGGCAAGTCGTTGATTGCTTTTGCAACTGCTTCCTTATCGCGCACATCAAAATTTAAAGTATGGCAATCAATATCAAATTCCTTTTGCCATTCTTTTTGAAGCTTTTCGAGCCGCTCTGCTCGTCTGCCCGTGATGATTATTTTATAGCCGTTTTCGGCAAATATCCTTGCAGTTGCCTTCCCGATCCCTGAGGTGCCTCCGGTGATTAAGGCAATCTTTTGTGGCGCTGCTTTTTTGACCACCTTCTTTTTGATAGTCTTTTTTTCAGGAGTCGTGGGGTTCAGCTTTACAGTTTTGACAACTTTTCGCAGCCCGAAAGCGAGATCGTTTTCTTTAGTTTTTAACTCAGGATTGACGAAAGTCGCTCTGTTGTAGTAGAGTTTTGCCTTCTCCATTTCATTTTTACGAAAGTAAATCAGGGCAATGTCATAGTTGACAAACTGATGCTTAGGTTCTGATTTTACCACTTGCTCAAACAGAGCCAAAGCACGATCCTGAGCTTCGTCATTTTCATTGAGCAAAGCGCCAAGTCGATATTTTGCTTCTGTATTTTTGGAGTTGATTGCTGCTTCTTTTTCGAGGAGTTGAACAGCACGTTCTCTTTTCTCCGGCTTGTGAATTAGATAAAGCATTGCCAATCTAAAATTCACTTCAGGGAAGTCTGGTTCTGAATCAACTACGCCCTCATAAAAGTTGATTGCAGTTTGCACATCTCCATCCAATTCCGCCATCCTTCCCAACAAAAAGAGGGTTTTGGTATGATTCGGATCGAGGTTTAAATTTTCTTTTAAGTGGAATTTTGCGAGGTTGTACTCGCGCGTGTAGCGCGCCAAAGAAGACCCGTATTCATATCGCAAAGCAGTACTTTTGGGATGGATTTCGATGCCTCTTTTGAGCACCTTCATGCCATCTGCCTGATTGCCTTTCTTAAGGAAAGTACCTGCCTTATTGATGATTTCTAAAACCTCGTTCATTTCTGTTTTGTCATTTTGAGACTTTGGATCCTCTTCGCCAAAAAGAATATTGATGTCGCTTAGGGGAGAAGGTGTTCCAGTAGGAGGAACGGAACTGATGACGAGTTCCTCATGTTCGATTTCTTGGATGACCTCATCTGGTGATTTCAGTTCAGGCATCATGGCTTTAGAAACGAATTTTTCAGCGACTTGTTCCTTTTCAGGCATAGGTTTTACCAATTCCTCTGCTGCCTCGTTGGCTAAATTTTGGAAGTAATTTTCAAACCCCTGCGGGTCATTGACTTTTTGGTAAAACCCCTCGAAATTATTGTTGGCAAGGTCATCGAAATCGAGAGTTCCGTTTTTGTTCAAATCCTTTAAAAAATCACCGACTTCCGTCGAAATGCTTCTGATAACTTTTAAATAATCAGAAAATGATTGTGCTTCTTCCTCTGGTATCGTTCTTTTTTTTGAGCGTGCTTTTAGATACTTGTCTTGCCAGTAGTTTAGATATTTGATGACCCCACTCAGTTTGCTGAACGAGGTAGGGACTTTCTCAAAGTCGCCTTTGATTTCTTCCTGTCCATCACAGACAATGGCTACAAATTCCTGTTTGGCTTTATGAATTTTGTAAGTCTCGAAAAGGTCCAAAAGGCAATTTTCACATTTTAGAAAATTGTCAGAAACCAAAATAATAGTAGGCAGATTGGCTGCTCGGATGCTTTGTGAAACTGGCGATCCGATAGCATTTAAACTGGATTTAAAATGCTTAATCTTATATCCTCCCTGTGTCAGATATTTATTGACGATGTGCGCCTCTTCAAAATTAGCAGGGTGGTACGCTAATAAATATTCTCTTTGTTTGTTCATTTTATCAATCCAGCTTCAATAGTGTGCGGAGAGCGTAAAGATAAACGGTTCTTCCGACATATTTAGAAGACGAGTTTCTTTTGCGGTATTTCGTTTTCTTTTAAACTAAAAAGTTGCCTAAAAATAGATTTTAATTTTCTCCATTTTTAAACAACTTCTAAGGTTTCGCTTCTATTTTTTTTTCTTCCTTTCGGAAAATATTTACCTACATCACTCAGCGATCAATTCTGCAACAAAACCCTCAAATTCCTTTTTATAGTCCCCAAATAAACTCGTTGCAGGTCCGCTAAACCCAGTATGAATTTTTCGAACCTTATCGTTCTTATCAATAAAAATCATGGTTGGGTAAGACAAAACATGATTGAGCATGGGAAGCGATTCCGCAGCTTTCTTTTTGTTGGAAGAGCCAGCGTGAAGAATCTCATAAGGAACATTCATCTTTTCTTTAAATCTTTGAATTGATTCTTTGGCTTTCGCCGAATCTTCATATCGTTCAAATGCCAGGCTGATTACTTCCAGTTGGTCTGAGGGATTTTCTGAAAGATAAGTTGTCAAAAATTGAGTTTCATCATAGCAGTTCGGACACCAAGTCCCCATGATTTGCACCAATTTTACTTTGCCTTTATATCGGTCATCGCTGATGGAAACCATTTCCCCGAAAGGGGTCGGAAAAGAAAAATCAATTTTATCATACCCTTCTTTTAGAAAGGTTAATTCATTGGGATCACCCAACTGCGCCTCATTGTTTCGTTTGGCAGTCCAAGTCGTTTTGTAATGCTTGCCTGAGCGAAAAGAGCCAATCAAAGTTTCGTCTTCAAGAATTTTCCCTTCAAACAAAAATGCGTGCGATCCATCAAAGCAGGAGAGATAAAATTTATTGCCCTGAACTGTTCCTTCCAAAAATCGAAAGTCACCTGTTTCCGTGAGGAAAGTGCCGGTGAGTTTATTGCCACTTTGCTTGAATTCGCCGATGGCACCGTAGGGATCATCATCAAGGCTAAAGGTAGTTTCCCATTTGCCGCTAAGGTCTATGGCTGGTTTTTTCTTTAAAGTGGTGAAGCGAAAGTCGCGTCCATATTCGGCTTTGAAGGGTACTTCGTAGTTCTCTTTATAATTGACATACCATTTGCCTTTCATGACGCGTTCCTGAAAAGTCCCCTTGATATAGGAATCAAAAACAGGAAAGTCAATCAAAAAGGTATCTACAGAGCGATACTTCATTCTGCCAAATTGGACATTTTCCGCAAGGAGGCGTTCCTCTGCGTTTTTGATGATGATGGTTATAGAACCATCTTCCTCATATTCCAATTCAAAGTTAAACGGCAATTCTCCTTTACTCACTTCTTCAAAAGCCCGATTCTGCACATCATCCTCATCACCTCTTGGTTGATTTGAAAAACCTTCGAGGTCTAAAGTAGCTCGCCAAGAGCCAGGAGGAAGCTTATCGAAACCATTTTCGATAGTCAAGCAACCTGAGAAAGTCAGGGCGAAAAGAAGAATAGATAATAGTGTTTTATGGCACATAATTTTTGTTTTTATTAAGATCGGAGTCCGAGCAGAGTCGAGGATGGTAGCGAAAATTCGAGTGTTTTGATTTCGTCCTCGACTCCGCTCGGACTCCGATTTTGGAGTTCCGTCTCTCGTTGTCCGTCCCCCGTCCAGCGAAGCGCCCGTCCTCCGTCAACCGTTATATAAAGTTTCATAATACTCATCCGCCATGCGATCTGAGTTGAAAAACGGAACAACATCTTTCATGGATTGTTTCATGATTTTGAGCCATTGCTTCGGTTTGTCGTAATAGGTCGGGATGATTTCGGACTCCAAGATGTGGTACAAATTATTGAGATCGAAAGCGTCTTGATCTTTGATAGACATGGAGGTATCGACGGCAGGCAAGGTGTACGCATTTTTTCCATGTTTGGAAAATTCAGGAATCCAGCCATCATAGGTGCTGAAATTGACAGAGCCATTCATTGCAGCAGTCATGCCACTCGTGCCGCTCGCTTCGCGAGGGATTCGGGGATTGTTCAGCCAAATATCGGAACCTTCTTTCATCAGGCGAGAAAGTTCTAATTCATAGCCAGTAAGTACTGCCAAATTCTCATATTGAAAGCACCTGCGCTGCAAACGGTGGAAAGTCTCTACCGCTCGCGTATCGGTCGGATAGGGCTTACCGCCCCAAATGATTTGAATAGGGCGTTTGGTATCTTGCATGAGTCGCTCGAATCGCTGTTTATCTCTCGTGATGAGGTCGGCGCGTTTGTAATCTGCAAATCTTCTCGCCCATACGATGGTCAAATAATCTGGGTTGAAAAGCCGTCCGGTTTGGTTGGCGACTTCTTTAAATAATTTTTCCTTCATTTCGCGCTTTCGCGCAATGAGGGCTTTATCATCCTTCTTTTTCAATGCTTCGTTGAGCGGCACATCAGCCCAATATTTATGGTTTTGGGAGTTAGTAATATGCTCAATCGGCGCGATGTTTTGATAACTACCCCACATTTCTCTCGCTACGCCACCATGGATTTTTGAAACTCCATTGGCTTTGCGCGAAATGCGTAGGGCTGCCAAAGTGTGATTGAAGGCATTGCCTTCCTCGCCAGTCAGTTGACGAACTTTTTCAATCGGTAGGTCACCGAAAAAGGACATACGTTCCAACAAGTTGATGTCGTGAATTTCGTTTCCGGCTGGTACGGGTGTGTGAGTGGTAAAGACAAATTTTTCTTTTAGCTCATTGGTATCATGCCACTTCGAGTGATAGTAAAAAGCAGCAGAAAGGGCATGTGCCTCATTTAAGTGATATACTTCGGGTTGCCAATTAAGATGTTCCAAAAGCTTAGCGCCACCGATGCCCAAGAGCATATTTTGAGCAATTTTAGCATTGAGATTGTTGTCATATAATTTATGCGAAATCGTATGCGCCAACCAATCATTTTCGGGGACTTCCGTCGAAAGCAAAAACATCGGAGCCGTTCCAAATACCTCAGGAGCCAGATACATCGCTTTGACCCAAACTTCATGATTATCAACCTTGATAGTGAAGCGAATCCCTGTGTCCTCTAAAAATTTATAATGTTTTTCGCGAAAGCGAGCGCCCATGTAAGTGTCGTTTTCGCGCACTTGGTCGTAGTAGCCATACTTCCAAAGGACGCCTATTCCGATCAGGTTTTGCTTGAGTTCGTAGGCACTTCGCATGTGTGAGCCGGCAAGAAATCCTAAACCTCCTGAGTAGATTTTTAGGGCTTGATCAATGCCAAACTCCATGCAGAAATACGCGGCTTTCTTCTGGTATTTTTTGGCGACTTTATAAGGAACTGAAAAATTGGTAAAATCCATTCTAAGTTAAATTTTTTGACATTTATTTTAAGAAGGCGCGAAAATAGACTTTTTAAGTTTTTGGCGCTACCAAATTTAACTACATTTGATATTTGAAACCCAATTTACCGAAAGGTTAATAAATAATACATTGTAAAATTTAAAATATACAAAATGAACAAATCAAGATTGCTCGCTTTGCTTTTCGTTTTTTCTTTTCTTTCGAAAAATGCGATGGCAGGTGAGGGTATGTGGCTGCCTTTTTTGCTAAAAAGCCTCAACGAGAAGGAGATGAAGTCGATGGGTATGAAGATGAATGCTGAGGACATTTACTCTGTCAACAAAGGAAGTCTCAAAGACGCTATCGGTCATTTCAATGGCGGTTGTACTTCTGAAATCATCTCAGACCAAGGATTGCTTTTGACCAATCATCACTGTGGATTTGGCTTTATTCAGCGCTACTCAACCTTAGAGAAAAATTATATCAAAGAGGGGTTCTGGGCCATGGATCGCAACGAAGAAATCCCCTGCGAAGGGCTTTTTGTTACTTTGATTTCGAGAATGGAAGATGTGACAGAAAAGGTCATGCAAGGCATCAAAAAGAAAACGAAAGAAGCTGACAGACAGTCGATTATAGATAAAAATATTAATGCTTTGATTGCTTCCCTTCCAAAAGAAGACTATGAAAAAGTGACGGTGAAGCCATTTTTTAAAGGCAATCAATACATAGCCATTGTGACGGTGACTTATAATGATATTCGTATGGTTGGCGCTCCTCCTGAGTCCATAGGTGCTTTTGGAAAAGATACCGACAACTGGGTGTGGCCACGTCACTCTGGTGATTTCGCATTGTTCAGAATTTACGCCGATGAAAATAATTTGCCTGCGGAATATTCAGCAAACAACAAACCTTTCAAGCCTAAGCATTTTTTGCCAGTTTCTTTGGATGGCGTTGAGGAAGGTGATTTTACCTTGGTTTTCGGATTTCCCGGAAGGACGAATGAATACCTGCCAAGTTCGGCAGTAAAGCAAATTAAGGATGTCTTGGATCCTGCTCGAATTTCAATCAGAGCGGCTGCTTTGAAAATTATGGACAACTACATGCGCTCTGATGATAAAATCAAATTGCAGTATGCCTCTAAGTTTGCTCGAATTGCGAATTATTGGAAAAAATGGCAAGGCGAAGTTTTGGGTTTGAACAAATCAAAAGCAGTAGAAAAAAAGCAAGCTTATGAGGAGAAGTTCATGAAGCAAGTCAATCAAAAAAGAAAGTCTAAAAAGAAATATGCTAATCTACTTTCGGACACAGAGCGCCTTTACGGCGAAATAGAAGAAGTGGCTTTAGCGCGCGAGTACTACAACGAGATTTTCTTTAGAAATGTCGAACTGTTCCGAATCGCCAACAGCTTGACGCGAATGTTGGACACCTATGACGCCAATGGCGAGGAAGCTTTTTACAAACAAAAAGCGAGGCTTGATGGTGCATTATCTGGGTTTTACAAAAACTACAATGTCGATATCGACCGCGATGTGTTTGGTGCATTGATTGAAAAATATCACAAAGAGATTCCAGTGACATATCATCCTGAATTACTCAAAGAAGAGATGTTGAAAACAGGAGGCGATTATTCTATTTTAGCAAATCGAATTTTCAAATATTCAATCTTAACGGATGAAACTCAATTGAAAAAATTCTTAGAAACGCCACCTGGAATGCTTCGCCAAGCGCTCTCTGTAGATCATGGGATGAAATTGGCAATGGCATTTTCTGAAATGTACAAAGAGCAAATTTCTCCTCAATACAATGAATTGAACGAACAGATCGAAAGTAATAATCGAACCTATTTGAAAGCACAGATGGAGATGTTTCCTGATGGTCGTTTTTACCCAGACGCTAACTCAACTTTGCGAGTTGCTTATGGAAATGTGGAAGGTTACGAGCCAAAAGACGCTGTTCGATATCACAACAAGACTTATTTAAAAGGAATCGTTGAAAAGCACGTGGATGGGGATTATGAATTCGATGCGCCGGACAAATTGCTTGAGCTTTACGAGTCAAAAGACTTTGGTGAGTATGCTGAAGATGGCAAATTGCCCGTCAATTTCATCGGTTCAAATCATACGACAGGTGGTAATTCAGGTAGTCCTGCCATCGATGCGCATGGTAATTTGATTGGACTTAATTTCGACCGCGCTTGGGAAGGCACGATGAGTGACATAAACTATGACCGTTCGATTTGTAGGAACATCATGGTAGATATTCGCTATGTGCTTTTCATCGTTGATAAGTTTGCAGGTGCGAAGCACTTGGTGGATGAGATGAAATTGGTGCATCCGAAGAAATAGTCCATTGTTGCCGAGTTGCCGAGTTGCCATTGTTTCCGAGTTGCCATTGTTTCCGAGTTGCCATTGTTGCCGAGTTGCCGAGTTGCCATTGTTACCTAACATGATGGAACTAAATCCAAACCATG
>CALCJP010000249.1 GCA_937967625.1 uncultured Saprospiraceae bacterium
CGTTGGAATTTTTATTCGTTTGCGTGTTTCGGATTTTTGGAAAAGTGGTCACTCTTTTAAGGTTTCAATAATTAAAAACCAAAAGTTAATTTAGGTCCCCCCAATTTGGGGGTCAGGGGGTTCTTGCCCCTTCATTTTCAGATACCGAAAACCACTCTCAAACCCAAATTTCTCAATTGCCTTTACATTCCGCTTTCGCGTAATGTCGCGACAAATATTCATCTCCCCACTCCCCTCGTTCATCTGAATTAGAATACATTTTCGATTGCCGCCATCTTCCTTATTCAACTCCATGACTGCTTGCATGGTAGAGCCGCTTCCTGCAAATGAATCCAACACAACTACCTGATTATCGACGCCCTCTATAAACTGAATACACCTTTTTATCAGATCGGTTGACTTCGGATTGTCAAAAACTTTCTCTCCAAAAATGGCGCGTAACTGCCTGCTGCCATTGGGTTTCAAATCACTCCAATTGCTATTGGCAAGGCGAGTGTTGGTTGGGGGCACGAAGTGTTCCGGTTTGCCGGTTTTGGAGAGGCGTAGGAGGTCGATTTTTTCGCCTTTAGATTCGTACCATTTGTCAATATCATTTTGCGAAAGCGAACCATTTGATTTGCCTAAGTCGCGCTGCAACTGCTTATAATTCTCAACAGCAGTCATGCTCCTTTGTTGGCTCCAACGCCATTGTCCTCGCTCTGGCGTGATGCCGAAAAGTTCATAGCGCATGGTTGGGCGGTCAGTGCCACGCCAGTGGTTGTTCCAACTGCCCGGTTTTTCTTTTTCGAGCGGGAGTTCGAATTTCTTGAATCTGAATTTTGAGTCTTTAGAATAGATGAGGACGTATTCGACCGCATAGTTCAGGCGATCTACAGTTTCAAACTGCGCTTGGACATTTTTTGCGCCCTTTCGAACAATGGCTAAATTTCTGAAATTCGCAGCGCCAAAGATCTCATCCATCAGCGCTTTGCAATTGAATACTTCGTTCTCATCGAGGCTGATAAAAATGGCACCTTCTTCATGCAACATTTCGCGCAACAGCTGCAACCGAGGGGTCATCATGCAAAGCCATTTATCATGGCGCGAAAGGTCTTTTTTATCGACTGCTTTTCCGAGCCATTCGTTGATCAAGGGACTGTTGACGGAGTCGTTATAGACCCAGCCGCCATGACCCGTATTGTAAGGTGGGTCGATATAAATACATTTTATTTTTCCGGCATACTCAGGCAACAATGCCTTGATAGCCAATAAGTTATCTCCTTCTACGATTAAATTTTCTGCTCCTTTTTCTTTTTGAAAACTCATCGCTTCCACCTCTTCCAAAGTATGGCAGGGCACCCCCAAATGGTGATCCCAAACTGCTTCTTTTCCTTTGAAATTAATGGTTGGCATAATTAAATTAATGAGAGAATTAGTGAATTACTGAATGAGAGAATTGACCAATAGCTTCATGGTTTCATTGTCTCATTGACATTTGCCGAAAGGCGAAAAAAAATCCGCGAAAACCCGCGCAATCCGCGTATTCCGCGTTCCTATCAAGTCATGAGGGAAATCAAACCCCACAATCTTTATTCAACTTCCGAAACCATCTGCCAAATTCCGCTCTATCCATGTCTTTCACCTTCTCCTCTTTGATTCCGGATTCATCCACATCTATGACCTGAATGACTTTGATTTTATCTGCGTGTGGCGTTCCTGACTTGGCATAATTGACTAAAAACAACATGGCAGGCAGGTCTTTCGCAACGCGGAACAAAGAAATGAATTTTCGGGAGTTTTTATGCCAATATCGTCGAGGATGAGAAGTGTGGGGATTGACCGACTGCTTGGCGTCGCAAAGCAAAAACTCAAAAATGATGTAGCCCAGTCGTGGGTGTTTTTGCAATCTGTCGAAATTGATGGCATAGGTCGCGTCGCCATCTAAAACTTCTTTGACGAATTCGAAACCGCTGATGTCGTCGATCCCTAATGGTTTTGATTTTCTCATAGAAACTAATTGAATATTGATTATTGGCTATTGAATATTGACGCCAATAATCAATCGCCAATATTCAATTATCAATTCCTCGGCTTATACCGCGACCCATCCAAAATCTCCTGCGGATCACGAATCGCACACAATTCCTCCAGCGTCAAATTAGGATTTCGCTTCATGTATGCTTTGATGATTTGCCAGCCCATCCAGTTGGCAGTGCGACCGGGAGCTTCTTGCGGCATGCCGGGCGCAGCGATAGGGCTTTGACCGACCAGTTTTTGATATTTGCGATAATCTGTTGAGTAAATTAGATTTTCCTTTCGGAAATGTTTCCACATCTCAAATTCATTATTATTCACCCAATCGGTCTGTGCTGTCGAGTATTCCAAAATCACACTATCGGGTTTGTAAGGTAGCAATAAGTCCTTGATATACAATATTTTACCGTTGTGAATCATGTGATCTAACATTCGTTGTCCGCGCTGCTCGCCGACCTTTTCGTTGGCTAAGGCTTCGATGAGTTTGGGGATCAAATAATCTCGACTCATATATTTTTTGACATAGGCGGGGAAGTAGTTGGGGTCATACATCGGATAGTCTTCGCCCAAAAAGAAATCCCATCCAAAACCGACTATTGAGTCGCCCAAAGTGAACGCTCCCAGCGAATATTCAGAGATGTATCCATAGACTTCAGGCACCCTCCCTTTCGGGAAATAGTGTTGGTAAAACTGAAACGCTTGTGCTAATTCTTCCTCCATTTCCGCGACAGCGGGGAAGACGAGCTGGCAGGTATCATTGAGTTTTCGAATGTTTGGATTTTTGATCATGCCTCCGATTAGTTGCTCCGCGGAGGCGTCAGGGTTCCGTAAGTCAGCGATGATTTTTAGAAATGCCTCATCGAAAAACGTCCCGTATTTTTGCCGCAAGACAGCAACTCCTTGCTCAACGTTGGCGGTATCAATCGCAAAGAGGTCTTGCTCGAAGCGTTGAATTTTTACTTCGCTTTTGATGTGGGAGACGTCGGGTATGTTTTCTTCGGAGCCGCAGCTTGTGATATTGAACCATATTAGGCATATCAGGACATATAAGATTGGAGTGGTATTATAGGTTGTTATATGTCTTATGTGGTTCAATAAAATTTGACGAAAGTCAGAAAGGTATGAATTCATGAATTTTTCTTTTCTTAGTTGGAACGCAAAGAAACGAATCCATTATTTTACCGAAAGGAAAAAAGATTAAATTTTAGCATTCCAAGCCAACAAAGCTGGGGCATTCGCTTCAATCAATGAAGTCTCTTTTGGAATTATTTCTTTCTCCTCTGCCGCTGCGCCTTTGACACTCCGCTTCAAAATCTTCTCCTCTCCAAATCGCAAAGAGCCATCTGGTGCCAAAATCAATTCTATTGCCGAAAAGGCAAACGTCAGCGGCTTTGCTCCTTCAAAAACGATGATGTTATTTTTAGCCGCTTTTTCTTCCAATTTGATGCTTGCGTCGGTCAAATCACCAATAGTGGGCGCTGTCAATTCAAGACTATCGTCGATTTTCTTTTCGACATGAATTAAGATTTTATTGCTTTGTAAGACACTGCTAATCAGATACATATTAAATGGTTTCTCCTTTCGGAGAAAGAGGTGCATGGCAGGGTTTTGCTTGTCAATCTTCTTTCCTTTCAGCTCTCGACCGAGTGTGGCGATTGGAATGCTTTTGCGCGTCAAATTATCAAACGACAGTGACAATTCCTTTGCATTACTGAGTGCGCCTTTGATGGGATCGAGCTTGACGCCAAAGCCGCCGAGCAGTCCTTCCAAAACTTTAAATCCAAAATCAATATTGAAACTCCCTGTCTTATTTATCGAAACATTGGCGACTTCTGCCATCTCTGGTTTGAGGGCGATTACATAGTCAGTGCCTTCAAAAAAACTTTCGAGTGGTCCCAAAATCTGACTTTGGCGGCCTCTGTGGGCGATAACCTTTAGCGGTTGGGTTTGATTATCAGGAATGAGCAAGGGAGTCATTTGAAAAGTCTTGCGTAGCTCTTCAATGAAGTTGTTTTTTGGACAAAGGAATTCGAAAAATGCCATGTTAAGAGTGTTTGTACTTTGAGGTGTTCATCTGTATCGGTATGGAACGCAGATGACGCTGATTATCAGGATATACACTGATCTGCGAGAATCAGGACAATCAGCGTCATCTGCGTTCCATACTATTAGAATTGGCGAATATACAAGAGCGCCCCAACACCTCAATACATCAATACAAAAAAATCACTGCTTTTTAATGGTCGCTTTGGAACCACTTTTTCGAACGGTACGGTAGAGTTGCTGCGCTTCATTGAGGCTATCAAATCCACCCAAAAGAACTCGATAATAGACTTTCCCTTTTTTGTAATCTTCAACTATCGAGACCGATTCTGAGTATTGGGCTTTTGCTTTTTCGGATAGTCGTGTAGCATTTTCAACGTTGCTAAAATAACCCAATTGAATTTGGTATTTAGTGGAAATTAAAGTGGACGACGGAGTGGGTCCGTATTGGACAGAAGTCGTTGAGGATGAAGGAGTTATGGATTCTGTTGGAGATTCGACGGAAGTCGAAGGGGTTGCGTTAGAAGTGGATTCGACGGAAGTCGGTTTCATAACTGGCTGGGCAGCAATGACGGGTTCGTACTCTTCCATCTCGATGACGTGTTCTGATTCGATGACAGGTCTTTTGGAAGTGTCATTGTCGATTGGGTTTTTAAAGTCATCGTATTCCATGACTTGGTAAATTTCGGCAGTGGTGACCGCTTCCTCCGCTTTTTTGACTTCGTCATATTCAACCACATTTCCGAAAGGAAGATCTTCTGATTGCGTTTCGGTAATTTTCGCTGCGGGTTTGTCCTCAAAGACCTCTTCTCCTTTCAGAAAGGTTTCTTCTGGATTTTCGGCGGCTAATTTTGTGCGCTCTTCCGGTGTTGTGATTTTTTTATAAATTCGATTGAGTGCGGGGGTGTGGTCATCGGAGGCTCCTTTTGGAGATTCCGTTTGCGAAAAACCCGCATTGGATAGCAAAAAGCTACTGGCAAGAATTAATAGGTATTTGAATTTCGTGTTCATGAAGTCCAACGGTTTTTGCTAATACGAATTTAGGTGATCTTTAGAACAAAAACGAGACTTTTTTGTGTTTGGGTACACAGATTGAGCTATATACGTCCCAATTATTACTCCAAATCGTGATACTAAAGTGATTTCGATTAAAAATACCAGATAATGAGTATCAAATATTTGTGCGCTGAGGCACAGTTGGGATTCTTTGTAGTGGAGTTTAGATGGGTTATGAGCAAGTGATCGCAAAATCTCTACTCTTGAGATTAGAGTAAGTTATCAATTTTACTACTCTCTTTGCGCTATTATTCTTTAAGATTGATTAGTACTGCATGATAGTTGCTTCAGCCCCATTATTTCGGAGTGTTCGGAAGAGGATTTGGGCATCGGAAAACTTTTCGTAATCTCCCAAAAGAACTCGATAACTTACTGTCCTTTTGCTGGAATCTTCTGCAATGGTTACGGGTTCGTAATACTTGGATCTCAATTGTTCTGCGAGTTGGTTGGCCTCGATAGCACTTTCAAAATATCCGAGTTGGATTTGATACTTACCAGAACCAAAAGTGGGCATTGCTCCCGCTGAATATTCGACATAAGTCTTTGATGATGAGCGACTTATGGATTTTTTCGATTTTTTGCGGGTAGCGGTCGTGATCGTTTCAATATTTGAATCAATATAGGTCGTAACAGGTCTTACCACCTTCAATTCGACGTAAGTCGGAGAAGAAGAGTTGTTAGAGCTGTTGGGAATGCTAACTACCATAGTTGATTCAACGAAAGTCGGCTCGCTCACTGGTTGAGTAGGAGCGGCAATTGTAGGTGCAACCACTTTCGATTTAGAGGGAGATTCGACGTAAGTCGGAGAAGGCAAATTTTTCGATTTGGAGGGCGCGTTCACTACCACATTTGATTTAGTCGCAGTTGGCTTACGCACTGGTTGGGTAGGAACAACCACTTTAGGGGCTGAGGATTTGATGGTCCTTTTAGTTTTAGCAATCCTCGTTTTAGTTAAGTCTTTTTTTATTGGCTTTTTTAGGTTTTCTTTTACCCTATTGCTTTTTGAAGAAGCGATACGATTATCTGTTTTATTAGGCTTGTCTTTTTCCAAAATATCTCCGAAAGGGAGTTCTTTAGTTTGGGTTACTGCCAATTCTTCAGAAAGAGCGCTTTCGAATACTTCCTCTCCAGTCAAAAATATTTCATCTGGGTTTTCCTCCGCTAATTCAGCACGTTCTTCCTCTGATGTGATTTCTGCATAGATTTGGCTAAGCGCATCTGTGTGATCACGAGGCCCTGCTTTTGCCAACTTGGTTTGTGAAAATCCAGCGACAATCAACGATAATAAAATGGGGAGGATAAGTAGATATTTGAGTATTGAGTTCATAATCGTCCAACGGTTTTTGCTAATACGAAATTAGGTGTAAAACATTACAAAAACGAGACTTTGATTTTACTAAATAAGAATTTGTAACTATTGATAGCCAATTATTACTCCAAAAAGATAATATACTTGTGATTTGAATAAAAATACCTATTTATATGAGTATCAACTATTTGCGCGCCGGAGCGCTGTTTGGATTGTTTGCGGTGGCATTGGGTGCGTTTGGCGCTCATGGATTAAAAGCCATCGTGGAGCCATCACAAATCTCCACTTTTGAGACTGGGGTGCGCTATCAATTCTATCATACATTTGCCTTATTGGTCTTGGGGTTGATGATGTTGCACCTGAATAATAAATACCTTCGCTGGGCGGGCAAGGCGTTTGTGATTGGCATTTTTTGCTTCTCCGGTTCGCTCTATTTGTTAGCGTTGAGGGAGGTGCTATCTTTAGGCGCTTTCGCGAAAATAATAGGTCCCATCACTCCAATCGGCGGATTGTTCTTGATGGCTGGCTGGCTCTTTTTCTTTTTGGGAATTGGGAAGCGAGATTGAATTCATGGTTGCATGGTTGCATGGTTGCATGGTTGCATGGTTTCATGGTTTCATGGTTGCATGGTTGCATGGTTTCATGGTTTCATGGTTTCATGGTTAACTAAACTTCGCTTTTGCTAAATGCGTTGATTT
>CALCJP010000250.1 GCA_937967625.1 uncultured Saprospiraceae bacterium
GGTTGTCATGGTTGTCATGGTTTTGGATTTAGGTCAGTCATGTTAGGTAACAACAGCAACTCAGCAACAACGGCAACTCGGCAACAACGGCAACAACGGCAACAATGGCAACTCCCCCATCCTCCGTCCACCGTTTCAACCATTTCATCGAAAGATGAATCTGCTAAAAAGGTAAATTACTACCTTCGTAGCAATATGAAAATGTTTACCAAAATATTTAGCGAAAGCATTGCTCAAGCCACTGCTCAATTAAGCGGCAACAAAATGCGCAGCTTCCTTTCTCTGTTGGGAATCACGATTGGTATCTTTTGTATCATTGGGGTGCAATCTGCCGTGGACTCATTGCAGGACAATATCGAAGGAAGTTTTGACAAGTTGGGAGACGATGTGATTTATGTTCAAAAATTTCCTTGGGCTGAGGGCGACGGGCACGAGTGGTGGAAATACATGAAGCGTCCTGCTCCAAATTTTAAAGATTTTGAAATCATAAAAAAGCGCACTAAATCTGCACAATACGTTGACTTCCATACATTTATAGGTAGCAAAAGTGCTAAATTCAAATCCAACTCATTGGAAGGTATGGAGGTTTTGGGCGTCTCCTATGACCATAGCGACCTTTTTAGTTTAGAGTATGAAAAAGGACGCTATTTCACTCCGAGAGAATACGAAATGGGGCTGAATCAAATCGTGATTGGACATACGATTGCTGAAAATCTTTTTGGTCCTATTGACCCCATCGGTCGAAAGATCAAAATCATGGGGCGCAATTTGGAGGTCATCGGGGTTATTGAAAAATCAGGAGAAAGTCTCATCAATATTCTAAACTTTGATGAGGCTGGTCTCATTGGATTGCCACTTGGCGTGAAAATGGGACAGATCAAAACCAATAGTTTTTGGGGAGGTACTATCGCCGTCAAGGCCAAAGAAGGTGAAGACCTCGAAACACTTACCGGAGACTTGACCATGGCTTTGCGTGGCGCACGCAAACTCAAACCCAGAGAAGAAGACAATTTCGCCCTCAATCAACTTTCGATTATCTCCAATGCCATCGGCTCTGTCTTTGATATTTTTGACCTTTTGGGTCTGATAATTGGAATTTTTGCCATTTTGGTTGGTGGCTTCAGTGTTGCGAACATCATGTTCGTATCTGTCAAAGAACGCACAGGAATCATCGGCATCAAGAAAGCACTTGGTGCCAAACAATGGGTCATCCTCCTCGAATTTTTAATTGAATCCATCCTTCTTTGCCTCCTCGGCGGACTGCTCGGATTGGCACTCATCTATCTCGTCGCGAAGGGGCTGAGTACCGTCATGCCCTACCCGCTCTATCTCTCCACTCAGAATGTCGTTTACGGACTGCTTTGGTCTATTTCGATTGGAATGATTGCGGGGTTGTTGCCTGCTTTTCAGGCGGCGCGGATGGATCCGGTGGAGGCGATTCGGGCTTGAGGATTGGAGTATTGGGATATTGGGATATTGGGATATTGGGATATGATGAAAAGATCTGCAAGAAAAAATTAAATATGACTTCATGGTTTGATGGTTACATGGTTTTTTGAACCATAAAGCCATTTAACAATGAAGCCATAAAACCATTTAACCATAAAACAATCAATTTGCTACAGATTTTAAATGCTTGGGGTTTTACTTTTTACAAAAAAAGCTTTGCGAGTGAATATTATTGAGGAAACTGATTATTGGATAATCATCAACAAACCGGCGGGTTTGATCGTGGAGCGGCATCCGCAATTTCGTTCTTTGGAGCAAATGGTGTTTGAGTATTTCAAGAAAGTGAAAAAGAAGCCATTTGTGGGGGTGGTACATCGATTGGATAGACCGGTGAGTGGCGCCATCATTTTTGCAAAAAAGAAAAGTAGCTTAAAGAAGCTCAACGAAATGATACGCTTTCGCGAAATAAAAAAGACCTACCTCGCCCTCGTCGAAAACAAACCGCTCAAAGAGAAAGGAACGCTCACCCACTGGCTCGAAAAAGACAAAAAAAACAAACGTGCTGTCCTCCACCCTACTCGTACTGAAAAAGGAAAACAAGCCATCCTTAAATATGAACTAAAAAAGGAACACAAAAATGGCTTCCTCTTAAAAATCAACCTCACCACTGGGCGCTATCATCAGATTCGTGCGCAATTGGCAGAGTTGGGTTGCCCTATCATTGGAGATGAAAAATATGGGTCTGCAGCCTCTTTCGCAGAAAACACGATTGGCTTACATGCTTGGCGATTGGAGTTTGAGTGCCCATTTTCCGAAAGGAAAATTGAGGTAGAAGCGGAGGTGCCATTTTGAAAGGACGGGTTGCGAGTTGTGAATCTGGCAAAATTCAGGTTTCAAAACCACGTTTTAAGAATACTCTGATTTCGGTATTTTAAAAATGTTAGAATTCCGTTACTTTTACGGCTTCAATAAGGTCTGAATATTTGTACGACTTCCCGCTTACCGATCCACTCGCAAAAAACGACCTTAACACCCTCTCAAATTTAACTACGACATACTTAGAGATTACTTCCGTAGCTGCTCTAAAAAATATCCAGTAGGATTCGCACCCTGCTTATCCTTTGGTTTATAATTTTATAATCCATTTTAATAATTTAAACCCTTCGTTTAATGTCTTCTAAATTTTTACGAATTCAACCAAAAGGTTTATTCTTCCTTTTCGGTTTCTTACTATTTGGATGGAATATCAATGCACAAAGCTGCGATACTGAATTAGCCCATTGGGATTTGGAAAGCTGTGAGCCAGACACTTCCTATGACGAATTTACTGCCGATGTCAACTCTCCTACGGGGATGACCACTGAGGCTTCTATCTTCTCTAATATGGGACATCACTCTTGCAACCCTGGATCTGATGGCAACGGTATGTGCCACTCTATCGAAGATGGTTGTACTTGGACAGATGACAATCCAAATGCTTTCCGCTTTTCAGTGACAGTTACACCTGACGCTGACTACAAGGTGAACATCAGCGGTCTTTGCTTTGCGGAGTCTGCACCTCTAAATTACCTATGGCTTACCGGCCAAACTGGTGATAATGATCCACCCTCACTCTATGGAGTACGTGTACTTAAAGATGGTGTCGAAATCTGGGAACGTATCAATCAGCAAACTTCTGCCGATTGGTCTCAAGAAGCATTTGACTTCTCTGGAAATCCTGATTTCACAACCGAAGTTGCAGCTACTTACTCTTTCGAAATCCTTGGATATTGCCGTCAGGCAAATTCTCCAGTTGGTTTTGCAGTGTGGGATATTGATGAGATCAAGGTAAAAGGATGTGCTGAATTAATCGACTCATGCGGACCATTTGGTGGTGATATGGACGGTGACGGCGTTTGTGCGGATGATGATTGTGATGACAACAATCCAAACATCAGCAATCCGGGTGATATGTGTGATGATGGCAACGCGAACACCACTAACGATGTGATTCAGGCAGACTGTACTTGTGCAGGCACGCCTGTGAACCCTCAAGTTGATTGCCCTAACTTGAATGCCAACATCGGCGATGCTTGTGATGATGGCAATCCAAACACCAACAATGATGTGGTGCAAGCAAACTGTACTTGTGCAGGAACTCCTGTTAATCCAGGTGTTGATTGCCCTAACTTGAACGCCAACATCGGCGACGCCTGTGATGATGGCAATCCAAACACGACCAATGACGTGGTGCAAGCAAACTGTACTTGTGCAGGAACCGTTGCTCCTCCTCCTCCTCCTCCAGGACCAGGCTGTAATGCAGCATACACTGTTACTGGAAGAAAAATCATGGTTACTGGTTTGGATGACGACCGCAATGGTGTGAAAATCATCGACGCAAACAACAATATCCTTTACAGTTGTAATGATTGGAGCGGACCTGCTTGCGGTTCTCCTGCAATGTACACCGTACCTGCTGATGGCAAGTACTTCGTACAAATTCAAACTTTCAATAGTGATTGGACAATGGTTTGCGACATCTTCGAGATGGTAACTATCGGAAATCCTCCTCCTCCACCTGGAACTTGTGTGATTACGGCAACCGTTTCAAACCTTCGTTGTGATGGTCCTGGCACTTTTGCATTTGATGTGACCGCTTCTTCTGTCAATGGTGGTGCATGGGGATATGACATCCTCGGAACTAACATTATGATGATACCAAATGGTAATACTGTTACTGTAAGTGGAGTTTCTTCCACAGGTGGCACTTTGACCTATACCGTCATTGATCATGATAAGCCAAGTTGTACGACAACTATTTCAGTAGTTCCAATTGCATGTGGAAACGCTTCTACACCTGGACCTACCTCCAAGACTTGTAATGCAGAAATCCACCCAATGGGCGAGGAAGTTGAAGTTACTGGTCTGAACAATCCGTATGTTCAAGTGAAAGTGATTGATGACAACTGGCAAGAAGTATTCTTCTGTGATAGCTGGGAAGGGAACTGTGATGAAGAAACAAACATTACGCTTCCTGAGCCTGGTACTTACTATGTAGGTGTGGTTACATTTGACGAAAGTTGGATGCCGATTTGCCGTCAATTTGAAAAAGTTGAATACAATGCTGAAGGAATCGAAACCACCAACGAGCCGGGGCTGAGGGTTTATCCAAATCCAGCTCAAAACGAGGTCAACGTCAACCTTAAAGGTTACGAGGGCAAGAATGTTGAGATTTTGATTTTGAATCAATTCGGAACGGTAGCGAAGAGTTTCCAATTTGATGATCCATCATTTGGAGACATCCAATTGCCAATCAGTGAATTGAAAAATGGTGTTTACACCATCGTCGTTCTTTCAGTTGGTATGGAGCCAACTGTTCAGCGATTGATTGTTGGAAAAGATTATCAAGGATATGGTGCGGAGCACTAATCCTTTCGCTTTCGCGAAATAATAGTCTATATAAAAATGCGTCTCGATTCGTTTCGAGGCGCATTTTTTTTTGCTACGGTGTAACGTGCCAAATCATTTTCCGAAAGGAAAAGAAAAAGCCCCTCAGACCAAAGATCTGAGGGGCTTAATTTTTTGAGCGATTCCATTCTCTCATTCTCTCATTCTAAAATTGAGCCACCCAAGTCTGCATTTTTGCCATTGCTTCGTCTATATTTGGGCAGACATTTTTCACAAACTCATCAGGATCTAAGTCGTTGGTTTTCAATGAATTGAGTGCGGCTTCGCCATCGAAATCAACATAAGCTAATCGAGCAGTCAATTCCTCAGCCGGTCTGCCAAATGCAGCACCTGGGAGTATCGCTACGCCTGTTTCGTTCAGCAAAGCTTCGCATAACTGAGTGCTGTTATGAATGCCGCGAGCGCTCAGTTGCTCTCTGTAATTTTTGAAGTTCGGAAAGAGGTAGAAACCGCCCTCCGGTGCTGGGCAAACGATGTTGGCAGCAGCTAATTTCTCATGGGCGAAATTACCAATCATTTGAACCACTTTGCGTGAGTCTTTGATGTAGGATTCCATTTCCCGTGAGGGAGAAAAAGCGGTCACGGCGGCATATTGAATCGGTGCAGCAACGGAGCTATAAGTTTCGCTAGCGATGACGCGCATGGCGTCGCGAAGCCATGATAATTCTTTTGGAAAAACGAAGGTTCCTAAACGCCACCCGCCGGCGCCACACCACTTACTCAAACCACTACTCACAATAGTCCCTTCCGGGAAATATTGAGCCATCGAATGATGATGACCAGTGTGGTGCATTTCTCCATAAATCTCATCCGCCACGACAATCACATTATGCTTTCGCAAAATGGGCACCAACGCCATCATGTCCTCGGAGGAGTAAGTCGTTCCGGTTGGATTGTTGGGATAATTCAGGATGAGTAATTTAAAATCAGTCTCAGATTGATTGCAGGCAGCCTCCAAAGCGGCGGGACTCAGTAGCCAATTTTCGTCTTCTTTGGTGTCCACCCAAATTACTTTTTTTCCTATCAATTGCGCTTGTGGCTCATAAGAAACCCAACTTGGGGAGGGGATGAGCAAGTCCGCTTCCAAAGCCATTTGAGCGCCAAAAATCAATTGTTTTGACCCTGGTCCAATCATGACTTGATCCGCTGTCGCGGAAATGTGAATAGTTCGCTCAGCATGTTTGGCAACTGCTTCTCGCAACTCCGGGTAGCCAAACACATTCATGTAATCTTTGCGATGGGCATTGGCTGCCAAAGCATCCACCACGACTTGCGGAACCGGAAACGGCGATTGACCAAAGCCTAATCGATAAACTTTTTTTCCTTCTGCTTGCAATTGAGCAGAGCGCTCATTGATGAGTAAAGTTGCAGATGGGTTTACGTTTTTTAGCTGCGCACGCAGCGGAGTAGCTAACTTAAAATCAGTATGCATAAGGTATTTTTTTTCGTTTGTATTTCTAATCCTGAGTACAAGACAAAACAAAGGTTTACTAAACTTCGCTCCCGATTAAAATACGGGACAAGTTTTCGCTAAATACACTGATTCTATTCGCGATTTTTAAAATATTAAGTTTAGAAAATCTCTTTTGTTGTGAACTCAATATCTAAGGTAAAAACATCTTTTGCTTGCGCAAAACGAAATCAATATTGTTAAAAAAAAGTTGCAAGACATATTATCGAAAATATGGATAGGTTTTTGAGGTTGGTAGTCGTTCAACCAACCGACGAAACTACATCTATGATTATTCGATTCATCACTTTTATGCTTTTTGTCCTGCTCTTTGGGCTTATTTATTTAGCCAATATTGGAGGCGGTATTCAACTCAGAGCCATCCTTTTGGAGATTCCTTATGGCGACAAATTTTTGCACTTATTTTTGATGGGTACCATTACTGCCTTCCTCAACATTTCGCTTGATTTACGGAAATGGATCATTTTAGGATTCCCTGTTTTGGCAGGTACTTCCTTGATGGCAGTGGGCATTACTTTGGAAGAAATCAGCCAAGGATTTAATCCTTATCGCAATTTCGAATTGCTCGATTTGTTGAGCAATTATATCGGCATTTTTGTGATTGGGAGCATTCCGCTTTATTTGACGAAAGTCAATCCTGAATTGAGAAGCAAGAGACAAGAGGCAAGACGATAGACTATCTAAAATACTCATAATCAATGGATTATGACATCATAATTAAAAACTGATAGCGACATTGATTGCTATCAATTTTTTTTTACTCCTTTCGGAGAATGCTCAATTATCAGAAAAGTCCTACTCTTGCGGCAATGATAAATAATTGCTTCATCCGATTCAAAACAAAGATTTCCTCCGATTTGCTTCCGAGCGAATTAAATGATCCATTCCAAACCAACATACCACCAATCGCTCAGATTGCCACTAAAGAACTTCAACTTTTCCTTTCGGAAAATCAACATGTCTGGAAACACAATTTCGGATTAACCAAAGGCAAGAAAGGAGCAGTAAAAGGAAAAATGTTCGGCGTCTTAGTCGTTCAAAACGAACAAAAGGAGTTTGGCTATTTAGCTGCTTTCTCTGGTAAAATTGGAGATGATCCTCACCCGTCGATTTTCGTTCCATCGGTTTTTGATATGGACACCAACGACCACTTCATCACCAAAGGATTGAGCGCAATTACCTCCATCAGCCAGCAAATCAATGCGCTAAAAGAAAAACGAGAGCCTAATTTCGAATCCAAAATCACTCGACTAAAAAACCATAGGAAAGCAACTTCCATCCATCTGCAGGAGGAACTTTTCAGCCACTATTATTTCCTCAACAAATCAGGGCTTGAAAAGAACCTCATTGATATTTTTGAAGCCTACCATCAAAAGAAACCCCCGTCTGCGGCTGGCGAATGCGCTGCTCCAAAGCTGATTCAATACGCCTACCAAAACCAGATGACTCCTTTGGCTATATCCGAATTTTGGTGGGGCGCACTTTCCAAAGACCAAAGCAAAAAACATAAAGAGTTTTACCCATCTTGCAGAGATAAGTGCAGACCGATTTTGGGGTATATGTTGAGTGAGTGAATAGTTCAATTTGTATCTTTGGTTGTTCCCTTCGGCTTCGCTCAGGGTACGGTTTTCAGGTTTGGTTCGATTGACTTGTGTGGTTTTGGAAGATTTCCCGAAAGGGATACCTGACTTTTTGGGAGAGCGGTTGAAAGGGTATTTGAAAGATGTATCATAAATTCAAGAAAAAAAATTGAGGATCTGTAATAATTTCCTTTATTTGGATACCAATAAAAAAACTACAGATGAAAAACACCATCAACATCCTTTTGCTCCTCATTGCGATTACCATTATCGGCTTCCGAGTCATGAAAGGCATCGAGTTTAAGCAAAACGTAAAAGGCTATCTCAAACGAGCTGCCGACGCCAACACCATCGAAATTGCCAACGAGGAACTCACCAAAGTAATCGACTATCTGGAAGCCAATAATCTGACCAGTGGCTACACTTCCATCCTCTACAAAACACCCGACGAGGATATCGGATTTTGGTACAGAAACCTTAAAGCCAGTCAAAACGAACTCCAAAATCTCAACTCCACAAGCGCACTGGAAAAAACCAATGTGCTGATGAAACTCCGAGAAACATTGGTTGACAGCGGAAAAAAAGCAAAAGTGACCGTCCCGGATGGAGTTACTTATTATCCAAATAATTTGTTTTGGGCAGTATTGGGTTGGACAGCCGCAGGGATTGTGGCTTATTTATTTATTTTCTATGGGTACAAGTTAGAGGAATACGAAAAAGCGAGATTGGCGAAAAAAGCTGCTGAGGAAAACAAACCCTTTTAAAAAGATTTGGCGAAAGCCTTAAACATCGCCAAATGAATGTCTTTGGTAATCTGCTTTTGCTTTTTAAAATGGTGATTGGCAGAGAGTTTTACGATGACCAAATCTTTTGATGGCTGCACATAGACGAATTGATTATAAATGCCAACTGCGAAAAAATCCCCCTCATCAATCTGAGGAATCCACCATTGAAATCCATAGCCATGATGATGGGTTGAAAGTTCTGTTTGGTCAGGCATTAAGTGGGGAGCGTCGGGGGTGGTTGCCATTTTTACCCATTCTTTTGAGACGATTTGCTTGCCGTTGAATTCGCCATCATTGAGATATAAAACGCCCAGTTTGGCATAATCACGAAGGGTGGCATTTAAGCCGCCCAAAACCATTTCCATGCCGGTGTTATCGACTATCCATTCGCCGGTGTGTTCCATGCCCATGGGTTCCCAAATGCGCTCCGTCATGAATTCGGTGACAGTTTTGCCAGACAGCTTTTTGATCAGAAAACCCAACACCTGCGTGTCGATACTCACATAATGACAGAAGGTGCCTGGCTCGCGAGCGCGCTCAAGCGATTTGGTAAAATCAATCAGCGGAGAACCCGCCGCAAAGGCGCGCCCAAAACGATTGATGTCTGAATTAAAATCGCCATAATCTTCATTATACCCTACTCCCGAACTCATCTGCAAAATGTGTTTTATCGCCACGCCATCGTAACCGGTGCCTTTCAATTCGGGAAGGTATTTGGTAATTGGATCCATCAACTGAAATTTGCCCTCATCATGCAAAATGCCAATCATCGTCGCCACAAACGACTTCGCAACTGACCAAGAGATGTGCGTTTCGTCCGGCTGTAAGTCTCGGTAATATTGCTCAAAAACCACCGTGTCTTTATGAATCACCATGAAGCCTTCCGTATTCGTATGGTCAAAATACTCGCTTACGCGAAATAAGGAATCTTGAAAAGAAAACGTGTCAATCAATTGATAATCAATCTGTTGTGTCCATTGATAGGGTATGGCGGAAGGCGCAATGGTTTTGACATCCACGATGTCAGCCATGTTCTGAAAGTTTTGGACAATCACCTCTTCGTCAAATAAAGTGATCGCATTCGCGACTCGCTTGATGAGTTTGAAATTATAGGCTGCATACAGCACCAACAACAGTAAAAGGATTCCTAAAACTTTAAATATGGTTTTGAGCATGGCAAGTTGTTATTTGTAAGGGTTGCTGCAAAGGACGGAACTTAAAAGGAGAATTGCCAATTTGCCTTTCGGCAAATGAGTTTGCATGGCTCGCTCTCATTATAGTATGGAACGCGGATTTCCCTGATTTAGCGGATCAACGCGGATGGATCAGCAAGAATCATGGCAATCATGGAAATCTGTGTTCTATACTGATTGGTGGGAAATTATTTGCCGAAAGGCGAATTGCAGGGCTCGCTCACATTATAGTATGGAACGCGGATTATCATGATTTAGCGGATCAACACAGATCGATCAGCGAGAATCATGGCAATCATGGAAATCTGTGTTCCATGCTGATTGGTGAGAAAATATTTGCCGAAAGGCGAATTGCATGGCTCGCTCACATTATAGTATGGAACGCGGATTATCATGATTTAGCGGATCAACGCAGATCGATCAGCGAGAATCATGGCAATCATGGTCATCTGTGTTCTATACTGATTGGCGGGAAATTATTTGCCGAAAGGCACAAAAAGAAAAAAGCCCAAATCACGGCTATGTAATTTGGGCTTTCTTTTTTCCTTTCGGAAAATGCGCAATCAGACATTCAAATAAGTCATCAAGGCATCGTATCGTTCTTTCAAGGAATCGAGGTAATCAGACTCGTCGAAAGAGGCTTTGACCACGTAGTCGAACCGTTCGAAGGTTGCGATAAGGTTTTGAATGGTATTGCTACTCAACTTCAAAGTGACATCCAATCGCTGCGAATCGGGGCGAGAAGTGATGAAGGAGCTAAGGATTCTTGCATTTTCGGATTCGACAATTCGAGAGATTTCTGCAAGAGAATAATCACGTTTGCCTACTTCCAAAACCACGATGCTGCCTGGCTCTGCAAATGAGCTTGAAGCGGCGAAATAGTTGAGCAAATCATTTTGGGCAATCATGCCAACGTATTGATTCTCAGGGTTTAGTACTGGAATCACAGTGACGTTTTTCTCAGCCATCAGGCGCATGACTTCATAGATATGGTCAAAGGTGCGCACAAATGCAGTGGGTGATTTAGGAAAAACATAATTCTTAATCTGCCCATCAATGTCATTGCTTAATATCTCATCCTCGGCAAGTAGTGCTTTGAATTCGGTGTCTTCGACGACGGGCAAGTGGCGCACGCCAAAGAGATTCATGATGGTCAATGCCTCATGTCCGGTGTCCTCTAATCTGAGAGGAGCTAAATTGTCGGTTATCAAGTTCTCTGCTACCATAGTTTCAGTGTTTGTGTAGTGTCTTGCAGTGTAAACGTTAGTACTCTCTCTTCTGTTAATTTGCGTGCTGTTAATTCTTCGTTATTTTACTGACGGCAATATTGTAAACTTAATTTTTGATTGCAAAATACCGCATAACTACTTTCAAATAAGTACATAGAATTGCATTCGCAAATACAATTAATAATGATTACTCGGCTGACTTAAGAACAATGAAATTAGCCAAGTAGTTTTCTCTTCTCTTTTTGAAATGCGGATTCTGTAAGTTGACCTTTTTCTTTGAGGGCATGTAGTTTTTTCAATTGGTCTAATAGGTCAGTCTCGGAATTGAGGAGATTTTCTTTTGGGCTTTCGAGCGCTGTGGAGGGGGTCGATCGAAAACCGTTCGATTCAAATGTATTGAATTCTGGCTGTATGCGCAAGTAGGCAAGGGCATCTTCTTCCTTTATCTGTGAAAAATCCCCAAAACCATTGATAATTGACTGCTCTAAATGGTATAAACTTCGCTCTGCATCTTCGAGCAGCGAATAGCAACACGCCAACTTCCAATGGACTTTTTGGCTGGTAGGGTCAAGGTCAATCGCTTTTTCGTACTCAGCGCGGGCACGTTCGTATTCGTATTCCGCGAAAGCGGAATTGCCTTCATTAATATGCCGCTTAGCCAATCTTCTGTTTTGTTTCAGCGAAACCTGATGGGTCGTATTTTCATTTCCGTAGCGAGCATGGTATTCGTTGGTTTGTTTGAATTTCAGGTTGCGCTCGAAGTCGGGATCATATCGCCCAAAATCAGTTCGTTCTAAATCGCTATTGTACTTGCCATCAAATTCTGCGGTGTCCATGCTCAACCAAACAATGCCTTGCACCATGCCTATCAACCAAGGTATCATGGTCCAAAAAAACATGGCGTGAAGTCCTCCCCAAAGTGGCTTGCGCAGATAGAACCAGTGCACTCCTAATCCTCCGAGAAATATTCCTAAAAGCCCAGCTATGTTTTTATCTTTTGGCTGCATGTAGTAGGCACCAAATTTATTTGGTGCGTGATTATTAAATGTATAAAATATTGATTTTCATATAGTTATGAATTATTCAGTTGGTTTTTACCCCCTGACCCCCAAATTGGGGGAACCAAGTGGGGACGCTTTTGTGATTTATGATTATTCTATTGCTGCTAATGTTTTTAAATTTATTGGATGAATTTTTAAAAAAAACTGATTAAAAAATATTCAAATTTTGCAGACACAACCCTTTTAAAAAATAGTAAGTGCAAATTCAGGTTCCCCCAATTTGGGTGTCAGGAGGTTATTAAAGTTATTCTATTGCTACTTTAAATTATCATCGATAAAATTCAAAAAAACGGAGAAATAAAAAATTGAAATTTTGCAGCCCTAAAACATTTAAAAAATTAAATTACCAATTCATGTTCCCCCAATTTGGGGGTCAGGGGGAATAAACTCATCTTTCATCTACTTTCGTAGCATCATTTCCGACCAAATGAATTTGGTCGCTACTTCCCTACCCCATCGGCACCATTTTAAAAATTCGTCCGGGGTCTTCTACTGCTACATAAATGAAGCCATCGGGACTCATTCGGACATTCCGCACGCGACCGATGTTTTTGAAAATCTCCTCTTCGCCAAGCACCACATCATCCTTAACAATCACTCGCACCAGATAGTTGAACCGAAGTGACGCTACCAATAAATCACCTTCCCAATCGCCATATTTTTCGCCTTCAATCTGCGCCATGCCGCAAGGAGCGATGGAGGGTACCCAGTAATTTTCGGGGTTCAACATTCCGTCCATTTTGGTTTTGTCAGTGAAGGTGGTTCCGTTATAATTGATGCCGTAGGAGATGACGGGCCAGCCGTAATTTTCTCCTTTTTTGATGATATTGAGTTCGTCGCCGCCGCGTGGGCCATGCTCGTGTTCCCAGATGGTACCTGTTTTTTTGTCGATGATTAAGCCTTGTGGGTTGCGGTGCCCATAGGAGTAAATAGATGCTTTTGCATTCGCCTTTTCGGCAAATGGGTTATCGTCTGGTATCCGCCCATCATCGTGGATGCGGTGGACTTTTCCGCAGTGATTGTCGAGGTTTTGAGGGTTGACATCGCGCTTGCCTCGGTCTCCGACGGTGATGAAGAGGTAGCCATCGTTATCGAATTCGAGACGACTGCCGTAGTGGTAATTGGTGTTCCAATATGGCAAGGCTTCGAATATCTCTTGCGTCTCAACCAGCTGATTGCCAACGAGTTGCGTTCGAATCACTGCCGTTGTTGCCTTATCTCCTTTCTCTTTTGAGTAGGAGATGTAAATCCATTTGTTGGTTTCGTAATTGGGGTGCAGCTCCACATCAAGCAAACCGCCTTGATTTTTGGATCTGACTTTTGGGACATTTTGTATTTGCACGGAAGTGCCATCGGTTTTTCTTAAATACATATCGCCATCGCGGTCAGTAATGAGCATTTCGCCGGAAGGCAAAAAAGCCATGCCCCAGGGGATGTCGGCGGCAGTGCTGACTAATTCGGCTCGATAGCGACCGTTTTCGGTTTCGAAGATTTGGCCTTCTTTTTCGGAGGGCATTTCGGCTTCCCATTCGTCGATTCCGTTTCGGATGTAGTTGGCTAAATCAATGATTTCTCTATTGGAAAATGTTTCCGCGAAAGCGGGCATGCCTTCCTCCACGATGCCTACTTTGATGGATTTGATGATTTCGACTTTGGAGGTGCCATGCTTCCATTTTACGATTTGGTCTGCGAATGCTTCCATTTCTTTGCCGTGACAGCTTGCGCAATATTTTTGATAATCCAAGGCAGCACTTCCAAACCCATCAGGACTCACAATCGGGATGGGATCGGATGGTTCCGAGGTTTCGGGAATCGAATCAGTGATTACCACAGGTGGATTTGTGGTGGTGGTTTTTACAGCGTTACAATAACTCAATAAAAAACAGCTTGCCATCAAAAGCAGGAATTCTTTCATAGTTGAAATTTTAATCTACCCCAAAATTAATTTAAAAAAACGAATCAGATTTTACCTTTGCCGCCAAATGACTATTTACACATTAATTCGTCAGAGAGAACGTGATAATGATTGAAACCAATTAATGAAGCCCCTGAAGACATCCTACCTGTCGATTCTTAAGATTTCATTTCCGATAATGTTGGGAAGTGCTGCGCAAAATGTGATAGCACTGATTGATAGTATTTTCCTCTATCACTTGAGTGAGGTGGACTTTGCGGCGATTGGTTTTGTGGGGGTCTTTTATCTGATAATTGCCTCAGTAGGATACGGCTTTTCGAAAGGTGGGCAGATTGTGATTGCGCGATATGCGGGTAAGGAAGAGTTGCATAATATCGGCAAGGCATTTAGGAGCATGCTGATTTTTGAACTCATTTTGGCAGTAGCTATGTTTCTGTTCATGCAGTTTGGGAGTTATTATTTTTTCTCTATCATGGTCAATTCAGACGCAGTGTTCTATAAAAGTTTGGACTATTTAGAATATCGAAGTTGGGGTGTTTTTGCGGCTTACATTGGCGTGGCTTTCATTGCACTTTACACAGGGGTGGCGCGTCCAAACTTCATTTTGGTGACGACCTCGATCATGGCAGTTGTCAACGGAATCCTTTGCTATGGGTTGATTTTTGGCAACTTAGGCATGCCCGCAATGGGTATCGCAGGTGCAGGTCTTTCGAGTACGATTGCGGAAATATTTGGAACGGGTGTCTTTTTCATCTACATGATTTTTGATAAAAAAATCCGCCCATTCAAACTGCTGCAAAGGGGAAAAATCGACTGGCAACTCGTCAATCTTCAATATAAATTATCGCTTCCTATCATCGTTCAGATGATTATCGGATTGGGAAGTTGGTTTGTTTTCTTTAGTATTGTCGAGAACTTAGGCGACCGCTCTTTGGCGATTTCGAACCTCGTGCGCATGGTCTATTTGGTACTTTGTATTCCAGTATTTGGCTACTCGACGACTATCAATACGATGGTGAGTAACTTCATCGGAATGCGTAAACGGATGGCAGTCATTCCTATCACTTGGAAGACTGCGAAGGCGAGTTTTTTCACAACACTTCTGATTTCGCTACCGGTGGTTTTCTTTCCAGAACAGATACTTTGGCCGCTTTTGGGAAAACAGGACATGTCGTTGATACAAGAAGCGCAGCCGATTTTTTATGTGCTATTGGCAATACTACTCACCTTTTCGATTGGAGGGGTTTTCTTCAATGGATTGGTGGGCACCGGGGCTACGTTTTTTGGGCTTCGATTGCAGGTCGCGGCAGTCCTCACCTATTTGGGCTACGTTTACCTAATCGTCGAATATCTGCAATGGGGACTCGCCTGGGCGTGGTCTGCCGAAATCGCTTATTGGTTGATTATGGTCGTGATTACGTTTTGGTACTTGCGGTCTGAAAAGTGGCATTGGTTGAAGATTTGGGAGGCGGGGCAGCGGTGATGGTTTCGCCGCCTGCGGCGGATGATGGTTTCGCTTCGCTAATTGTTTTGTGGCTTCGCCACTGATGGTTTCACCACTTCGTGGCTGATGGTTTCGCTTCGCTAATTGTTTCATTGCTTCGCGACTTTGTCGCTGATTGTTAGTCTCGCTTTCGCGAAATGGGGTTGCAAGTCCATTTGACGAAAACTTGTCCCGAACTTGCTTCGGGAGTCGAAAAAACAATCAGCCACGAAGTGGCGAAACCATCAAACAATCATTCGCCTTAGGCGGAGAAACAATCAAACAATCAGTGACAAAGTCACGCAACAATCAGCAAAGCGAAACAATCAGCAAAGCGAAACAATCAGCAAAGCGAAACAATCAGTAAAGCGAAACAATCAGTAACAAAGTCACCAAACAATCAAATCTTTATCAAAAACCTATCTGCTGCTTGCAAGCCAAAATTGCCTTGTCCATTCTCAACATTACTTACCACTGTGACGGGCTCTGCAAATGGATTGCCATCGGTTTCCATGAATCTTTGAAGCGATAGCAAATAGAGATACCGCTCTCTCGTGATTGAGACTAATTCAATTTCGATTTCATCGCCATCGTCAAAGAAGTTAGGCCAGGCTTGAAAAATCAGTTGATATGTTTTGCCATTAAAAGCGGCATCAGAAATCATGGGTACTCCCTGATAACTTAGATTATCAAATCCGAAAACTACGGAAGGGTCTCTGGATTCGATATCGTAAATATTTTGTCTATAAAATGTGGTGTCACCGTTAAAATCTACGAAAAAGTCTTCAGTCAATACATTCACATAGATGAGGTAGTAATTTTCTTCATCTCCAGGATCATCAAACTTGATTCGGTACTCATCCAACTGATCTCCAAACTGTCCGGCAGTGCTTTCAGGGAGGTATTCTGCCTCTTTAATATCAACTACTTTTGGCATTACGGCTTCCGCCGAAATGGTCGGATAATCAGGGTGGCTGGTCTCGATGCGGTAGGTCGCCCCAGATTCCAGATCAGTCGGTTCTAATCCAGAAACGTAGATGTTTTCATCGTCATCATAAACGAAATCGCCAATCACGTTTCCGTTTTTGAAAAGCTGAACTTGAGCATCGTTTATCTCTTGCAACGGGTCGGTCGCATTGAGTGAAAGACTTTTGGAAATAAAAACTTCACTTGACTCTGAGTCCAGTGAGAGTATGGAACTAACTGCCAAAGTAGATTCATGATCAGGAAGGTCTATCTCCACAGTGGTTTCAAAAAAATCAGCGCCACAGGATGCTAACGAAATTGAAAAAATAATAAAAACAAAAAACGATATATTTTTCATAAAAACTTGATTATCAATTAATTAAACACAAAATGCATTTCTTTCTAAGATTTCATACCCTCTTAGAAAAGGTAGAATCTCATTCCACGAAAGTGGATTAAAATTTAAAGCGATAAGAAGCGGACGGCAAAATGGGCAGCAATGCAACTTCTTTAAATGCGCGCTTAGAACCTATGTAATTGCCATTTGAATCTCGGACGTCTTGATTGTCTGAATACACAAAGTAGGGGTTGCTATGTGCATAAGTATTGTAAACACTGATGACCCAAGCGCGTTCATAAAGGCGCTTCTTTTTGATGAATTCGATACTCAAATCAAGACGGTGGTAATCGCTCATGCGGAAGTCATTCTTTTTACCCAAAGTTTCGACTTCAAAGACGCCATTGTCCCAGGGGTTTTCTCCTCGATTTTCGCGAACGGCATAGCGATAGATAGGTAGCGTGATGGCGTTACCTGTTCCATAGATCCATGCGGCGCTGAAATGAATTTTTGGAGAAAAATCATGCGAAACAACGACAGACAAATCATGGCGTCTGTCATATCGAAAAGGAAATTTTGCGCCTCCGTTGATTTCGTCAAACTGTCGATTATTCCACGCAAGTGTGTATCCTATCCAACCCGTTGTTTTTCCTTTTTTCTTTTGCAGAAAAACCTCTAATCCATAGGACTCGCCTTTGCCTTGTGTGACTTTGGACTGCCAATCATTCTCTAACCCGAAGAGGAAACTTGCCCCTTCTTTGAAAGAGATGACATTCTTCATTTCTTTGTAATATCCTTCTACTGAAAATTCGTATTGGTCCCAAAGCGTTTTTGCTGCACCAGCGGCGACTTGCCAGCTTTGCTGAGGTTTGATTTTTTCGGTACTCGGCACCCACAAATCAGTGGGAAGGCTTAATGCTTCACTGGTCAGCAAGTTAATATATTGCGTCATGGTGCTAAACGAACCTTTTATGGCGATGTCGTTATTGAGCAAATAATTGAGCCCAATACGAGGTTGTATAGAGCTATAAAATTTATCATTTACTTGAAAAGCAGAGGCGTGAACTCCCAAATTAGCTTTCAGCGGTCCGAGGCGCATATCGTCTTCAAAATAGAGTCCGTACTCCATAGATGTCTCATTTTGAGAACCTATCAAGGTATCCAAATTAAAGTCCTCAAGAGATGCGTCTAAAGAAAGCGCACCGGGTCTGTAGGTATGATGAGTCGCAGCAGCTCCAAAACGAAAATAGTGGTTTGGACTGGGTACGTAATCAAAATCTGTTTTTAACGCCACGTCTTCTATTCCTGAAAAGTATTTGGCTTTAAAAGAAGAGGTTTGACCATTGTTGACCTCTTTAAATTCAGAGAGGATGTCAATGTTATATCTACTGAAAGTGGCTGTGGTGTTTTTAAAGAATTTATTGCTGATTTTGTAATTCCAACGCATGGAGGAAATGATATTTCCCCAATCAATACCGCCGCCGAATTCATCTCCAAACTCCTTATCTTTTATCCTGGTTCCAAAGACATCTTCTCCAAAATAGCCACTTAAATACAACCGATGTTTGTCATTAAATTTATGATTCAACTTTGCGTTTAAATCATAAAAATAAAGATCAATATCGAAAGACTCTGTGGAACCTGCATTGGCGGATCTGATAAAAGGTGCTAAAATTGCATCTACATAGGTTCGGCGTCCAGATACGATGAAAGAAGTTTTATCCTTGATAATCGGACCTTCCAAAGTCAATTTGGAGGTAATCGAACCGATTGAACCCTCTCCATGAAACTCCTGCATATTACCCTCTTTCATATTGATTTCTAAAACTGAAGAGAGGCGTCCACCATATCGAGCCGGAAAGCCACCTTTGGTTAGGGTGACATTTTTTATGGCATCTGCATTGAAGACAGAGAAAATTCCGAGTACGTGGGAGACATTATAAACCGGAACGCCATCCAACAAAACGAGGTTTTGATCGGGGCTGCCACCGCGAACGTAAAGTCCACTTTGCCCCTCTCCTCCTGATTGGACACCAGGAAGTAGTTGAAGTGTTTTGAGGACATCTACTTCACCAAGCAGGGCTGGTATTTTTTTGATTTGTTCAACTGGGACTCGTATTTGACTCATTTGGGTTTCTTCTTCGATTTTTACTGCCTTTTCGGCAGAAACGACGACTTCCGTCAAACCCACAGAGGAACTCAGTTTGAAATTCATATCTAAATTTTTATCCAATTTGATACGAATCGTTTTGGTTTGATAGCCGATATATGAAATCTGCAATTCGAGTGAATCTGAAGGAAGGGTTAAGCTATAAAAACCATAAGTATTTGAAACTGCACCTTGAGCCGACTTGACGTCAAATACATTGGCAGCTATAAGTTTTTCGCCAGAGGCGGCATCTTCGATATAGCCACTTAGGGTGTATTTTTGTTGCGCATCAGCATTTGTCGAAAGACAAATAAAAGATAACAATAATAGAAAAGGAGCGATCGGGTACTTCATAAAGTTGAGTTTAGATTGACATTTTACGAAAGTAAGACATCTTAGGTTTTTGACACCCTAAAAAACGAGGTTGGACATTTCAGATTTCATAGTGAGGCTCCTTAACTAAAAACACCACATTGAAAATAAATTCAATGTGGTATCGCTAAGAATTGAGGCTTCAGGGAAGACTCTTTGTTCCGATTTAGCATGGAACGTCTGTTTAGGTTTCGCAGCCCCCGTGCTTTACAATTACAAATGTCTGGTATTCTTAATTTCAAAATCATTAATTTCAGGTATTATTTCATACCGTAATCAATAAGACCTTTTTAATAAAAATAATTATAACCTATTGATTGTCAAACTTTTAAGTTTTTTAAAAATATGACAAAGTGAGAAAGATTCTATCTACAAATAGTAATACTTTTGATAAAAGAAAAAAGGCAATATCAAATGACATTGCCTTTTTACGAAAAACTTTTGATTCAAAATTAGTCTATTTCTGAATCTTCTATAATGACCTCACTAATTTCTGTTTGATAGTCACTAATGATTTGATCCGTGATTTGTTCAGCTGAAGTGATGACTCCTAAGGAGATTAAAATTGAAATGATTAATGCCATGGTAAAATGTTTTTTTCCGTGTTTGAAAATAGATTTGAGTTCAAAACTATCTAAAGAATCAAGTAACACACAGTAGTTTTTTCCCTAAAAACCTACTCAACATAGATTGGCAAAACTTATCATTATTTTTTATAAATTATTGACTATCAACCAATTGATAGTCATTAAATTATTATATTTACCCCAAAAAAATTGGAAGATTTATCAGATCTAATTCATTTCTTTTCCTCTCATTACGCAAAAAAAATAGAAACGATAGGAATCAAAGAGAATTCACTTCTTTTTGATCTTTACATTGGTATTCTAAATGGAACCTTCAAAAACGATGAGGATGCAGCTTATGGCATTTATGAAAAATCGCCAAAGTCAAAAAGCTATCAGAAGCTAAAATATAAACTTTATAAGAGACTGCTGGATGGTGTACTTCTCATTGATTTATCAAAACCAAAATATAATGAAAGGCAAAGGGCTTTCAAAAATTGTCATAAAAATTGGGCAATTGGTAAGGTTCTGATTTCAAGAGGGCTTAGAAAGCCTGGGATAAAGCTATTCGAGCAAACCATTCGGGTAGCCCTTCTCAACCAATATTCTTTTTTGATCATTGATATTTGCACGGATTTAAAGAGGCATTTCTCCAGGTATGATTCCAATCCTAAAAAATTTCAAAAATATTTTGAAATACACGAACAGTACACCAAGATATATGAATTAGAGGTAATAGCAGAAGACTATCATAGTAAGTTAAAGACAACGAGTGTGAAGAAAAGAGGCGTTTATAGTGAAGAACTCGCGGAAAAGGCTATGTTTTATCTTGAAGACTTAAAAGAGAAAAAGGCGAATTTAGAGTCGAAAAAACTTAACTATTACTACTACCTCATTCTGATTTTTAGATACGAGATCATTTCTGATTATGAAAATATTATCAAGGCATGCCAGACCTCAATAGACAAGTTTGATAATTTTCAAGGAATCGGATTTCTGTATGGAAATTATGCTCGAATTTTCGTAGCTCAAATTACGCTTAAAAGATTTGAAGCAGCTCTTAGTACACTTAAAACTATCAATTCAATTGATTTTCCTCAATCTTCGTCTTTATGGTTTCAAGTTAAAAAACTTACTCTTGTGCTTTATTGGCACATGAAGGACTACCAGTATTCCTTAGAAATTTTTCTTGATGTCTTCCACAATAGTAACCTAAAAAGACTACAGCAATTAACTCAAAATGAATGGAAATTAGTAGAGGCTCATGTGCATCTACTTATTGAGTTTGGAAGAATCGATCCTATAGGATATGAAAAACGATTGCGTAAATTTAAGCTTACAAGATTTCTAAATGATATTCCGGGTGCTTCCAAAGATAAACAGGGGCACAATATTCAGGTACTAATCATTCAAGTAATCTTTCTTTTGCGATTAGGGAAAATTGAAGAAGCGCTCAACCGCATCCAAGTACTGAATCAATACAGAAACAAATACCTCAAAAAAGATCAAACTTACCGCTCTAATGTATTCATCAAAATGCTTATTGTTTTAATTCAGAATCAATTACACAAAGCAGCAACAGAACGAAAAAGCGCTAAATATATCAAGCTACTTGAAGAGCACCCTATCCAAAAATCAAAACAATCTATTGGTGTAGAAATGATTCCCTATGAGGACTTATGGGACATGATTCTGGAAGAAACTGATAATAGCTTTAGATTCACTCCTGCAAAAAAGCGCAAGGTGGATGATTTCTTTAAAAACAAAGGAATGTTTTAATGCCTTTCGGCAAACGCATTTTATTTTATCTACTTTTGCATAAAGCAATCTTTTTAATGGCAAAATCGAACGACGTAACACTTAAGGAGGCCCTCAAGCAAATGCTTAATTCAAGCAGAATGAAATCTGGTTTGTATAAAACCAAAATTGAGCATTTGTGGAAAGAAAAAATGGGTACGACGATTGCCCAATCTACCTCAGACATCCGAATTTATAAAAACAAATTGTATTTGACTATCAATTCGGCTCCCATTAAAAACGAATTGAATTACTCCAAAGCCAAAATCATAAAAATGATCAATCAACATCTTCAGGAAGACTTTCTCGAAGATGTCATTATCAGATAACTTTTTCATTCAAATTATTTTCCCATGAGAAAAATTCCGATTCTATACTCCATTCTTCTTGCGATCTCTTTCTTGGTCTCTTGCGAAAAAGACCCCGATGCACCTCAACCAAAAACAGACCCGATAGATGAAATCATTGGAGCGTACCTTGGCGATGTGACTCAACGTGACGGAGTCTATCGAGGTTACTATGATGCTGACAATAACTTCGTCGCAACTGATAGTATGGTTACAGAGACTACGATCAGAGATTCTCTTGTCGTTAGGAAAAATGATGATTCATCCTTTACCCTCATAAGTCCTTGCATGGAGCCAATGACGTTTGATTATAGCCCAGACAATGAGTATCTCATTCGAGAGAGCGATGATGATTTGATTATGTCGATTTCCTTAGTATTCGATATTGATAACTTTTCGGTTAGGCTTGAAACCTCAAATAAAACAGATCCCATTCTCTCCCCTTCTCCACAGCAACAGATTGAAAGCTGCACCTTTAGTGGCTTCAAGCAGTGACCACATTTTACGAAAGTAAAAATCAAAAAAGCCCCTGATTCATGTAAGAATCAGGGGCTTTTCATTTTAAGGAACAATACCTTTAATTATCTCCACCTTCGATTACTGCCGAAAGGCCTCTCTCAGTTAAAGCATCTTTTCGTGGCTTCAAGATTGACTTGGGAGCCGTCTTGACGGTCGCTTTTCCTTTGAAGTGAATCATCATAGAAAGCTGTTCTGCTTGCTCTGAGGAGTGCTCCAATACTTCCACGAAACTTTTGATTACCCAATCAAAAGTATTGTGGTCATCATTGTAAACAATTAGGTAGGCTGGATCACCAGTATCAGTTTCTTTTTCTTCAACTAATACTTCTTCCAATTCTTCAGTGAGACTGTCGTAAAGTGTCATGGCGAAAAAAATTTAATAACTTAGAAAAATGAACTCAAATTAACCAGCTGCTTTCTTCTTTGACTATAAGGACTTGATTTTTGAGGATATACCTCAATAGAACCATTAAAGTCCTCGAAGAGTTTCCTTCACTTTATCAAAATTCGGTAAATCTCCGGCAGATTCCAAAATTTCACTATATCTAATTTTGCCAGTTTTGTCAATTACAAAGGCTGAACGTTTAGAGACCTCTTTCATGCCCAACACAAATTCGTCATATAATGAGCCATAAGATCTCGAAACTTCTTTATTAAAATCTGAAAGCATCGTAAAATTCAAATTTTGAGCTTCTTTGAATTTTTCCAGAGTGAATAACGAATCAACTGACACTGCTATTACTTCTGCATCCAAATTTTTATACGTTCCGATATCATCACGCGTATTGCAAAGCTCAGTGGTGCAAACACCCGTAAATGCTAAAGGAAAAAATAATAAGACCACATTCTTTCCCTCATATTCGCTGAGAGAAACCTCTTTTTTTTCTGTCGAGAAAAGCGTAAAATCTGGAGCTACATCACCTACTTGTACAGCCATTTTATATTTTTTGTTTGAAAGTTTAATAAATCGAATTACGCAAATGTAAAAAACGAAAGCGGAAATTCGTTGCTTTGCGATTACTAACAGCAACTTTCTCAAAATGGTTTAAATGAATAAAATCCGCCGTGCCTATATTCAACTTCATATTGCCATCTTCCTTTGGGGTTTCACTGCGATTTTAGGAGACTTGATTAGCCTTTCGGCAATCACCTTAGTGTGGTGGCGGGTGATGATAACCACCATCAGTTTGTTTTTCATTATTGATGTGATTGCACTTTTTAGGCGGCTTTCGCCGAATGTCATCTCAAAATTTGCGGGCATCGGCGTCCTAATCGCCTTGCATTGGATTACGTTCTTTGGTGCTATTAAATTAGCCAATGCGTCCATAGCGCTGATCTGCATGGCAACGACGAGTTTGTTTACTTCTTTTTTGGAGCCACTTTTTACTGGTCGTCCTTTTCGTCAGTATGAATTGTGGTTGAGTTTGCTGATTGTCCCCGGTATGTGGCTGATTGTTGATTCGACGGAAGTCGGGATGTTGATGGGGATTTGGGTGGGATTGCTTTCTGCTTTTTTGGTGAGCCTTTTTTCTATCTTCACAAAAAGCCTAATCCATCACGCCAACTCCTATGAAATCACCTTTCTGCAACTCTCCTCCGCTACCCTATTTTTGACTTGTTTGTTGCCCTTTTATTTCCATCAAACGCCCGAAGCTGCCTTTTTGCCGAAAGGCATGGATTGGGGCTATCTGATTGTCTTGGCTTTGCTTTGCACCACGTTTGCCTATTCGCTTTCGCTAAAAGCATATAATCATTTGACCGCTTTCGCAGTAAATCTCAGTGTCAATCTCGAACCTGTTTATGGTATTTTTCTGGCGTGGATTCTTTTGGGCGAGCACAGGGAGTTATCTCCTAATTTTTATTGGGGTGTGGGGTTGATTTTAGTTACTGTTTTTAGTTATCCGTTTTTTAAAAAGCGGAATGAGAGGAGGGGTAATGAGAGAATTTCTGAATGATTGAATGAGAGAATGCTAATAAAACATTCTCTCATTCAATCATTCACTCATTAGTATTGTATCTCAGCAAGCGGAACCACAAAGCCGTTAATCTTATGCTTTTTGGCTAAGCTCTTTTTGTAAGCATTGGCAGTATCCATCTCTGGAAATGGTCCCAACATGATTTTATAATGTGGTTTGCCATTGGATCCTCTTTCGATAGAGGTCAAAATATTTTTGAAGTGATTGTCTTGCAATTTGGCGATTTGCTTCAACACATTTTCGAAATCAGTCAATGAAGCGACTTGCACGCCAAATCCTTCTTTTTCAGGTCGAAGCACCTGTAGTTTGTAAAGGTCGTAATCGTTGTAGGTTTTGCTATTGACCAACTTCATTTTGCTTGGTGTTGGTTTGGATTTTGCAGCTTTCGCTGGCTTAGGAATCACCTTTGCAGGATCATCTTTTTTCGATACTCTAACCACCTTAGGTTTGGGGGCAGGCTGTTTTTCCTCAACCTCTTTTTTGGGTTCAGGCGCTGGAGCAGGTGCTGGTTTTGGCGTCCTACTTGACTCTGCGGTAGCAGATGAACTACTTGCTGATTTAGAAGTCTTCTCGACCGTCACCTCAACGACGCCGTCGTTGACCATACCCAATTTTTCTGCTGCCTTTCGACTGACGTCAATTACTCTGCCTTTGATATAGGGACCGCGATCATTAATTTTTATGACTACTGAACGTCCGTTGTCTGCGCGAGTGACTTTGACGTACGTACCAAATGGAAGTGTTTTGTGAGCACCCGTCATTTCGTTGCGGTCATAGTTTTCACCACTGGCGGTTTGGCTGCCATGAAAGGCATCACCATAAAAACTTGCCAATCCTTTTTCTTGAGAAAAAACGGGATTTGCCGAAAGGCAAATAAAAGAGAAAACCGATAGATAGGTTTTTAGCAATAACATGTTGTGTAGTTTTGGATGATTAATGTTCTTAGCCAATTATCCCTCAAAGGTAGTTACTAATCCCTTGCAGGTCAATGTTTTATTATAATGATTCAATACTTAGTTTTATTGTTTTATCTTGATTTTGAGGAAAATTTATGAGTTTTGCCCCCTGACCCCCGACACGGGGGAACCTGAATTAACAGGTCGAATTTAATTATGACTCAATTGCAAAAGTTCTAAATTTTTCATTGAAACGATTCTGACAAAAAGAAATAGCCTTTGAAAGATTTTGAACATTTGTAGTAATAGATAAAATAAAGAAACAAAGTCAAAACGCTTGGTTCCCCCGTGTCGGGGGTCAGGGGGCAAAACAACAATAAACATGAAAGACTTATTCAAAAAAATCACCTCCGCCTTCACCTCCGATGACGCCACAAACTCAGGCGAACAACGCCTCTACCTCGCCGGGTGGGAAGTCAGCTTCGATGGCTCTGAGGAGTGCATGAATTTCATAAAAACCCAAGCTGTCAGTAAGGAAACTGCGATGAAACAATACTCGGCGATGGAACTCATTTTCCGAAAGGGAAACTTGGCGGAAGTCATGGAATATGAAGAAGGAGAGGAAATCGGCGAACGCGAACTCAAACCAAAAGAAGACCAATTCAAATATGTGGCGGTCGAGCCAAATGAGTTTTATGCACTCGAAATCGGTGATGGCGGACACAGCTATTTAGGCGGCGAAATCCCACTCGGAATCACGACTCCTAAGTTCAGCTTCGTGGCACCGATTCAATATTTAGGCATGCTCTCGCCTGACGATAAAGCGTTTGAATGGTTGCCTTATGACTTGCATTTGATGTGTCCGATTTATTTGAATATTGATAAGTTTTTCATGGACTATTCGAATCCGATCATGCCCAATGTGCATGATGTGGATGACTTGAAAGACACCGATAATTCATACGAGAAGGAGTTGAAATTTGACTCAGAAGTGGTTTTTGAAAAAGCGCCGCTCCACACTCCCGTAGCTGATGAGCCTTTCGGCAAATTGGGTACCGCAGGTGTGCCACATTGGATTCAATATCCAGACATTCCGACCTGTCCGAAGAGTGGAAAATTGATGCGCTTTGTGTGTCAGTTGAGTAGCGAGCATCATGATTTGCCTGTCGCGCGCACCAATGTAGTGGCGCATAAGGAATCATTTCAACAGTATTTCGACCACCTGAATTTTTGGATCGATGGCGACTTGTTTATCTTTTTTGAGCCGGAGTCGCAGATGGCTTGCTATCTGATTCAGAATACTTGATCAGTGGGAACTAATTGCTCAAAAGAAACGCTGCCTTCCTCACCATACCTATAAAGTGGATGCAACGATTGACCATTTCCCGAAAGGGGAAGATTACTAAAAAATGAGCATATTCATGCCGCGGAGGAGCAGGAGTGCTTGGATGCCTTTTATAAAATGGTGGGGCTGAAATCCTAATAGTTTTGCTTTTTGTCGAAATGTTTAAACAAACTGACTATTCATTTATTAGATTTGCGGAAGAATTAATCAAAAATAAATGATACACAAAGAAGGATATAGAGAATTAGCGGGTTTGCTGATCATTTTAGGAGTACTTAACTTTTTGGTGAGCGTATATGCTCCTCCTGTCGCATTGACGATTTCATTAATCGTTTCGGCAATTTTGTTTTTGTTGGTTTTGCAGTTTTTCAGAAATCCGAAACGTCAGATTCGAGTAGCTGATGACAACATGGTTTATTCGCCATGTGACGGAAAGGTCGTTGCTATCGAAGAAGCGCATGAGGGCGAATATTTTGAAGAGAAGCGTTTGCAGCTTTCCATCTTCATGAGTCCGCTGAATGTGCATGTGAATCGCAACCCTATCTCAGGCACAGTCAATTATTTCAAATATCACCCCGGCAAATACTTAGTTGCTTGGCACCCCAAATCAAGTACCGAAAACGAACGCACCACCGTCGTGATTGGCAATGGCGATACTGAAATCTTACTTAGACAAATAGCAGGCGCTGTCGCTAAACGTATCAAAACCTACTTAGACGTTGGCGATAAGGTTACTCAAGGGACTGAATTGGGTTTCATCAAATTTGGCTCTCGCGTGGATTTATTCTTGCCGCTTGACGCGAATGTGAAAGTTGAGATTGGACAGAAGGTAAAAGGGAATGAGTCTTTGATTGCGGAGATATAGGAGTCTTGTTTCGATGGATTTTTCCCCCTGACCCCCAAATTGGGGGAACCAAGTGTGGTAGCTTTGTGGCGCTTTAGGTTTTTCTTTTTTTGCAAATTTATAATTCAGTATTTCTGCTTTTGGAGCTAACTTTCAACTTAGGTATTCAAAATTTCTCTTCTTCGTAAACTTTGTCAAAAAAGGAATATCAAAACCTTTGCAGCCCTCCTCTAAATAAAAACCCAATTTTTAATTCAGGTTCCCCCAATTTGGGGGGCAGGGGGCAAACCCACATACACAAACCCAACCCACCCACTCATGAAATTCACCTGCTCCGTAACCGTCAACCTCCCCCGCCCTCGCGTCATCGAACTCTTCGACAATC
>CALCJP010000251.1 GCA_937967625.1 uncultured Saprospiraceae bacterium
TGATGCAAGAATTTGAAAAATCATTTGACATCATGGAAGGTTCTATCGTCAAAATAGACACTTTCTTCACCGAAAGCTTTGGGGAGATTGACGAAAATGGTCAATTCACTCCTAATGAAAACATGGAAGGCTTCATGAAAGAAATGGAAAGCTTGATGAAAAAACATTTCAGCGACCTCGACTTAGAAAAATTAGAGCACCTGGGCGAACCCGCTATCCCCGGCCCAGATGAATTGGATGAAAAAGAAGGCAAGTCAAAAAAGCAGTCACGCAAAAAGAAGTCAAAGAAAACGACCAGAAAGACGAGCAGCCTTTAATGGTTTTTATTCAACCATCAATTCAAAAAGAGGAAATCATGCAATCATGATTTCCTCTTTTTAGTTACAGCAATTTGTAAAAGCCGCTATTTCTTCGGATTTTCGCATGCCCAAAAGAAATGTGTTCGAGCAATACGCTATTTGTTAAAACAAGAACAATTTCTACAAATCCCTGTTTTAGCTTAAAATTTAAAGAAAATGAGCCTTCGTAATCAACTACATTTTGTAATCTATCGAATCCGTGAGCGCGGATTGGAGGTTTTCCTTTTGAGTCGTGATAAGGATGAAATGCTCCATATTCCAAAAGGAAAATTGGATAACACCCAGCAAAAATCGCTTACTCAAGAAGATAAGTTGATTGAACTTGACCCCATCAGCGGGGAGCACGATTTGCATGCTTGTGCGATTGAAGGCGACTGGCATGACATTCCATCTTTGAAAGGAATGCTCAAAGAGGACATCAACGAAGTGAAAGATAAAATCGAGGAAATTCTCCCTGAATTGGAGCAAGGTACTTTTGTAGCAGTTAAAGACGCATTGAAAAAAGTAATGCCTGAACAATATGAATTCTTAAAAGAATTGAAAGACATCATCACTGATAGAAATTCTGTTAATGGAATTTAATTTTTGATGACTTTCGTCAAATAAAAAAGCCCCAAGTTGCTGTGCAACTTGGGGCTTTTTTATGGAGAAAATTTTGACAAGCCTCAATCAAACCTCCGAATCGCCTTCAACACTCGCTCCGACAAATCCTCTCGACAAGCCGCTTCATAATCAGCAGGCGAGCATGGAATCAAGCGATGGCGCTGCTCTTTTTTCTTTGCTTTTTCAGAAACTTGAATCCACCAACGACCAGAAGAATTACTTTTCCAAAAAGAAATTTCTGAGTCAGAGCCATTGAGAGCGACGACATATTCCGTCATGCCGTTTTGAGAAGCAGGGAAATCATTTTTACGGTCATGATACCCATCCACGAAGTACCAAATCATTTGCGCTAACAACTGCGCCGTTTGGCTATGCATATCATTATGAGGCGCAAATCCGTAAATACTAAATGATTTCAACTTGTCGCTTATGCCCGCATATCGGCTGAGTTGGCAAGCGTCCTCGCTCGTGAGTCCATTGGGGGTAGGATTTTCTTGCCCTGCGGCAAATGTGCTATTCAAAGCCGCCAAATTGAAACTGATAAAATCCGCATCACGGATAAATGGCTCCGCACTCGTGAAGTCTTGACGAATAGCGCCGAGGCGCAGATAATCAAAGTCGCGCTTATCGCAATAGCTCAAAACAGGCGGCTCTACAAAGTGGCTTTGATAGCCGATATTGGTAAAGTGAAAAAGACCTGTGCGGCGGTTTTTAAATATATCATTGAGCGGTCCGAGATTGATGCCTTCTAAGAATGCATCATAACGAATGCGCTCATCAACTTCAAGCATATTGACGGCGGATTGCACTTGCTTATGTGCAAAAAATTGAGCCGTAGAGGTTTGCGCGCCACCACCAAAAAGGATAGGAACAATACCTCCTTCAATCAACTCACGAATACACCCCGAAAGAAAGTTTTCGTCCTGATTGCGCAGGTTACCTAAATCTGCAATTCGTAATTTTTTAAAAGGAAAAGAAAGTTGATACAATTCTTTTCGGATGATGTTGGCTGCTTTAGATTCCAAGCCAATCAAGGCAATTTTCACGTTTTCGAGGTTGGGAAATTCGTCTTCGAAGATTTCGATATTGGAGCCAAATTGCCAAGCCCCTACTTCCAGATTGGACAGTAACTTCTCATCGACATTCTTCAACCAACTCTGGAGCATAGTTCTATTTTCAGCAAAAATATAGAAAAGCCACGGATTCCCACAGATTTCACTGATTGCCTAAAAAATTAATCTGTGAAATCTAAGAAAATTCGTGGCTTTAAGTCATTTCCCGAAAGGGAGAAAGAAAAATTAATCTTTGATTGAAAAACTAAACCCCTTCTTCTTTTTCCCCTTCTCTTTCTTCACCACTTCCGACCCATCCTTCAGCTTTCGCGAAATGGCGGCATAGGGTCCCGTGACGATTTCCTGCCCGTCAGAAAGCCCCTCGGTGACTTGAATGAATTCATCATCTTGAATACCGGTTTTCACCTCAATGATATTGACCGTTTCCCCACTTTTGACAAACACGACCTCGCGGATGTCATCTTTCGAGCCGTCTGATTTGGTGTCAGCTTCCTCCGCTCCTTCCTCGTCGTCGTCTTTATCAGCGCGATCTTTTGGCTTTCCGTCTTTATCAAATTCGCGAGTCGTTACCGATTGAATCGGAATGCTCAAAACATCAGCAATCGTATTCGTAATCACCTCCACACTCGCCGACATGCCGGGGCGGAAAGGATAAGGTTTATTGGCTGAAACCAAGTCATTGTAAGAATCGGGGCTAATCCCAATCGTCACCACGAAATTCGTTACTTGGTCGGAGGTCATCGCCATAGTCGTCATGTTGCTTGCGGAGTGGGCTATTTCGGTTACTTTTCCTTTAAATTTTCGATTGATGTAGGCATCGACTTCGATGTTCACCTCATCATTGAGCGACACGCGCGGGATGTCGTTTTCACTCACATCAACTTGTACTTCCATTTTCGTGAGGTCGGCGATGCGCATCATTTCAGTACCTGACATTTGGATGGTTCCAACTACGCGTTCTCCTTTTTCTACCGCTAACAACGAAACAATGCCCGTCATAGGCGCATAGACGTCGGTTCGCTTGAGGCTCGTGCGCAACTCTTTTACAGTCGCCTCGGCGGATTGCACTGAAAATTCAGATGCCTTCACACTTTCCTGACTTGCTCGAATGCTCGCGTCTATCGAACGGATATTCGCTTCCAATCCTCGCAAGTTTGCCTGTGAAGCCTCGAAATCTGCTTCTGAAATCACGCCCTCATTTTTCAACTGCTCGTTGCGTTTGTGGACTTGTCTGACGTTTTCCAGATTGGCGGTGATTTGCTCTTTTTGTGCTTTTAGGTTTTCAACCTGTGAGCGTGCATTGGCAGTTTGCGCTTTGGCGGAATTGACACCCGCCACGCCGCGCTCCACCTGCGACTTGAAGGCATCAGGGTCGATTCGCGCCAATAGCTGCCCTGCTCGCACAGAGTCGCCTTCTTCGACATATAGTTCCACAATTTCCCCACTCACATCTGAGCTTATTTTTACTTCCGTTACCGGAAATATGCGGCCACTTGCCGCCACCGTTTCCACAATGGTTCGCTTCTTGACATCAGCCAATTCGACCTCTTCGCCCTTCTCTTTGGTGTTTCGATTAAAAATGGCAAAGGCTCCACCAATCAAAAAGATAGCACCCAAGATCCAAATGGTATAATTTCGTTTTTTCGGTTTAGTCATGTTTTGTAAAAGTTAGTTTGTTAATTAGGAGGGGGAGTTGCGCGTTACGGGTTGCGGGTTGCACGCATGACGCGAAACCCGTAACTAGCAACCCGTAACTCGTTTAGAAACTCAATTCCTTCCCGGTGTAAAAGTCAACAATTTTTAATCGAAAGATATAATCATATTTTGAGCGAATCACCTGAATATTCGCGGCATCGAGATTGGTTCTTGCTGTGGCATAATCGAAAGAATTGATGGTACCCAACTGATAGCGCTTATCGGCATTCGCGAAAGCGGCATCGGCTGCTTCCATTGCCAACTGAGCGGCTTCATAGGTTTTCCTTGCTGCCTTGGCATTTGCGATGGCAGTTTGCACATCTGTCTTGAGTTGCTGGCGCGTTTGCTCTGCGGTGTATTGGGCATTCAGGACATTTAGGCGGGCACGTTCGATATTTGCTCGATTAGTATGATTGTTATAAATCGGAACTTGAACGGAGACACCAAGACTTTGCCCCAAGTTCTCCCGAAGCTGATCAAAATAATTGACATTGGGGAATGCTGTTGGCACTTCCCGATCTGAGGTAAAAGAAATCGGAGTCCCCCCAATATCTCCTTCAATGACAGTCGTAACCGTTTCGAAAGAACTTGGGTTATTAAAGTCTTTCGCGACGCTCGACCATCTCGAATCCATCCCACCGAAAGCAGTGACAGAGGGCAATTTTGCAGATTTCGCAATATCCACCTGAATGTCTGCGCTCTCCTCTCGGAGGGCAGCAGCTTGCACATTTGGCTGCGTATTTAAAGCAGCGGCATAGACCGTTTCAAATTGATACAAATCAGGATTGGCATCAGCAGGAATCTCTATGCTTGGTTTTTCGATTCTAAATGCTTCATTCGGATCTGCCTGAATGAGATTTTTTAAATTCAAATAACCAATATCCACTGCGTTTTTCGCTTGAATGATGGCTTGGTCATCCAACGCCATTTGCGAAAGCACATTCAATCGATCATTTCGCGGAAGCGACCCTGCTTTGATTAAGCGGTCGATTCGTGCCAATTGATTTTCAGATAGCGTTTTTCGCGTAAGCGTATTTTGATAGGTTTCCTCTGCCATGAGGATGTTCAGATAGGCGGAAGCAACCGCTAAGTATAAGTTATTGGCAGCGTCATCGCCGTCCATTTCGGCAGCTTTGACATTGACTTTTGATTGCTTGATGGTATTATTGATTCGGTTGCCGGCATAGACCGTGACGCCCGAATTGAGTTGCCAATTGTTGAAACCAATTCGTTGATTGTCGAAAGTATTGGTCGTTGGGTCGATGGTGTATCCAAATTGCAAACCGCCATTGACCGAGCCGTTCAGACTTGGGTAGCGCGCCATTCGACTTGCTTTTTCATTGATAGCGGACTGCATGATGCCCAACTGTGCTTGCTTGATAGAGATGCTATTCTCTTTCGCGTGTTCGAGGCATTTTTGTAGAGACCACGCATTTTGCGCGTGGGGGAATTGTACCATGACCAAAATGATGGCAGCGAGTAGGGTGATTTTTTTTGTCATATTCCAAAATTTACGTGGCGCGGAGTGGCACTCCGCGATTTTTCGGTAATGGTTTGATTGGTGCATTTGCCGGAAGGCAGATTTTTTTCTCCCTTTCGGGAAAATGATGTCGGGGAGTTTTTTTCCTTTCGGAAAATTTGCGGAGTACCACTCCGCCCCACATTACATCACCACATGAGAACACAAGTGTAAAAAGAATGCTTTAGAAAGCAGTACTTTTTGTATTAATGCACCAAATTTTCGGATGAAAATAGGAAATCATACATTTGTGCAAAAACACAACAGATGGAAAATATCTTTTTTGAGAAAGTAGATGGCGTTGGTAAAATCACTTTGAATCGCCCGAAAGTGTATAATAGCTTCAACCGTGCGATGGCATTAAGTGTGCAATCCGCGTTGGATGACTGCAAAGCAGACGCTTCGGTCAGAGCAATTTATCTCACTGGCGAAGGCAAAGCATTTTGTGCGGGTCAAGATTTGGCGGAAGCCATCGACGACTCAAATGGATTGGAGTTGACCACGATTATTGATGAGCATTATAATCCAATCATTCGCCGCTTACGCGAAATAGAGAAACCCATCGTTGCTGCCGTCAATGGCGTTGCGGCTGGCGCAGGTGCCAATATCGCCTTGGCTTGCGATGTAGTCGTCGCTGCTGAAAGCGCGAGTTTCATTCAGGCATTCAGCAAAATCGGCTTGATACCTGATAGTGGCGGAACGTACACACTGCCTCGCCTCATTGGCTGGCAAAAAGCAAGTGCCATCATGATGTTGGGCGATAAAGTCTCTGCCGCTGACGCGGAACGCATGGGGATGATCTACAAATATTTCGCAGACGAGGCTTTCGCCGAAGAGAGTTGGAAGTTAGCTGCCAAATTAGCCAAAATGCCAACGGTTGGTCTCGGCTTAACCAAACGCGCCCTCAATGCTTCGCTATCAAATACGCTCCACGCCCAATTGCAGTTGGAAGATGAATTACAAACCGCTGCTTCTGAAACAGATGATTACAATGAGGGTGTGAGCGCCTTTTTAGAGAAAAGGAAAGCGAAATTTGAGGGCAAGTAATCAAGACGGAAAGATTATGTGATTCCCCCCCCCCATTTTGCGAAAGCAAAAATGGTTTGTACCTTTATATAGCTGGTTTACACCCCATTAAATTTAAAATTGCATAAAAAATCACGTGAAACGACCACTTAGCCTAATTGTACTCCTGCTCTTTTTGGGGCAGTTGTCCGCTCAGAAACTGAGTACCCTATTTTCTAAAAATGCTTCCAAGTTTGAAAAATGGGAAGCACAACTTCAAACTGGCGATACTGAATCCATTCTTGCCGCCTGCCAATCTATTGTAACTACTAAAGAAAATTCGTTGGACGCCGCTTTTGCCATGACCATGATGGGCGAAGTCAATTTGATGGATGACATGACTGATGAAGCGATGGAACTTTTCGAAGGAGCTTATGCTATTTTTGAACAAGAAAAAATCTACGAAGGAATAGGCACCTGCCTCTACAAAATCGGAAACATCAAAGGCGGCTACGGCGAAACAGAAGAAGGCATTGCTGCCTTTGACAAGGCAATTGGATTTTCTGAAAGGAGAAACCTTCCGAACCTAAAGTATTATTCTCTTCGCGGGAAAAGTAACTTGCTACTCGATAAGCCAAAAGAAATGACGGAGGTCTTGAAGCTCTTGGTTGATTTGGCAGATTGGACTCGCGAACCCGCAAAACAAAAGGAATCTTACAAGCTCATTTTTGACCACTATAAGTCTAATGTAAATCTCAACCCGGCGATTTACTTCGCCAATCGGTTGCAACCGCTTCTGGATGATGCTTATGAAAAGGTAGAAGTGCTGCGGGCTTTGGGAGACATCTATCGGCAGAAGCGCGACTACAAATTGGCGGAAAGCCAACTGGAAAACGCAATGGCTTTGGCGACTACAGAAGGTGACGTTTCCAATCAGATGACTATTGCGACAGAGCTATGCGAAGTGGCGATTGCACAGCAAAATTGGGCGAAAGCCACTAAAAATTCGCAAAAAGCAGTGCAGCTCGCAGAACAGGAACAGGTATTGGATTTGCGGGCGAAGAATTACCGCTACTTAGGCTTTATCGACGAGCAAGATGGAAAAATCGAATCGGCACTTCGCAACTATCAAGAAGCATTGAATTACTACGAATCTGCCGAAGACATCGAGGTGGCAGACATCAAAATCTCCATGGGGCAACTCCTCGACGGAAAAGGCGAAACGCAAAAAGCACATCAATACATCTCAGAAGCCATCGCTGCCAAAGAGGACAATATCGAAGACCTAAGTTTGGTCAATGCAAAGTTGCTCCTTTCTCAAATCGAACTCAAATTAGGCAATTACGAACGTGCCAGCGAACTGCTCGAAGCCAATAGCAGCGTTGCCAAAAAGATGAATAACCTCTACATGCTGCGCAACATCACTTCCGACATTCCCGACGCTTTCGCGCAACAGGAGGATTACCTCGCAGCCGGTCAGTTTTCAGATCAATATGAAATTTTAGCGGATTCGACCAATATGGTGGATAAGTCAGATGCCATCTACAATCTCAAATTAGAGTATGATATTGAGAAAAATAAACGGCGATTGGCAGAGTCAGAATCGCAACGATTGGAGCAAGAATCAGAACTACAATCCAAAAACTTCATGGTTTGGTTGTTTGGCGCAGGTGGGTTACTTGCCTTGATTTTGGGGGTATTTAGATATTACGTTACCAAGAAAAATACGGAGTTGAATAAGCAACGAATCCAATTTTTGGAGCAAGATCAAAAAGCGCGCGAATTGGAACTCGACGTCATGAGAAAAGAGCAAGAATCAAAACGGCTGCGCTCCATGATTGAGGGAGAAGAAAAAGAACGCCGACGCGTAGGGCAAGAATTGCATGATGGATTGGGAGCGCTCTTGGCAAGTGTCAAAATGCGGATTTCCGCAATTCAAAACGATTTGCCACAGATTTCTTCACAAATCAGTTATGTCAAAGCAGAAGAGCTGATTGATGAGGCATGCCATACGGTTCGAGAGATTTCGCATAATATGAAACCCGGCGTGCTCGACCATTATGGACTCGAATATGCTATCAATCAAATGTGTGAGACTATCGCCCACTCTAAAAAGATTGAGGTAAGTTTTATTCCTTACGGTTTGGAGCAGCCATTGGATGACATGGTGGTGGTAACGATTTTTAGAATCGTTCAAGAATTATTGAAAAATATCGTCGTCCACGCAGACGCCTCTGAGGTCATCGTTCAGTTGACGATTGAGGATGGCAATATCAATCTGACTGTTGAGGATGATGGGAAGGGATTTGACGTAAGTCAGGTAAAAGCGCGCCCGGGCATCGGTATGAGCAATATCAAATCGCGAGTCGGTTTCCTAAATGGTTCGCTCGACATTGACTCAAAACCCGGAGAAGGTAGTACCTTTATGATTGATATTCCTTACGGAAATGAAGAATTGGCTGCTTCTGAAGAGACTGTCTCGCCACTTCGTGGCTGACTGTTTGACTGTTTCGCTTCGCTGATTGTTTTGTGGCTTTGCCACCATTGTTTGATTGTTCAGGAACGATAAAATAATACGTAGTCATTTTTGAGTGATACTTTTTCGATTACTCTTCGTTGCGAAAAATCTCATTTATACTCGATAAACTCACTTTTCCGCGCCCCGATGAATCAAAAAATTATGAACTCAAAAGTTAACTACTTATTTTTTCGCTTTCGCGAAATGAGGTTGCAAACTCATTTGACGAAAGTCAGAAAAAAACAATCAGCCACGAAGTGGCGAAACAATCATCCGCCGCAGGCGGAGCAACAGTCAGTGGCAAAGCCACGAAACCATCAAACCATCTCCTAACCTCAATTAACTTAAATTAAAAACACGCTAATGACAAATATTTTAATCGTTGATGATTACCCGATTTTTATAGACGGCTTCCGTGCTTTATTGGAAGGCAACGATAAATTGAAAATTGCTTTTGAGGCCCTTACGGGAAAAGAAGCAATCACCATCGCCCTGCGCGAGCGACCTGATGTGATTTTTCTCGATATCAATTTGCCGGACATGACGGGAATAGAGGTTTGCTCACGAATCAAAGAGATTTTTCCTGAGCAAAAAATCATCTCATTCACCATGCACGATGACGTACATCATCAGCAAGAGATGCGCAAAGCAGGCGTCAATGGCTACCTCCTCAAAAACGCAAATGGTAAAGAAATCCATGAAGCCATCGAAACGGTGATGGGTGGAGAAGAATATTTCAGCTCTAAACTCTCGCAGTCAACCACGGTGGATGCTTCAGGCATCAAACTACTCGCTGTGGATGACCACCAAGTGCTTTTAGATGGTATCAAAACGCTTTTTGAAAAAGAACCCGACATCTCCATCGACCACGAAGCACTCAATGGAAAAGACGCCATCCAAATCGCCAAAACAGAACCGGTTGATTTGATTTTGTTGGACATTAATCTGCCCGACATCAGTGGATTTGATATTTGCAAAGAAATTAAAGCCTTCAATTCCGACATCAAAATCATTGCTTTGACCATGCACGGTGAAGCGGGATATATTAACAAAATGCTCAAGTCGGGTGTCGATGGCTATATTCTAAAAAATACTGGTAAAGATGAAATGATCAAAGCTGTGCGGTCTGTCATCGGAGGAGATAGATACTTCAGTAAGGAAGTGACGGACAGCTTACTCATGGGAACGCCCAAGGTCAAGCAGCGCAAAATGACTGATTTCATCCAGAAGTTAACTCGCCGTGAAAAAGAAGTCCTTCACCTCATCGTCGAAGAAATGACTACTGACGAAATCGCTGCTAAACTTTTCTTGGCACCAACGACCGTCATCTCACATAGAAAAAGCCTTTTGAGAAAACTCAATGCTAAAAATGTGGCGGGGCTTGTAAAAAAAGCTTTCGAGTTTGGTTTGCTGAATGATGAGGAAGAATCGGAGATTTGAATTAGAATTCAGAGAGACATAGAAGACGAAATAAAAAAAAGACATCATCCACAGTGGATGATGTCTTTTTTCTTGGAGCGAAGCGATCTTGCTTCTTATGTCTAAATTCATTTCCCGAAAGGGGGAAAAATTCTATCTAATGATTGTCAAACTCCCTACCTCTACTTTCTCTTCACCTGCACAAGTGTAGCGCACTTTGTAGAGCATGACTCCCGGATTGACGGGTTCGTTTCTGTAGAATCCATTCCAAGTATCTCTCGCTTCGGCGGTTTGGAAAACCAAATTGCCCCAGCGGTCATAAATCTCAAAAGCCTCTAAATCAGCCCCTCCGAAAGCAAAGATTTCGGGATTACTGATGCCGTAAAAATCGTTGAGATTATCGTCGTTGGGTGTGAATGCGCTTGGCATAAATACTTGCTCACAACCTAGGGTGCTAGGGTCGATAACCAAAATACGAATCGTATCAGAAGCATTGCAAATTCCGTCGTCGCCTTCAAAAAATAAGGTATAGGTCGTCGTCTCAGTTGGAGAAAGGGTTGCATTCGGGTCGGTATCATCACTCACCCCATCAGAAGGCGTCCATAGAAAACTACTGGAGCAAGTTTGTCCAATATCTACGCCCAAACCCTCTCCTCTAAAAAGTCGAGAATCATTGGTCAAAATTCGGTCTGGCGCAATATAGAGTTCAGCAATCTCATCATTTGAAAGCGCTCGGCTATAAACTCGAAGTTCATCTATCAAGCCGTTGAAAAATCGATCCGTTGCGGTACAGTAGCTTTTTCCAATCGTCAAAATTCCATCATTTCGAATATTGACCCGTGAGGAAGCTCCCACTTCTGTTGCCAATTCACCATTGAGATAAAGAATGGTTTTGGTATTTCTTCGTACCACCACCACGTGATTCCAACAATTTTGGATAGGTGTCTTGAACTTAGAAATAGATGCACTTTTATTACTATTTTCAACCATCTGCACATTCAAATTTCGTGCATTTGGGTTTGGATCATAGCGCACCGCAAAATTACTTTGACTGCTACAATCTTCTCCACTTTTAGAGAAAATGGTCTGAACACCCGAATTTCCTAAAGCCTTGAAATAAAAACTCACCGTGAAGTCTTCGGTATCAAATTCGCCATTGACTGGCCCTGCGATGAAGATATGGTCGTTTAGTCCATTGAGACGAAGCGCTCTTCCTTTCACCCCACACTCGCAAGTAGGTTGCCCATTGATGACAGAGATGATACTGGGATCGCCCCTTGATTCATCAGCCGTACAATCATCAAACGCGAGGTAGGTTACTAAACCCACTTCGGTCTGCCCATTGAGCAATATCGGAAGGGCTATCAAGATCAGAACGGTATAAAAGTACTTTATCATTAAAGTCAAATTTTTATGAGTGAGAATGGCTGAAGGGAATCACAGCCCAAAAACGGACAAATCAGAATGATATTTTAGCCAAACATTCCTTTTAAGCCGTCCATGCCGGGAGGTAATATATCCTTGACCAAATTTTGTGCCTCGTCTGCGGCTTTTTCTTTTGAGATTTCTAAGGCGCGATTGATGGCTTCCAAAACCAAGTCTTCGACCATTTCTTTATCAGACCAATCGAGCTTTTCTGGATCTATTGAAATGTTCAAAATTCGTTGGTTGCCAGTAGCAGTGACTTTTACTGCGCCGTCGCCTGCTTCGGCTTCAATTTGAAGTGCAGCCAACTTTTCATCGATGGCTTTTTGTTGTTCTTCTATGTTTCCAAAAAGGTCTCCAAACATGGTTTAAATAATTTTGCGCAAAGGTAAAAGAATTTTGAACCACAAAAGGCACAAAAGACTCCACAAAAGAACGCTCAAGACTTTCTGTGCCTTTTGTGGTTCAATTTTAATCCTCCCCCTTTCGGAAAATGATAATCCAATTCGCGCCATTTTGCTCCTTCGCAATAAATTAATTTTGCGCCTTTCGGCAAATGTTCTTTAAAGCGCAACTCATAGCCATTATTGATTTTTTTGAACTGATACAAGTCAGTTTCATGGCTTCCGGTGCCTAATGAATTACGCATCCACCAGTTGCCCCATTGGGAAAATTTGACGGTGATGACGCCTTCTTCATTGCTACTTACTTCTACTCGATCTGTTGGTTTTCGCATAGCGAATTGTCCTATTGGGATGATGTCTCCACTGATATTTCTTCCATCCAACGAATTCAAAGCTTCTTTTATCATCAGGTTTTTGCCCTCGAAGTTTTTGAAAAAGAAGATGCCTTCATAATTATCAGGCACGGCGAGGACATATACATTTTCAGAATCGTCCCAGCGGTAATCTTCCAGCAATCCATGATAGAGTCGATTTGCGTGGTGCCAATTTTGGACGTTATTTTCCGTAAGGAGCAATCCAATGATTAAATAGATACCCAAAATCACATAGCGCGCTGCTTGAGGCAGCCCATAGCACCCCACCACCAAAAAGGCATAAAAGAAAGCTGACGCTAAATAACCGTAACGGTCATTTTCGGTAGTCAACTCATAGGCATGATACAAATTTGCAATCGGCACTATCGCCACCAAAAACATCGCGAAAAAAACGCCCATTAAAAGCACTCGTGGTTGGAGCTTTTTCAATTGCAACAAAAACCAACCCGCTAAAATCAAAAGCACCGCAACGATTGAGTAAACCACATAAAGATTCGAGAAAGCACTTGAAATCGAGGTCTTCATCGCCCCCGGCAGATAGCGACTGAAAATCGCATATTTTAAAAAGTAGCGAAACTCATTTCCAAAAATCAAAAGGAAGTCGGTATTCAAATGCCGCTCTGCGCCATAGTGACCAACCCAGCCACCCAAAATCATTTTGTTCATCAAAAAATAACCAATCAGGATGGCGAAAAATGGAACCAACGTTTTGACGAAAGTCATCCAATCTGCTCTAAAAATTAAAAGCAAACAAAAGACGAGTAGCGGAACGATAACCGAGATTTCGAGGACAAAAAGTGAGAGGGCGAAAAGCAGTAACGGAAGCCCAATTTGCAATGGTTCTTGGTTCACGGAATTCAAGCCATCGGAGTTCGAGCGAGCGATGCGCTGAGCGGAGTCGAAGTGCAGAGAACGGAACCACAAGTTAGTTTCTTTTGATTTCGTTCTCGGCTCCGCTCGAACTACGGTTGGGGGGAGCAAAAAGTATAAACATCCTAAAATCAAACCCGTCGAAAGTAGGTAATGAAAACAGACCTTCCACACCAATACTTCGCTCTGATATGGGCATAGCAAAAACAATACAGCCGCTATCAACGCAGGTGCCGCTTGCGCGGAAAAATTGAGATGAAATAATAACTTTTTCAAAAAAAGGAAAAGCAGCCATCCATTAAAGGCATGAGCAATCGAAAAAACGACATACCACCACAATCCATTGATTTCAAATGCTTTATAAAACGAATAAAAAAACAAATGAAAGAATTGGTGCAATCCATTATAACCAAAGCAATTGGGCAAATCACTCCAAGTGCCTGCATCAAATCTATCTTTCCAACCCACAAAATCGGCTGCAAAACCACCGTTGGAGGTAGGATAGTAGAGCAGCAAAGTTGCCGCTGCAAAAGCTACCAATATCCAAAGTGATTTTTTCATGTTTGTTATGTTGCTTGCAGTACCGTAGGCTGAGCCTGTCGAAGCCGAAATTAAAAAATGTAAACCCGGCTTCGACAAGCTCAGCCTACGAAATTGTTTGACCTCAACTAAATATCAATTTCAAAAAATTAACCCCTTCCTTCAAAAGCAATCCCAACCCCACTTGCGAAAACTGAACCCCTTCTCGCAACTGCACCGGCACAAAAAGCACCTTCACGTTTTTGTCTTTACTTGCTGCTCGTAAAAACTCCAAATCGAACAAATAGCGGTCGATTGTAGTGCTTAGAAAAATAGCTTTCCCTTTTTCATTAAATCCTTTCAAGCCGCATTGCGTGTCAGCCGTCGGTAATCTCAAAATCGTTTTCGTACTCCACTGCAAAACCTTCGATATCATTCGGCGAAAGCCGGGGACTTGTTCATAATAGTTTTGATTTTTTTCGCCAGCGACAATGTCTGCTTTTTGCTGCAAAAGTAGTTGCGCTACTTCCACAAATGAATCTGCCTCATAAGGAAAATCAATATCCGTATAAATATAAAAATCCGCCTCAACGGCACTCATGCCTTTGCGAAGCGTTGCTCCTTTTCCTTGATTGATTGCGTGTTCTAAAAAAAGGAAATCGGTGATTTTTGATTGAATTTTTTGAATGGAATAAGGTTGAATGCCTTCGGTGGAGCCATCATTGACCAAAACGATTTGAAGTTGAGTTTTTGGTAATTGAGTTTGAATTTGCTCCACTTTTTCAATCAAATTATCTGCCCATCGATCAGGTGGATTATAGCAAGGAAGTACGATTGCCAGACGGGTGTAGTTCATGCGGCAAAAGTATAGAATTACAATGAGAGAATTAGTGAATGACTGAATGAGAGAATGTTTTTCCCTCGTGGCTTGATAGGAACGCGGAATACGCGGATGACGCTGGTTTTCGCGGATTTTTTTATTTCGCTTTCGCGAAATTCTTTCTTAGCTAAAGCAGTCCTGTTGAGCTAACTCTATTGGATGTGCTTCATACAATTGTTGTACTTCCTTTTCGCCTAAGGCTCGATCATAGACGCGCAACTCATCTATCACACCTCGGAAGCGACGAAGCGTGCCTCCAACGCAAGGACTATTACCAATCGAAAGCGGTGTTTCGTTAGAGATGTCCACGCCGCTACAACGATGTGATTTTTGCCGTAAGGCGCCATTGATATAGGAAAAAGCGAGGGTGCCTTTGCGCACGAGGGTATATTGATACCATTGCTGCCCGTCGAGATGGGTCGAAAGTCCTGGGTAATCTTTCCAGTCACTTTGGCGGACATCGACGATGATTTCTTCGTCGCGCACTTGGATGTCGAGCAAGTGATCTTCGGTGCATTCGCTGCGTTTGGAAAGGAGACTTTGCTTGAAAAGCGATTTGGACATCGGTCGAAAATAAAAGCTAATCGTAAAATCAGAGGTATTAAAATACCGATTGACCATGCCCTCAAATTCGATATAATCGTTTTTGCCATCGAGCAGCAAACCGTCATCTTTTACGCCACACCAGCACTCGACGGTGCCGAAGAGTTTGCCATCAGACCCATTGCCAGAGTCATCGCGCGCGTCGCAATTATCGAAGGAGTAGTAGGCGACTAAGCCGTCTTCTATATTGATTTTTTCACTCCCGAAGCCAGTTCGGGATGCACTTGTGCATAGCAGCAAGAGGAATAGGATGGGTAGTTTGTTCATTGTTTTTATTTTTAACGCAGCAAATTCAAACACATCAACTGTCCTCCCCTTGGGGAGGTGCCCGATAGGGCGGAGGGGGAATTTAACTTTTTCAAGTTAGTTGATTTACCTTTAAAACTCAATAATGAGAAGACCAATTGCACAAATATCACCAATAACAGTTATCGAATTTGATGGAGGTGGTCGCTAATGCTAAAAAGACTTAACTTTAAAATTGAAAACAAAGACAAATCAGATATGAAGATTAAAAATGTAAATATTTTGTAATTAATGGTTTGTTTGTATATTTACAACAACTTAAAAACAGCTACAGAAAAACTTTGATTTAAAAACGATTTATACTCATCTTATTTTTAACTAAAACTTTTTTCAAATGAAGAAGTACTTTAGACAACCGATCACAACCGATCACAACCGATTGATTCTACTTGGAGTAATGCTACTTGGTTTCATTACTTTCAACTCGTGTCAGAAAGACAGATTACTTGACGAACCAACCGACCAAAACGTTTTTAACGTATCTACACAGAAAATTGAGACAAGAACTTCCGAAGATGATTCTCTACAACTTACCGTTTTAGGCGAATTCAGAACCAATCCTTTTACAGTTGAGAATATGGCAACTGCCCATAATGAACTCTATGGAACGAATTTGACTGTAATGCCAACAACAGATTTGTATGTGAAATTTCTACCTGCCGATGTGGAAGACGTCAAGAAGTTGGAAGATACAGATGAATTTTTCTATGACTATCAATTGGAATATGAAGTTGTAGAAATGGGAGACTATTATTTTCAACCTGAAGATCCAGAAGAATTACCCACTTTATATGCAGTTGTAGCGCCGGATTTTACTTTTCCTCAAGTAACTTATCAAATCATTGCTGAGTTACATGTTGATTATACGGATAAAGATTTAGTAGTTCGTGCAATGGAAAATACTGAGAATGATCCTGGTGTACTTGGCTTTGACCCTATCCTTGAGGAGGGGGAAGGAGGCGGTGGCGGCGGAAATCCGCCTGCTGCGGGGCCTTGTCAATGTCCTGTCTATCCTAATCCACGTAAACCAGGAGGTTGTATTCAAGTAGAAGATACAATGCTTGGTATGGAAGGTGTCCGTAGAGTAAAAGTTATCACCAAAGATTCATGGTTTCAAGAAGATGAAACGTGGACTGATGATCAAGGCTGTTGGAAAATCAATGAAGAGTATCGTGGTGTTATGTGGATGTGGGTGAAGTTTAGGAGTGATAGAGCAAAATTTAGAGGTGCTCCTGCGGGTTGGAGATCAGTTTACGCTTGGATAAATACTATTAAAGATTATGCTGGAAGGTTCTATGGTCCAGTTTACAATAATATTCACCTTAAATACATGCATCGAAATAATGGAACTACTTCTCACTTATACTGGGGGGCAGCTACAGTTGGAAATGCGCTACATGAGTTTTATGATAATTCAGGTTCAGGCATTATACCACCTGATTCTGGCCTAGATGTCTATTTAGGGCGAAACAACTCTTATGGGTATGCTGTAATGGATTCCCAAGGACAAATTGCTACTGCAGCTGGTATTGCCATAACAGGAGTTACATTTTTCACAGGTCCTTTTGCTCCATTAATTGGATTAGTAGGGGGGCTAGGAGTTGTGGCCTATTTACCTGATGTTTATGTAGGGATTGCTTACGATGATTCAGATCGCTTAAAAAGATTGGCATACCATGAGTTTGCTCATGCCTCTCATTTTGTAAAAGCTGGCAACTCATTTTGGAATACACTCGTTTGGGCGGAAATTCTTGCGGGAGGTCATGGGACATCTAATAGTTCAAATGCTCCGATAATTTCAATTTCGGAGTCTTGGGCTGAATTTGTAGCTCGAACATATAACCATGGAAGATACCCAGGAGGTGGTAGCTTACCCATTGGTTACAACTATGAATTATTTTTAGAAGAACAAAGAAATGATTCACCCGATCATATTCCAATTGGGTACTATCATGACTTGATTGATTCAAGAAATGGCGGCATTCCAGAATCTACCTGTGATGGTCAGGTAACAATTGGTGGATGTGGATTGTTGGTAAATGATGATGTTGAAGGATTTAGTTCTGGATTTTTATTTTCAAAGTTATCTCCAGGTGTGATGTCTCCTCAGGCGTTTACAAACGCGATCATTCAGACTAACCCAACTTCGAACTCTTCTCAGCAAATAAATAATCTATTTAACTCATATTAGTGAATAAGATATAGCACAGTAGGCTAAAAGCCTACTGTGCTAAAAAGATTACAATATGAAAAATTTATTACTCATATGTTTAGGCTTTGGACTTTATTCCTGCGTTTCTCGTCCTGCTGACGAATGCCCGAAGGAGTTCGAAATCCCTTCAACTTGTTTACCATATCAAGAAACTTATCAACTTGGTGATACATTGACGTTTTTCTCAAGATTTCATAGAGAAGTTTATGAAAACAACACCGATAAAAGATATGATTTGGGGAATATCAATTGGAACTTTCGTCTTTCTGCAAATCAAATAGATGTAGATTCACTTGATGTAAATCAAGACATTAGGGAGTATTTCAATATCATTGATGACTCAATTCATAACCCGACTTGGTTTGATTTCTCAAAAGGTAAGTCTATCGTCCTCTTAGATGAGAAGCTGATAGGCGATACTATTTCTGTAAAAATTAAGCTAATAACCAAGAGTAAAGGTATTTTCATAGCTACGGTTACTCCATTTATTTTCGATTCAAGTCAAGATTTTATTGGCAAGTGTCAATTAGAATCATTTGAAGTACAAACAAACCTTAATGGCGATTTTGATAATAATGCCTTTCTTTTGTCGGAATCTGAACTTGAGCACTATAATACTAATATGGCTAATCAAGTAGATGAGAGGTTTCACAAATGGGGTGGTTATTGCTTTCGCGTGGTAGAATAATTTTTTCGCTTTCGCGAAATGTCCCAATTCATTCACATTTCGCGAAAGCGAAAAAAAGCCCAAATTTAAACTCAGAAAACATACTCAAATCAAATATGAATATTAAAAGAATCCTTTCAGTTATCATTTTGTTTGTTGGCATTTTTGGCTGCGAATGTTTCAGCCCACCTGAAGAGTGGAAGATATTGGATGTGGAAATATCTATTCACGATGGCGAGTGGTTTGCTACTTCAAATGGAAGCGTAGCAGGTGATTCAGTTTATCTGCAATTTCGGTATGAAGAAGAGTTTGTAGAAAATCTTTTCCCGTCCGGCGTTTTTATAAATCAGGCATTTGCGACTTCCTGCGCTGATCCGGGACATGAAGGCTTGAGCGATCCGATAGAGAACCTTGTGATTACGAGCAGTGTCGATTTCAACAACATTAAAAAAGGAGAACCCTTAAACGATATTATCTTAGTCAATGGCGAAGAATCTATTGAAGACTGGATAGCTCGCTCGGAAGATTGGGAACATCTTTGGATAGAATCACATGGCTTACTTTTTATGGAACAACCGACCATCGCTCAAACTCACGTTTTTACTGCTACCTTCACTATGCGATCAGGAAGAATGGTGGAGGGGGAAACCGAACCCGTTTTATGGGAGTAATTTTTCGCTTTCGCGAAATGTCTCAATCCATTCACATTTCGCGAAAGCGAAAAAAACCTTCGTTACCCCCGCGTTAAAAAATTGAAAATTACTCTTTCATTTACCTACTTTTGCGCTTTCTTTAAGTAGCCTAAGTTAAGTAATCGTCATTTCTGACAGAGCAGATTTTTTGCTAATCAAGGCAAAAAATCTTTGCATAGCCGCGCTATGGAAAGATTTTTTAACGCAGAGTAGCGAAAAATCTGTTTGTCAAAAATGACGATTATTTGAGTTAGGTTACTTTTTTCACGGAAGTGTAAATAACAATTCATGAGTGATTTGATAAAGCATGAGTGCGGGATTGGACTCGTACGACTCCTAAAGCCACTTTCATTTTACCAGGACAAGTATGGTACGGCACTTTATGGCTTGAACAAGCTGCGCTTGTTGATGCAAAAGCAGCGCAATCGAGGGCAAGACGGTGCCGGTTTGGCAACCATCAAACTCAATATGCCGCCTGGCAAACGCTACATCAGTCGTCATCGGAGCAATGCGCCTGATGCACTCAAAGATTTGTTTGCGCACGTCTATGAATATTTCAATCAAATCACCCCCGACCAACTCCGCGATCCCGAGTGGATGAAAGATAATCTACCATTTACGGGTGAGGTTTTGTTGGGGCATCTTCGATATGGTACGCATGGTGGCAATAGCATTGAAACCGTCCACCCTTTCTTGCGCCAAAACAACTGGAAAAATAGAAACCTCGTCGTGGCAGGTAATTTCAACCTGACCAATGTCGATGAGTTGTTTGATGAATTGGTCGAGTTGGGACAATACCCAAAAGAAAAGTCTGATACGGTTACAGTTTTAGAGAAAATCGGTCATTTTTTGGATGACGAAGTGCAGCGCCTTTTTGAGTGGTTTAAGCCCGAAGGATTTGATAATTTGCGAATTAGTGAGTTGATTTTTGAGCATTTGGATGTGCAGCGATTACTGCGTCGGTCGAGCAAAAAATTTGATGGCGGCTATGCGATGGCGGGGTTGATTGGTCATGGAGACGCATTCGTTATGCGCGATCCGAACGGCATTCGACCTGCGTTTTATTATCAAGATGATGAGGTGGTAGCAGTGGCAAGTGAGCGACCTGCGATACAGACGACTTTCGACGTACACCACTCGGTGATTAAAGAAGTTAAACCCGGGCATGCACTCATTATGAAGTGCAACGGGAAGGTGAGCGAGGAGCCATTTACAGAGCCAGCAGAGCAGCTTTCTTGCTCTTTCGAGCGAATATACTTCTCACGCGGTACCGACCGAGACATCTACTTAGAGCGCAAAAATTTAGGAGAAGAACTGGTCGATCGCGTACTCGAATCAGTGGATTACGATTTTAAAAATACCGTTTTCTCATTCGTGCCCAACACGGCAGAATCGGCATTTTTTGGCTTTATGCATGGATTGGAAACCAAACTGCTGGAGCAGAAAAAAGATAAGATTTTAAAAGCAGGCAGCCTCTCCAAGAAGAAGCTGGATAAAATCATGAAGCGCCAAGTGCGCATCGAAAAAATCATCGTCAAAGACGCCAAACTGCGCACCTTTATCGCCGACGATAGCTCTCGCGGCGAATTGGTCGCCCACGTCTATGATGTCACCTACGGCATTGTCAAAAACGAAAAAGATACGCTCGTCCTGTTGGATGATTCTATCGTGAGAGGGACGACGCTGCGGGACAGTATTATCGGCATCGTCTCGCGACTCAAACCGAAAAAAATTATCATCGTTTCGTCTGCGCCACAGATTCGCTACCCTGATTGCTACGGAATCGACATGTCCAAAATGAAAAACTTTGTCGCCTTCCGCGCCCTCGTCGCACTCCTCGAAGACCATGGCAAAAAGAAGCTCCTCAAAAAGACATACGACCGCTGCAAGAAATCGCTAAAACTCCCAAGCGAAAAAGTCAAAAACGAAGTCGCACCTCTTTACGAACTCTTCACTCCTGAGGAGATTTCTAAAAAAATCGCCGAAATCGTTACTCCTCCCAATATCAAACCTAAAGTCGAAGTCATCTATCAAACTCTCGAAGGGCTTCATGCAGCTTGCCCCAACAGCAAGGGCGATTGGTATTTCTCAGGCAACTACCCGACGCCCGGCGGCAATCGCATTGTGAATCGGTCGTTTATGTATTTTATGGATGGGGTGGATAAGCGGGCTTATTAGAGGAGGATTGTTTGATGGTTTTATTGTTTGATTGTTTTCCCAAATAGGTTCGGAATTTCGCTCCCGAAGCAAGTTCGGGATATTGTTTCATTGCATATTTCTGCCTTTCGGCAAATGTGCGATTTTTTAAATGAAGCAATTAAGAGTTTTAATTGCCTCAAAATTTGATGAATTTTGAGGCAATTAATTGCTATATTTGCCTCATGCTCTATAATTGGCAACAAAAAGACTGGACAAATTTCAGCTATGAAAAGGCTACCATCAAAGACTTGTTAGCAGAATACCTTGATAAAACAGCTTTCCTGAAAGGCAAATTTAGTATGCTCAACGAAAGCGAAAAAACGGAGGTATCAATCAGCCTCATGACCAACGAAGCGTTGAAAACCTCCGAAATTGAAGGTGAATTCTTACTTCGCTCCGACATTCGATCTTCAATTCGAAACAACCTTGGGTTTAATTCTAAAAAAGTACCTGTCTATGATTTGCGCGCTACAGGAATTACTCAAATGATGGCTTCCGTAAGGTCTGACTTTCAAAAACCATTGACACAAGAAGCATTGTTTTCATGGCACGAATCTATGCTATCTTATAGAGAAGATATGATAGTTGGAAATTGGCGTACTCATGAAGCCCCCATGCAAATTGTCTCAGGAGCTATGGGTAGAGAACGCGTACATTTTACGGCACCTCCCTCTTCAAGAGTGCCTGAGATGATGGATGTCTTTCTGAATTGGTTTAATCAATCCACGGATTTGGAAAGTTCTTTGCGAGCGGCGATTGCTCACCTTTGGTTTGAATCCATCCACCCATTTGAAGATGGCAATGGTCGTATTGGCAGAGCGATCTCAGAAAAAGCTTTATCGCAAGGGCTGGCAAGTCCTGCTATTTTTAGCCTTTCCCAAATTATTGAGGCAGACAAAAAATCCTACTACTCCGCACTCGAAGTTGCGCAACAATCCAATGAAATCACAGATTGGTTGGTGTATTTTATAGGTGTAGTCAATAAGGCGGTTGAAGCTGCCAAGTTGGAAATTAACTTCACTGTCCAAAAAGGACGTTTCTATCAATCCTACCAAGCCCAATTAAATGAACGCCAACTCAAAGCCATCAATCGAATGTTTGAAGCAGGCGTTGAAGGTTTCGAAGGTGGTATGAATGCTCGAAAATATGTTGCCATTACTGGCAGTTCGAGAGCGACTGCTACTCGTGATATGCAGCAATTGGCAACCATAGGAGCATTTCTTCAGATTGGAGGCGGGCGTAGCATTCGTTATGAGTTGAATTTAAGTTGATTTTTGCCTTTCGGCAAATACTCATACAAATAGCGACTTCACCACCTCCCTCGGCACCTCATGACTTCCGTCAAATGTCCTTTCTTCAAAGTCCAATTGCTTTTCTTGAATCAGATTTCGATGAAAATCGAGACGTTTTGGGGTGAGGAATTGGTCGGAAGTACCGTAAATCCAAATTAACTTTTTGGAGTTGAAATATTCCAAATGAGGGGAATAATCTAAATCTTCAGGAATCATGCTACCAAAAGAAATGAATTGATGAACCGGCGGAAATTTTTCCATCGCCCACCTGAATATCGTGGCGCCGCCTTGCGAAAAACCAAATAAGGTAATCTGCACCTCTTCATGCAATTGCGGCACAAAATGATCAAACAACTGCTGCAAGTAATTGGAATAGTCGGCGATCTCAAGCAACCGATCTTCGCGAGTCATCCAGCAAGCGCCGACCTCGCCCTGCATGTTTTTTAGATAAAATTTTGAAAGTGCCTCTGGGGCAATCACCAATGTTTTTCCATCATCCAATACATCGAATCGCCGCACAAAATGTTTGGCTAATTGCCCTTGCCCATGACAGGCGATGACGAGTCGCGTGATGTGTTTGCCTGGTGTGCCGATAAGATAGTAAAGCGCGGTGCGGGTGACTTTGAGTTGGTGTTGTTGGTGCATTTTTTCTTTTTCTTTTGAACCATATAAGGCACATAAGGACATATAAGATTTTCCAAGGCAACTTATATGTTCTTAAATGTCTTATATGGTTCAATAAAAAACTGTCCTACTTAACCACGAGCCTTTCCACGCCAACTACCTCTCCATTTTCCGAAAGGATATTAGAAAAATAAATGCCAGCGGTTAAAGAGCTGATATTGACATTGGTATCAAACTGGCCTTGCACCAAATCGGCATTTGCCGTTAAGGCTAACCGGCCTAAAGCGTCGGTGATTTGGATGGTCAATTGATTTTGACGTAAGTCATCAGAGTAGCCTTTAAAGTTGACTTGCTCCGAAGCTGGATTAGGATACACTTCCGTGAAATATTGCGGTGCCGATGGCTCCTCGGTTGAAACGACATTGAGAGAACCATTCGCGAAGGTGTAATCACCCATCAGTAAGTCGTTTATAAAAATCCTGCTCGGTCCTACAAATTTACGATAATTAGGATGCTCCACCCACGGTGATTGCTCATTGGGGCGCCATGCTAAGATGAGGCTGTCCTTACCATTGGCAATGAGATCTTCATCTAAGAGATCGGAAAAACCAATTAGACCTCTTGATGAAAAATCAGCTTCTGCATTACCTCTAACTGACCAATAATGCGTGTTCGAAAAACGCGCATCAAATGGATTGTCAATAGGATCGGGCGCGTCAGGAGCCGTCCAATGATGGACGATATTGAGGAAAGTAGGATTGCCTACATTTTGCACTTCTACTTGAAAACTGGTGTTGCGAGGCGTAAAAGTAGTAACATCATCAATCATGCGTGCTTCTTGCAGACGCGCCATATTCATCTCCTGATGGAAGTTGATAAAGACAAATTCCGGTTCAAAAGGCACTTGAACTGTAAACGTCATAAACTCGCCAGACATCATCACTTTTTCTGTAAATTCATTCAACTGTTCATCCAAAAAGGTGATGAAAAGCGGAATGTTGTCATGGAAAACTGTTGTCCCTCTCAACTTCTGCTGAATGTCGAGAGTGGCTTCAAATCCATTGGCCGAAGGGGCGAAAGTCTTCTTATCAATTTCGAAATTGGAGAACCCCGGCGCAAAAATCCATGCGTCGAAGTAATCTTTCATATCCACCCCTGTCGAAGCGGTCAACTGATCGCGGTATTCGTAAGCGTCCATTGGTTGAAATTCGAAAGCAGCTAAGACCTCTTTTTGTCCATATTCGAAAAGTGAGTCGCCCATGTAGGCGCGCATATTGTGAAGCATGGACGCGCCTTTGTTGTAGGTGTGGGGTCCGTAAGTATGCGTCGGTGGCATGGGAGAAAGAGCGCGAAACTGCCCGTCAACGATGTGAGCGGTTTTAAGCACCTCGGCTAAGTTATCTGAAACGACATTTTCAAAAACTTTTTGCCCATCTAGTTTTTCGAAAAACAGGTGGGCGCCATATTCGGCATTCCCTTCTTTGATCCACATGTCCATTGAGGTCTTCGGATTGACGGCATTGCCCCACCATTGGTGGCAAAGTTCGTGTGCCATGAGGCGGTCGTTGGTGTTGCCATCTGTTGCGGCAAATTGTGGGTAGATGATATTGTTCGGATCTTCCATCGCGCCCCGCGTTGCCATAGAATAACCGACGCTCGACCAAATCATCTCGCCATACCAATCTTCGAAAGTACCGATGGCAGTGCTGAGGTTGGCGAAGGCAAATTTGACATCAACGGAGTCAGCAGGTCGCGCCATGATTTCGATAGGCACGTCGCCATATTCGCCAGTGTGGGTCCATCTGATGGGTGCATATTTCGCGGCAGCGACACTCGCCAAGTAGGTGGGGAGCGGCTTGTTCATTTCATAAACCCACATGGTTCTGTTATCGCTCATGTCGATGGATTCGACAAATTCGCCCGATGCTTTTGCCATACGGTCAGAGGGCGTAATCACGCGCCAAGTATAAAAAGAGCGCTCCTGAAAATTATCAAAACAAGGGAACCAAGCGCGCCCAAAGTTGTGCGGATAGGCAGCGAGACCGATGCTCAAATTGTAAGCATATTGGTCTTCGTAATAGAATCCACCAAACCCCGATGGGCAAGTAATCGGAAATCCGCCATACGCCAAAGTGACCGAGGCAGTATCATTCATCCCGAGTGGCTGATCGAAAAACACAGTGGTCAAAAAGGTGTCCACCCGTTGCGTATAATTCATCGGCATACCCCCGTCATTCCAAACGGAATCGACGGTTAAGCCTTCTAAATCAAGTGTGATTGAGGTCAAGCCATCCATCAGTGGCGTGAAAGTTACTTTGGTGATTCCTTGAATTTTGCCGCCATATTCAGTCACGTCGAGAGTGATGTCATAATGCAGCACATCTATCGTATCGCTCCGCTCATTGATTGCTCCCGTCGGAGGCGGAATGGCAGTCATAGCCGCCGCAATCGCTTCCCGATTTTGGAAATAATGACAGCCATGTTGCGAGTGGTCAATGTCGGGTTGGGCGAAAACCCAGAAAGAAGTCAACATCAAAACAGTGGAGAAGAGTAGCTTTTTTATCATGATTTTATTTTTTTCGCCTTTCGGCAAATGTGTTTTTTGAACCATATAAGGCACATGAGTTCATATAAGAATATCACACGAATATATAAACCACTTTTCTTTTTGAGATAGAAAGGTGAGCGGAATGTCTTGAAGTGTTTCTTTTTTGCTCTGTGAATCTCTGTGTCTCCTCTGTGAATCTCTGTGTAATAGCTATTGTAATAAGAGCCGACCCAATTTACAACTCCCGAAAAACTCCATCTGGCTGCTCCAAAATCATCTTCGTCAACTGAAAATGCTCAGTTTCCTTATAGTCGATTTTAGAAATTTTTCCTTCCTGAAAATAAAAAACCTCCGAATCAGGCACCGACATCATAATCGGCGAATGCGTCGCGATGATAAAATGCGCGCCCGTCTTTTTGACCTTTTCCATGATTAAAGAAAGTAAGCTCAATTGACGAGTAGGAGAAAGTGCCGCCTCCGGCTCATCAATCAAATACAACCCTTT